>NZ_JAELTJ010000961.1 GCF_016428805.1 Achromobacter sp. ASV32
CTTGTGAGCAACCATATATCTCGACGCTAATAGAATTAGGATACTAACGCATCGCCCAGTACCGAAACCAATTCCTGCCCAAGGATGTCAGAATCGTTGGCTATGCTCGTACAAAGATGGATCGGGAGGAGTACCTGCGCCGAGTCAAGTCGTCCATGAAGACGCCGACAAAGGAGATTGAGCAGCAGCTCGAAGAATTCTGCGACCTGTGCACGTATATTTCCGGTCAATATGACAAGGACGAGTCTCTCGAGGAGCTCAACAAACATCTAGAAGAGCTCGAGCAGGGCCGCAGCGAGACAAATCGTCTCTTCTACATGGCTCTCCCGCCGTCCGTCTTCACTATTGTCTCTCAGCACCTGAAAAAGTGCTGCTACCCCAAGCACGGC
>NZ_JAELTJ010000962.1 GCF_016428805.1 Achromobacter sp. ASV32
CCACCTAGGTCGCGCTCATTTTTGTCCAGCGCGCTCTCTTGTGAGAGAAAGTAGACCCCGTGTGCCAGATTCCACATATCCCCTTTTATTACCGAATAGACTTTTGTACGGTAATTTGCTGTTCCGAGGGATCTGGAGAGGCCCCAGTGTGTACGAAAAAGATGAGACATGGCGACGTGTAAGTTACTTCTTCATGACAGCCGTTTGCTCATACCTATACAAGGTTCAGGGTTTGCTCTCCCTCCCGTTGGGAACAAAGAGAGCCGTCTCGCTTTCATATTGTAGGCACTTCGACATCGCTAGCGTCCGCATTGTAATGCCATGTCAATAATCTGCAACGCTGGCTAGTCTATCTATCTACTCCGTACGAGTCGGAGCAGTAGTACTT
>NZ_JAELTJ010000963.1 GCF_016428805.1 Achromobacter sp. ASV32
GGCAGAGACATCCGCGCCGCGAAATTACCACATCGGGGAAGCGAGCTACGAGTAACCGTTTTCAACATTCGGGTTTGCATTCTTGAGCATTCCATTTACAACTTCATGACAGAAGATATTGAATAGTTGATTTCATTGAAGCTTTTGAAAATCATGCAGGAAAAGGCAAAATGAAACACATGTCCAATGAAACTTAATTTCTCTATCCAAGTATCTACCTGGAGTAGAAATCCTCCATCGATAAATATCCTTCTATACGCCCAAGATATAATTCTCTTTCTATATCGCTTTTTTTAAACCATGTCTCATATCGCCGTCTCTTGCTTGCCAGTTCCTTACTGGGCAAAGAGTTGACCAAATCTTATGTACCGTAAATATTTCCATAAAT
>NZ_JAELTJ010000964.1 GCF_016428805.1 Achromobacter sp. ASV32
GTACAGCCTCGTCTTCGAAAAAGGTTTTTGTCGTGTCGACGTCAGCAGTAGCACTCATGACGACGACTTTCAGCGGAACTCCACCGCGATGTTTTGGCCCAGCAGCTAATATTTGCTTTAGAAACCCAACTAATAAGTCCACATCAAGACTTCTTTCATGAATCTCATCAACAATTATTGCGCTATACTGCCGTAAGTATGGATCCCGCAGAAGCTCCTGCAGCAAAGTTCCTTCGGTAAGAAACTTGATCTTGGCCCCTTTCGGCACTTGATGGTCAAACCGAACGGAGTATCCAACCATCCCCTCGCGATTTCCTTTTCCAAGGGGTGTACCGGCTTCTTGGGAAACTCTGTGCGCCAGTGTAGTTGCAGCCACTCGTCTTGGCTG
>NZ_JAELTJ010000965.1 GCF_016428805.1 Achromobacter sp. ASV32
GGCTGTGATATGTAGGCGGAACTTGCCAGTTTTTGTGAATTTTCCTGCGAAAAAAAAAAGAGAGAGAGAGAAGAATTAGCAACGAAAACGCACACCTTTTTTGGTGGGGAGAAGACGAGGAGGAAGAAGGGCAAGTAGAATTCTGACCCAGTGACAATTAACACAATGCACATACCTAAGCAGATTCCGAGTGATAAAAGGTTATCACGAGCCATGGAAGTGGCCAGGTTCGCTGTTGATAGCAGAACATAGTAGACTCGGTTTCCTTGAAGACGAAAGACGTAACGGTCGGCGTTGGGAGAGTCGTCGAGCGGCGCAATCAAGTTCTTAAGAGAGGCGCCGGTGTAGTTGGCCAGTTTCTCGAAGAGCTGTCTCTTATACACATCTC
>NZ_JAELTJ010000966.1 GCF_016428805.1 Achromobacter sp. ASV32
CCCCCCCCCCCCCCCCCCCCCCCCCCCCCCCCCCCCCCCCCCCCCCCCCCCCCCCCCCCCTTTTTAATTCCCCGCCCACCCCCGCCCACTACACAACCGCATCGTCGTCGGCAGCGTCAGATGTGTATAAGAGACAGCAGTCAGTCAGCCTGTCTGTCTGTCTTGGTCCGCGATGCCAGATGGCCCCGCCCCACCGCCCGAGCTTCTGTCCCTGAATCCGAAATGGAGCCTTTCTCCCCCCTGGCTTGGTCCTGTCTCTTATACACATCTCCGAGCCCACGAGACCTAATAACCGATCTCGTATGCCCTCTTCTGCTTGAAAAATAGGGGGGGGGGGGGGGGGGGGGGGGGGGGGGGGGGGGGGGGGGGGGGGGGGGGGGGGGGGGGG
>NZ_JAELTJ010000967.1 GCF_016428805.1 Achromobacter sp. ASV32
CCCCCCCCCCCCCCCCCCCCCCCCCCCCCCCCCCCCCCCCCCCCCCCCCCCCCCCCCCCCCCATTTTTTAATGCATAAGACGGCATACGAGATCGGTTATTAGGTCTCGTGGGCTCGGAGATGTGTATAAGAGACAGCTTCAAGACTGACTTTTGTTCTCTTTGTAGTTCCGATAAACTTTTTCTTTGATGCATTGAAGGCCGGATGTCGACAAAATAGGGGACGGGGAGATAGGGGGAGAGGTTGGGGGGCTGTCTCTTATACACATCTGACGCTGCCGACGACGATGCGGTTGTGGAGGTGTGGGGGGGGGGGGGGGGATGGATGGGGGGGGGGGGGGGGGGGGGGGGGGGGGGGGGGGGGGGGGGGGGGGGGGGGGGGGGGGGGG
>NZ_JAELTJ010000968.1 GCF_016428805.1 Achromobacter sp. ASV32
CCCCCCCCCCCCCCCCCCCCCCCCCCCCCCCCCCCCCCCCCCCCCCCCCCCCCCCCCCCCTCTCACCCCCCCCCCCCCCCCCCCACAAAAACACAACCGCATCGTCGTCGGCAGCGTCAGATGTGTATAAGAGACAGCTTAATAGTTAGCTACCTAACTAATAGCTGGCGCCTAATTTGCCTAAATTGCTTGCTGGTTATTTCTGATTCTTCTTCCTTTATTATCGTCTTTATTATTAGTTTAAATTATAGCTGTCTCTTATACACATCTCCGAGCCCACGAGACCTAATAACCGATCTCGTATGGCGTGTTGGGGTGGGAATGGGGGGGGGGGGGGGGGGGGGGGGGGGGGGGGGGGGGGGGGGGGGGGGGGGGGGGGGGGGGGGGG
>NZ_JAELTJ010000969.1 GCF_016428805.1 Achromobacter sp. ASV32
GTGCCGCAGCCGTCGCTGGCGCCTTGATTGGTAAAGATTCGGCCGAGACTACTGAGGTTACACCGGAAACATCTCGTGGAGCCCCAACAGAAGCTGCAGAGGCTGATATGTGGGAGATGCCTACCAAGAAGAGCAAGAAGAAAAAGAAGTCACAACAGCTCGATTCTTCGTCGCTCGATGATGCAGCTCAATCTGAGCCAACCGGGCAGGATGCAGACAAATCCTTGGAAGAAGCTCCCGCGGATCGCGGTCTGCTTGTAGACGAGAAGTCCACTGCGCCCGCTGAGGCAACTATTGCTGGCCCCGATGACACCTGGTCAACTCCGTCAAGCTCGAAGAAGGACAAGAAAAAGAAAAAGGAAAAGCGCAAATCGGTCCAGTGGGAATC
>NZ_JAELTJ010000970.1 GCF_016428805.1 Achromobacter sp. ASV32
CGCCGGGGCGATGCGGCAGCGACATCTATAGTAATGTTTGTATTAGCTTCTGCGCCGCGGTGTCGGGAGAGCTTTAAGCAAAGTGAGTGACTTACTTGAACTATTGATCAAACGCCGTACCAACGGCCAAAGCACTCTGTGATTGTTTTGTGACTCCTTGCAGGGCTCTCTCACTCTCTAAACCAAGAAGACCAAAATATCCAAGGCCAGAGACCGGGCGGAAGAGACGAATTAAGGAAAATTACACATGCACCAAGAAGCTCGGCATGAAGAGGTCAGCCGATGTCGTCGGTTCGGATTCTGATGCAGCCTCCAAAGGCTAATCGGTTGCTAGGGGCAAAGGTTTGGGACGTTTCGGAGGAAGACCGAAACCGAGACCGGGGATGGT
>NZ_JAELTJ010000100.1 GCF_016428805.1 Achromobacter sp. ASV32
CCCCCCCCCCCCCCCCCCCCCCCCCCCCCCCCCCCCCCCCCCCCCCCCCCCCCCTTTTTTATTAGGTCTCGTGGGCTCGGAGATGTGTATAAGAGACAGTCTTTATGAATGTGATGGCCGCCAACGCAGGATCATCCCTTCCTGGGCATCCGAGACGGACAAAAAAAGGGCCGCACATATCCGTGCGGCCCTTTGCGTGTGGCCTCATCCGCCGTCGCGTGAGCGCGGCGGAGGGTAAAACGATTTACTTCGCCGGCGCGGCCGTCATGCTCTTGGCGAAGTCTTCGGTGATGCTGAAGTACGTGTTGATCAGGATCTGCAGGTTGTTCTTGCCGATCCCGCCTTCCGCGTTCATGTCCATCTGCAGCACGGCCTGGTTCTTTTCGTCCAGATAGGCGCGGGTCCAGCGGTATTCACGGTTCCAGGCGTTGATGGCCTTCAGCGTGGCCGGCTTCTTGGTGGCGTACGTGGCGGTCACGACCAGGTCGTAGCACTTCTCGGTGAAGTCGTTGCACAGGAATTCCATGCGCAGGTCGGTGGCGCCGGTGGCGCCGGCGTCCAGGATCAGCACGGGGCCTTCGTCGCCGTCGGTCTTGCGCGTGGTGTAGCCCATGTCGTCGAGCATGCTGACGACCATGTCGACGTTGAACTCCTGCAGCGTCTCGCCGGCCGTGGCCGACGCGGTGTCGCCGTCCATGGAGGTGGCGCCGACGGCGGGCTCGGACTCTTCCTCGTCGTCCGTCATGCTGGGGTTCATGCCCACGGAGCCCAGCAGGCCCGAGAACAGTTCGTCGGCGGGAATCTTCTTGCCGTTCAGATCGCCCATGCCGTCGGCGAAGTGGAACTTGCCGACGATGTTGTCGCCGTCGTTCTTGCCCACGTTGAACATTTCGGCCATGCCGGACATGCTGCGCACGTTGTCGGCGGCTTCCGCCGCGGCCTTCTCGGCGGTCAGGCCTTCTTTCTTGACGGCATACTGCACCATCAGGTCCTGCACCATCGGCTTGGAGATGACCAGGGTGGCGTCGATCCGCTTGATGGCCTGGACCACGATTTCCTGCGGGGTCAGGTCCTTGGCGTTGGGCGGGTTGGCCAGGTCCAGCGCGAAGGTCAGCTTGCTTTCGCCCTTGGCGGTCTTCCAGCTGATCGGGTCAATGCTGAACGAGGGGTTGCCGGCCAGCAGCTTGCCGGCGTTGTCCAGCAACACCTGGAACTGTTCGTCGTTCAGGCCTTCGTCGCGCGTATCTGCCATGTATTGGCGGATCAGCTGGTTGTAGGTGTCCGACAGTTGCTTGACCGCCGCGCCGTCCAGCTTGGCCAGCTTGATCACGGCCTGGGCGTTGCCCAGCGCCACGTCGTTCACGGTGATGTCACCGCTCTGGTAGGCGGCCTGAGCGTTGATGGTCTTGTCGTCTTCGGACACCTTGACGGTGTAGCCGAAGTTGTCGAGGCTGGCCTTGACGTCGGCATCGGGCTTGACGACCTCGACGCGCTTGATCTTGAAGCCCGAATCGCCGGTCTGCACGCCAAACTTGCCGACACGGGTGTCGACGTCGATGGCCAGGCCCGACAGCAGCAGCTTGATCGGGTCGTCGCCCTTGGTGCCGTCCACGGCCAGTGTGTCGGTCTGGGCGTGGGCGGTGACGCCTTGCAGGCTGCGGTCGAAGGCGCCAGTGATGGTCATGCCGCTGAAGTCGACCGAGTTGCCGTCGTGCGTGATCTTGACCGGTGCGATCTGCGAAGTCGAGGCCGTGTTGCCGCCGAAGCTGACCATGGCGTCGGAAATCAGGGGGGCGACGTCGCGGGTCAGCTCGAACAGCGGTTTGACGTTGTCCGTCTTGGCCATTTCGGCGTGCACGAAGGCCAGCTTGGGCGCGATGGCGCCGCGCGCCAGGGCGCTCTTGGGGAACGGGCCGTGCTCGATGCGGGCGTCGAATTCGATCATGCCGTCGGGCATTTCCTGCGGGCTCTTGTCGTTCTTGACGAACGACAGGCCGTAGCGCGCCTGGGTCGAGAACAGGCTGCGCTCGTATTTGATCTGGTCAATGCGCAGACCGAACAAAGGCGTGATCTTGGCCAGCTTTTCGTTGGTTTCAGCCAGGTGCCGCTGGGCGCTTTCTTCGATGCGCTTGCCCGTGTACCACGTGGCACCCACCCAACTTCCCGCTCCCACTATGACCACGGCTAAGGTGATCGCTACGCTCTTTTTCATCGTTTTGCTTTGTCGTTGATTATCGAGTCAGATCCGGCCGCGGCACGGCGCCGTAGAACGGGCAGGTGGCGGCATGGACGAATTCATCGGCCTGTAAGGACCCGCGGCGAGTATACCGAGGCCCATCGCGGCCGGAGGGTGCGCGCAGTTACCGAAGATTTCAAAATGAAAGCCGGCGCCCTGGGGCGCCGGCATATTGTCGACAAAACGGGGTTCAGAGCGGATCCAGCGGATAGATGGGCCGCCGCACGTGCTTGAAGTCCAGTTGGCCATAATCGGACGTGGTGACGCCCACCCCGGTACATTCGATGACCTCGGTGGCCATGTCGGAGAAACCGGCGCGCCAGTGCACGCGGCTCTTCAGCACCACGTAGCGCTTTTGCAGCGGGTCGATGCCGGCCGACAGCAGGCAGTTGATGTCGAAGGGCTCCTGGTGGCGCGAGACCACCACGATCTCGACCCGGCCGGTATCGATCACCACGGTCAGGCCGGTGTCGTTGCGCACGCCGCGGTACATCGGCCCGCGGTTCAGGTAGACGCCGTCGAACACCAGCTTGACCCGACCGGTGACGGTCAGCGGTTCGCTGGGCTGCTTGATGGCGGGCATGGCCAGCTTGCCGCCCAGCGCCAGCGTGACCGTGCTGCCCACGCCAGCCGCCGCCGCGTCGAGCGCCGCCTGCGGGTCGCAGATGGCGTAGAACACGACGTTGTCCAGTTCCTGGCGCAGCACCTCGGCCAGCACCGCGGTGGTGTCCATGGTGCCGCCGGAGCCGGTGTTGTCGAAGTGATCGAGCAACACGACCGGACCCTGTTCGAGGGTCTTGGCGCGCGCGATGGTGGGGGCCAGCGGCTCGGGGTGAAAGACCCATTTGGCGCGGTCGTTCCAGGCCCGTTCCAGCAGCTCGTCGCGATATTGCTCGGCCTGGCCCAGGTTGCCGTCCGTACAGACCACGGCGCTCAGGCCGGCTTCGCGGATGTCGGCATGCGGAAACCCGACGAACACCGAGGCCGCCAGCACGCCGCCGGCTTCCAGCTGCTTGCAGCGTTCCTGCAGCGATTTGTTGGGCTCGGCATGGGTGCCCTGGCACATGACGTGCGGCAGCATGGGCTTGCTGGCCCAGGTCATGACCGGCTTGATCTCGCCCCTCAGGGTGCGCACGATCACGTTGGCGGCGCGTACGCCCGCCGCGCGGATGTCCACGTGCGGATAGGTGTGAAAGCCGCTGATGACCGTGGCATGGTCGACGATGTCGGCGTAGATGTTGGCGTGCATGTCCAGCGTCACGGCGACCGGCGTTTCGGGATCGATTTCGCGCAGCCGGCGCAGCAGGTCGCCCTCGGCATCTTCGACACCCTCGGCCACCATGGCGCCGTGCAGGTCCAGCAGGATGGCGTCGAAGCCGCCTTGCTTGACCTGGTCCAGCACCAGCTTGCAAAGGGTTTCATGGGTCTGGGCGCTGGCCGGCCCGCTGGGCCAGGACTCGGCGGCCACCGGCACCACGATCTCCGCGCCGACGCGGCGGGCGACCTCGATGTAGCCGCCCAGGCCGCTGTCGGTGTTTTCGTAGGCCCGGATGGCGCGCTCGCCCTCCAGGATGTCAGGGGCGCCGCGGAAAAAGCGCGACAGCGGGGTGGGCACGGGCGAAAAGGTATTCGTCTCGTGCTTGATCATTGCCAGAAGCCAACGCATGGGGAGTCCTGTGGGTTGCCGAAGGGGAAAGACCGAAGGGGGGCGGGCTGGACGGCGCGGCCGCCGGCCCGGAAAATCAGGCCGCGCCGGGCGGTTGCGGCCAGGGATGTTGCGCGGGGCGCATGCGCTCCCAGGCGCGGGCCACGCGCAGCACGCCCAGGTCGTCAAAGCGCGCGCCGGCGATCTGCAGGCCGATGGGCAGTCCGGCCCGCGTATAGCCGCAATTGACGGACGCGGCCGGCTGCTCGCTCATGTTATAGGGCAGGGTGTAGCCGATGTGGTGCATGGTGGTGGCGACGTCGTTGGTGGGCGCGGCCCATTCAGCGTTGTAGGCCACTACCGGCGCCACCGGCGACAGCACGTAGTCGTAGGGCGCGCAGGCGGCCACTGTCCTGGCGCGCACGTTCAGCGTTTCATAGTAGCTGCGGAACACGGCTTCACCGGACTGGCCGCCGCCGCTTTCGGCCCAGGTGCGGATGAACGGCAGGATCCTGGCGCGGCGGGCCTCGGGCAGGGCGCCCAGGTCGATGGCCGAGCGGGTGCGCCAGAAGCGGTCGACGCCGTCCAGCATGTCGGGCGTCATCCAGGGATTCATGGGCGTGACGATGGCGCCGGCGCTCTCGAACAGGCGCGCGGCCGCCTCGACGGCCTCGCGGATTTCAGGGTCCAGCGGCAGGCCGCAGCCGGCGTCCAGCAGCAGGCCGATGCGCAGGCCGCGCACGTCCTGGGCGAGGTTGAGCCAATCGAAGTCCTGGAAGGGCAGGCTCATGTGGTCGCGCGTGTCGGGTTGCGACAGCACGCCCATCATCAGCGCGGCATCGGTGATGGTGCGGGTCATGGGGCCGGGGCAGCGGCCCATGAAGGGCGGATCGATGGGGATGCGCCCCAGGCTGGGCTTGAGCGTGGCGATGCCGCACCAGGCGGCCGGCAGGCGCACCGAGCCGCCGATGTCGGTGCCGATGTGCAGCGGGCCATAGCCGGCGGCGGCTGCCGCGCCCGCGCCCGCGCTGGAGCCGCCCGGATTCTTGGTGACATCCCAGGGGTTGCGCGTCAGCGCATGAAAGCTGGACAGGCCTGAGGACAGCATGCCGTAGTCGGGCATGGTGGTCTTGCCCAACACCACGGCGCCGGCCTCGCGCATGCGGGCCGCGGGCGGCGCGTCGGCGGTGGCGGGGGTGAGATCGGTCGCTGCGGTGCCCAGCGGCACCGGCACGCCGCGGGTGGCGATGTTTTCCTTGATGGTGGCGGGCACGCCATCCAGCGTATAGCCGCCGCAGGCCTGCGGCGTGCCTTTCATCCAGCGCGCTTCCGACGCGCGGGCCTGCGTCAGCGCCTGCTCCGGATCCAGCGCATAGGTGGCACGGATGTGCGGTTCCCAGCGTTCGATGTGGTCCAGCACGGCGCGGGTCGCCTCGACGGGCGACAGCGTCTTGTCGCGATAGGCCGAGAGCAGTTCCTGGGCCGAAAGTTCATGCGGTTGCGGCATAGCGGGTTCCAGTGTTGAGGGCGCGTCAGGCAGCGGCGGGCGGCATCACGCTCGCCGCCACAGGCCGGAAATTGCGGAAATCCCAGTCGCGCCCGGGCGCCGCGTCGATCAGGGCGCGGGTGTATTCGTGGCGGGGATCGGTCAGCACGGTTTCGGCGGTGCCGGTCTCGACGACCTTGCCGCGCTGCATGACCATGATGGTGTCGCAGATCTGCGCGGCCACGCGCAGGTCGTGGGTGATGAACAGCACGCCCACGCCAGTGCGCTGGCGCACTTGCTCCAGCAGTTCCAGCACCTGGGCCTGCACCGAGACGTCGAGCGCCGACACGGCCTCGTCGGCCACCAGGATTTCAGGGTCCATGACCAGTGCGCGCGCAATGCAGATGCGCTGGCGCTGGCCGCCCGAGAACTGGTGCGGGTAGCGCCGCATGGCGTCGGGGCTCAGGCCCACGACGGTCAGGGTTTCGCCTGCGCGCTCCAGGGCCTGCTCGCGCGGCATGCCGAAATTGAGCAGGCCTTCGATGATCGATTCACCCACGGTGCGGCGCGGGTTCAGCGACCGGTAGGGATCCTGGAACACGATCTGGATGCGGCGGCGCACCGGCCGCAGCGCCGCGCCGGACAGCGTGCTGAGGTCTTCGCCGCCCATCATCATGTGGCCGGCGGTAGGCTCGATCAGGCGCACGATGCAGCGCGCCACGGTGGACTTGCCGGAGCCGGATTCGCCCACGATGCCCAGGATCTCGCCCTTGCGCAGCGTCAGGTTGACGTCGGACGCAGCGATCACGTTCTGCGGCGCGCGGCGCGAGAGCAGCGCGCGTTTGCCACCGTAGGTGCGCCCCAGGCCCTTGACGTGCAGCACCGGCTGGCCGGCGGGCGCCTCGCGCCGCGACGGCACCAGGCTGGGCACCGACGACACCAGGCGTCGCGTATAGGACTGCTTGGGTTCGGCCAGGATCTCGTGGCGCGTGCCGCTTTCGATCAGGTCGCCGCGGTTCATCACGACGATGCGGTCCGCGATCTCGGCCACCACGCCGAAGTCATGCGTGATGAACAGCACGGCGGTCTTATGCTTGACCTGCAGTTCCTTGATCAGCAGCAGGATCTGCTTTTGCGTGGTGACATCCAGCGCCGTGGTGGGTTCGTCCGCGATCAGCAGCTTGGGTTCGAGGATCAGCGCCATGGCGATCACGATGCGCTGGCGCTGGCCGCCGGACAGCTGGTGCGGATAGGCGTCGAAAATGCGCTCGACATCGGGCAGGTGCACCGACCGGAACATGTCCAGCACCTTGGCGCGGCGTTCGGCCGCCGACATCCGGCGATGCAGCCGCAGCACTTCGTCGACCTGCTTGCCCACCGTATGCACGGGGTTCAGGGCGGTCATGGGTTCCTGGAATACCATCGCCATGCGGGTGGCGCGCATTTCGCGCAGGCGGCGTGGCGTGGCGGTGGCGACGTCTTCGCCTTCGACGCGGATCGAGCCCGCGCTGATGCTCAGCACGCCCGGGGGCAACAGGCCCATGACGGCCAGGGAGGTGACCGACTTGCCCGAGCCGGATTCGCCGACCACGCAGACGGTTTCGCCTGCGTGTACGTCCAGGCTCAGGTTGCGCACGACGCGGTTGCCGGCGCCGGCGACTTCCACCGACAGGTTGCGGATGGCCAGGATGGCGGACGACGTGTCGCCCGCGGGGGGAGTGGGAGAGTAGCTCATCGGCATCAGATCCTGCGCACCATTTTCGGGTCCAGCGCGTCACGCAGCGCGTCGCCCAGGATGTTGACGCTGAGCACGGTCAGCGACAGGAACAGGCCCGGGAACAGGATCAGGCCGGGCAGCATGCGGAAATACATGCGGCCTTCGGACATGATGTTGCCCCAGGACGCGATCTCGGGCGGAATGCCTGCGCCCAGGAAGCTCAGGATGGCTTCGGTCAGCATGGCCGAGGCGAACACATAGGTGCCCTGCACGGTCAGGGGCGCCACGGTGCTGGGCACCATATGGCGCCACAGCAGGAGCGGCAGCGGCGTGCCCAGCGCCAGCGCGGCCTCGACATAGGGCTCGCCGCGTACCGTCAGGATCTGGCCGCGCACCAGCCTCACCACCCGCGGAATCTCGGGGATGGTGATGGCGATCAGCACGGTCATGAGGCTGGCGCCGGTAGCCGACACCAGGGCGATCGCCAGCAGGATGCCGGGGATGGCCATGATGGCGTCCATGGTGCGCATGATGAAGCCGTCCAGCGACCGGAACCAGCCGGCGATGACGCCGATGACCAGGCCGATGGCCACGCTGACGACGGCCGCACCCAGGCCGGCGATGAGCGAGATGCGGGCGCCGTAGGCCACCCGCGACCAGACGTCGCGGCCAAAGGCGTCGGTGCCGAAGAGGTAGTCGGTAAAGGGCTGCTTCAGACGGGCGCCCGGGTTGATCTGTGTCGGGTCGATCGTGCCCAGCAGGGGGGCGAACAGCGCGACCGCCACAATGACGGCCAGCACCACCAGGGCCAGCATCACGGGCCAGCTCTTGAGGCCCTGGCGGATCTGGCGCCAGGCGGTGACGTGGGGGGTGCCGCCTCCGGGGAGGTCGGCGGCCGCCTGCACGGCGGCGTCGGTTGGCGTTTGCATGGCGTGGCCTCAGTATCGGATACGGGGGTCGAACACCGTGTAGGCGCAATCGACAACCAGATTGATGAACACGTAGACGAACGCGAAGAACAGCGTCAGGCCCTGGATGACGGGGTAGTCGCGCGCCAGCACGGCTTCGACCACCAGCCGGCCCAGGCCGGGGATGTTGAAGACCGATTCGGTCACGACCACGCCGCTGATCAGGAGCGCGATGCCCAGGCCCACTACCGTGGCGATGGGCACGGCGGCGTTGCGCAGGGCGTGGCCCAGCAGTACGCCGGTCTCGGTCAGGCCCTTGGAACGCGCGGTGCGGATGAAGTCTTCGCCCATGACTTCGATGACGCTGGTGCGGGTAATGCGCGCGATCAGCGCGATATACACGGTGGACAGCGCCAGCGAGGGCAGGATCAGCCGGTGCAGGAATGGCCAGAAGCCATTGGCCAGCGGCGCGTAGCCCTGGACGTTGAACCAGCCCAGCTTGATGGCGAAGGCCCAGATCAGCAGGTAGCCGGTGACGAACACCGGCACCGAAAAGCCCAGCACCGAAAAGCCCATGACGGCGCGATCCAGCAACCGGCCCTGGCGCCAGGCTGCCAGCACGCCCAGCGGAATGGCGACGATCAGGGTGAAGACCAGCGTCAGCACTGCCAGGCTGAGCGAAGGCTCCAGCCGTTGGCTGATCAGACGCGTGACCGGCACGCCGGACATCAGCGAGGTGCCCAGGTCGCCCTGCAGCAGTCTGCCGCTCCAGATGAAGAATTGCTGGATCACCGGCTTGTCCAGGCCCATCGTCTGGCGTATCAGTTCGACACGTTCAGGCGTGGCGCCGTCGCCGGCCATGATGATGGCCGGATCGCCCGAGCCCGCACGCAATATTGCAAAGACCACCACCGCGACCATCACCAGAACGGGGATGGTCGCGAGGAGCCGGCGTGAAACGAATGCCAGCATGTCATTCCCCCAAAATCAGGGCCTGCCTGGCGGCAGGCCCGGGCTGCTACCCCTTCAAGGGGCTTTTTTCACATTCCAGAACGCGAACACCGGCGCATGCACCAGGCCGGACAGCTTGGCCGAGTACACGGTAGGAACGGACATCTGGCCCAGCGGCACGTACAGGCCTTCGTCGATGCCGATGCGCTGCAGTTCATCGGCGATCTTCTTTTGCTCGGCGGGGTCGGACGTCAGCGCGAACTTGGTGCGCAGTTCCTCGACTTGGGGGAAGTCGGGCCAGCCGAACCAGGCGTTGTCGCCGTTGGCCGCGGCCGGGGCCGAGCGCACCGGATCCATGACGTCGGTGGCGTACCAGTTGGTGTTGTGGATGTTCCAGCCGCCTTCAGCCGGCGCGGCCTTCGAGGCGCGGCGCGTGGCCACGCTCTGCCAGTCCATCGCCGCCAGGTTGACGTTGAAACCGGCCTTGCGCAGGGCCTGGGCCATCACGACGGGCTGGGCCGACAGCGTGCCCACGTCGGTGGCATGCATCACCAGGATGGGGGTGTTGTCGTAGCCGGCTTCTTTCAGCAGCGCCTTGGCCTTCTCGATGTTCGAGGGCACGACCACTTCCTTGCCGATATCCGTTTCCAGCGGCGTGCCGCAACCCCACAGCGAGGCGCAGGTCCGCCAGTACTTGGGATTGCCCACCAGCGCCTTCATCACATCTTCCTGGCCGATGGCGTACATGGCGGCCTGGCGGATCTTCTTGTTGTTGAAGGGCGGGTACTTGAAGTTGAAGCGGTACATCGTGAAGTAGCCGACCGGGCTGAGCGACTCTTCCTTCAGGTCCTTGTTGCCTTCGATCATGGGCAGCAGGTCGTAGGGGAACTGCTCGACGAAGTCGATCTCGCCGCCCAGGAGCGCGTTGGCGGTGGTCAGGGCGTCGGGCATGACATCCCATTCGACCTTGTCCACGTTCACGACCTTGCCGCCGGCCAGCCCGCTGGCGGGTTCCTTGCGCGGCACATAGTCGGTGTTCTTGGCGTAGACGGTTTTCACGCCCGGCTTGAATTCGACGATCTTGAACGGCCCCGAACCGGTCATGTCCGTGATCGGCTGGCCGATGGCCAGGTCGGCGATGCGCTTGGGCATCATGAACGGCGCGGTGCCGGTCGGCTTGGACAGGGCGCGCAGCGCCAGGTCCGTGGGTTCCTTCATGACGATGCGAAAGCTCTTGTCGTCGATGACTTCGATCTTGTCGGTGAACTTGAGCAGCGTGCGGCCCATGCCGTCGCCGGCGGCCCAGCGCTTGATCGAGGCGACGCAGTCTTCGGCCGTCACCGGCTTGCCGTCATGCCATTTCTGGCCCGGGCGCAGCGTCATGGTGTAGGTCTTGCCGTCGGCCGAGACATCCCATTTTTCCAGCATCTGCGGCTGGATCTTGTTGTCGGCGTCGGTGGCCAGCAACGTGTCGTAGATCATGTAGCCGTGCCACGTCGTGATGTACGCGGTGGTGGCGTGCGGATCGGTCAGGCGCAAAGGCGAGTGCATCACTGACTTGATGACGGTCTCGGCATAGGCGCCGTGGGCCATCAGCAGGGTAGCGCTGGCCAAAGCGGCCGCGCGGACAAACTTGAGCATGAAAATCCCCTTGATGCGTAGTGAGCGGCATGTCGAGCCGCTACGTCGTTAACGCGCCGCGCCAGAGGCACGGCGTGTGAGGGTCAGGCTGTAGCGGGTCCGGCGAAGGCCGGGCCGCAAGGCGCCATTCTGATGCCCGGACGCAGCCGTGTCCATGGTTGTTTAGCCGCATCCATCAGCATCGAGCCCGGTGCGGCGCACACCAGGATCGTGTGCGCGATGGGCGTGAAATCAGCCCGGAAATGCGCCGAACTTTTCACCGCCAGGATCGCCGCGCGGCGCGGGTCCACCCCGGCAAAGCGGAACATCTCCTGGTCGGCCATCTGCACCTTGCTGGACGCCACCACGATGCGCACACCGCCGATCCGCAGGCAGGCGCTGGGGCCGAGATCCATATGGAAACCGCGGTAGAACGCGCCATGCGTATCGAAGCGCCCATCGGAAGTTTTCTCCACGATGAACTCGGCGTCCAGGGGTTCGTCATCAGGAATACCCGAATGTCCACCCAATGAAATTCGGACTGTCTTGCCGACGCCGGCGCGATGCGCGGCCAGTGCTGCCGCGGGGTCGACGATCAGGCCGATGGCGGCATCGCGAACGTCGTGACGGATCAGGGCCCGCAACAGACCTGTCGTGTCGGAGCTGCCGCCGGCACCGGGGTTGTCCTGCGCGTCGGCAATGACGATGGGTGCGTTGGCATCGCGCGCCAGCCGCAGGGCCGTGGTCACGGCGTCGTCAGGGTTGTAGAGCGTGCCGCCGAAGTCGCGTTCGGCGTTGAGCACGGCGCGCGCCATTTCGTCGGCTGCCGCCTCAGCCTCGGCCTGCGTGGCCCCGTAGGCCCAGACCGCCGGCAGGCAATCCGGGAAGTCCGCCGCCGGAAAACCGGTGGCGAACGACAGGCTCTGGGCGCCGCGGGCTTCGATGTCGCCCAGCCGCTGGTACAGGCTGCGGGACGGCTCGATGTCGGTGGATTGCCAGCACAGCGGAATCAGGTAAGGCAACTGACGCAGCGCGACGTGGCTGCGCGGCGCGCCCGCCAGACGCCGAGCCAGCAAGGCGGCTGCGCGTTGGCCGGTTTCGGCCATGTCGATGTGCGGGTAGGTGCGATAGCAGACCAGCGCATCCGCGTGCTGCACCATGGCCCGCGTGACGTTGGCGTGCAGATCCAGGCTGGCCACGATGGGCACGTCGGGTCCGACCAGCGCGCGCACGCGCCTGAGCAGTTCGCCTTCGCCGTCGTCCAGGTGCTCGGTGACCATCGCGCCGTGCAGGTCCAGGTAGACACCGTCCAGCGGCAGGGCCAGCGACAGCCCCTGCAGGATCAGCGCGCTGATGCGCTCGAACGCATCCTCGGTGACCAGGCCGGAAGGGCTGGCCGCGGCCCAGGTGGCGGGCAGCAAGGTGTGGCCGCTCATGGCCTCGATGAAGCCAGCCACCGGAATGTTGGCGCCGGCCACCGCCTGGAACATGGCCGGGCCCGTAACCAGCTTGGGCCAGCCGCCGCCTTTGTCGGCAAAGTCTTCCCACGTCGCGCGCGACGGCGCGAACGTATTGGTTTCATGCTGAAAGCCGCCTATCCCGATGCGCATCAGGATTCCCCTTGTCATGTCTTTCGGCAAGCCCCGGCCGCCGCGGCCGGGGCGGTGTTGTCGCGGATCGCGGAACTACTTGGCCACGGGCATGGTGAACTCGGCGCCCTTGGCGATGCTGTCCGGCCAGCGCTGCATCACGCTCTTGTAGCGCGAGTAGAAGCGGATGCCTTCTTCGCCGTAAGCGTGGTGGTCGCCGAAGAGCGACCGCTTCCAGCCGCCGAACGAGTGCCAGGCCATGGGCACCGGGATCGGCACGTTGATGCCGACCATGCCTACCTTGATCTGGCGGGCGAAGGCGCGCGCCACGCCGCCGTCGGACGTGAAGCAGGCCACGCCGTTGCCGAATTCATGGGCGTTGATCAGTTCCACCGCCGACGCAAAGTCGGGTACCCGCACGATGCACAGCACCGGTCCGAAGATTTCTTCGCGGTAGATGTTCATGGCCGGCTTGACGTTGTCGAACAGCGTGCCGCCCAGGAAAAAGCCCTTTTCGTTGCCGGGCACCTTCAGGCCGCGGCCATCGACCAGCATGTCGGCGCCGGCGGCGATGCCGTCTTCGATGTAGCCGATGACCTTGTTGCGGTGCTGGGCGGTGACCAGCGGGCCCATTTCGGCGTCGCCGTTCATGCCGTCCTTGACCACCAGGGCCTTGACGCGCGGGATCAGGCGTTCGACCACCTTGTCGGCCACGTCGCCCACCGCCACGGCCACCGAGATGGCCATGCAGCGTTCGCCGGCCGAGCCATAGGCCGCGCCCATCAGCGCATCGGTGACCTGATCCAGGTCGGCGTCGGGCATGACGACCAGGTGGTTCTTGGCGCCGCCCAGCGCTTGCACGCGCTTGCCGCGGCGGGTGCCTTCGGCGTAGATGTATTCGGCGATGGGGGTCGAGCCGACGAAGGACAGGGCCTCGACGTCGGGGTGTGCGATCAACGCGTCCACGGCCTGCTTGTCGCCGTGCACCACGTTGAAGACGCCGGCAGGCAGGCCGGCTTCGGTCAGCAGTTCGGCCAGGCGCAGCGAGGCGGACGGATCGCGCTCGGAGGGCTTGAGCACGAAGGTATTGCCGCAGGCGATGGCGACCGGGAACATCCAGCACGGCACCATCATGGGGAAGTTGAACGGCGTGATGCCTGCCACCACGCCCAGCGCCTGGCGCATGCTCCAGTTGTCGATGCCGCCGCCGATCTGGTCGGAGTACTGGCCCTTGAGCAGCTGCGGAATGCCGCAGGCGAATTCCACGATCTCGATGCCGCGCATGACCTCGCCCTTGGCATCCGAGAAGACCTTGCCGTGTTCGCGGGTGATCAGTTCGGCCAGTTCGTCCTGGTGCTTGTCCAGCAGCGCCTTGAAATTGAACAGCACGCGCGAGCGCTTGAGCGCCGGGGTTTCGGACCAGGCGGGGAAGGCCGCCTTGGCCGAGGCCACGGCCAGCGC
The DNA here is from genome assembly GCF_016428805.1 of Achromobacter sp. ASV32. Lineage (GTDB taxonomy): Bacteria > Pseudomonadota > Gammaproteobacteria > Burkholderiales > Burkholderiaceae_B > Achromobacter. The sequence continues at coordinate 13,614 of NZ_JAELTJ010000100.1, forward strand.
CACTTCGTCGCTGGAGGCCAGCGGCACGGAGGTGGTGATTTCGCCGGTGGCCGGGTTGAAGCCGTCGGCGTAGCGGTTGCTGCGGCCTTCGTAGTGCTGGCCGTTGATGAAATGCGGAATCTTCTTCATGGGAAAGGCTCGGGTCGGGATCTTTGAAAATGGCGGAGGGCGGCCCAGGGCCGCCCGCGAGTTGGTTTCAAGGCGCGCGGCGCAAGACGCCGTGGCCGGGGCAAACCCGGCCCCTTCGGCGGCGACACGCCTGCGGCGCGTGCGCGGCGACAGGGCCGGCGGGGTTCATGCGACCTCTTTGAGCACTTTGCCGATCTGCTCGAAGATCTGGCCGATCTGGGCCTCGTCAATGATCAGCGGCGGCGAGACGGCGATGATGTCACCGGTGTAGCGCACCATCAGGCCGCTGTCGAAGCATTTCTGGAACACTTCCGCCGCGCGTGCGCCGGGGGCGCCAGCGCGGGGAGCCAGCTCGATGCCGGCCACCAGGCCCAGGTTGCGCACGTCGATGACGTGCGGCGCGCCCTTCAGGCTGTGCGCGGCCTGTTCGAATGCGCCAGACAGCTTGCGGGCGCGGCTGAACAGGTCTTCGCGGCGGTAGATGTCCAGCGTGGCCAGGATGGCGGCGGCTGCCAGCGGGTGGGCGGAATAGGTGTAGCCGTGGAAGAACTCGATGCCGCCGGCCGGGCCGTTGACGATGGCGTCGTGCACTTCGCGGCGCACGGCGACGGCGCCAGCGGGCACGGCGGCGTTGCTGACGCCCTTGGCCATGGCGATCAGATCGGGCGTGACGCCGAAGAATTCGGACGCGGTGGCGGCGCCCAGGCGGCCGTAGGCCGTGATGACTTCGTCAAAAATCAGCAGGATGCCGTGCTTGGAGGTAATTTCGCGCAGCTTTTCCAGGTAGCCCTTGGGCGGTATCAGCACGCCGGTGGAGCCGGCCATGGGCTCGACGATCACAGCGGCGATGGTCGACGCGTCGTGCAGCGCGATGATGCGTTCGAGTTCGTCGGCCAGATGGGCGCCCCAGGCGGGCTGGCCCTTGGAATAGGCGTTCTGCTCCAGGTTGTGGGTGTGGGGCAGGTGGTCCACGGCGGGCAGCAGCGCACCGGAGAAGGTCTTGCGGTTGGTCGAGATGCCGCCGACCGAGATGCCGCCGAAGCCCACGCCGTGGTAGCCGCGTTCGCGGCCGATCAGGCGGGTGCGTTGCCCTTCGCCGCGGGCGCGGTGATAGGCCAGCGCGATCTTCAGGGACGTGTCGACGGACTCGGAACCCGAATTGGTGAAGAAGACCCGGTCCAGGCCCTGCGGCATGAAGCTGGCCACCGAGGTGGCGGCTTCGAAGGCCAGCGGATGGCCCAGCTGGAAGCCCGGGGCGTAGTCCATGATGCCGGCCTGGCGGGAAATCGCGTCAACGATTTCCTGGCGGCCGTGGCCGGCGTTCACGCACCACAGGCCGGCCGTGCCGTCCAGGATCTGGCGGCCATCGGCCGAGGTGTAGTACATGCCTTTCGCTGCCGCCAGCATACGGGGATGGGCCTTGAACTGCTTGTTGGCGGTAAAGGGCATCCAGAGGTGGGACAGGTCAGGCAACTCGGCGGGGGCGTTCATGGCGGCTCCAGGGGGGACAGGTGCCGGATCTGCCCAGGTTTCGGACGGGCAGCCAGCGGATGCGATTGATTCTGGTGCGTCCCGCGCGGATTGAAAATATACAATCCACGCAAACCGGGCTAACTGTATAGTGGCAGGCATGACAACTGTACAGATAACTGCTTCGCCGTGATCGACTTCCAACCCGTGCGCGCCCGGGGCCAAGCGCCAACGCTGGTGGATCAGCTGGTGGCGGCCATCCTGCGCGCGATCGAGGCGCAGGTGTTGCGTCCGGGTATGTCCCTACCCTCGGTGCGCGAGTTCGCGCGCCAGTACGACGTCAGTACGTTCACCGTGGCCAGCGCCTACAGCCGCCTGGTGTCGCTGGGCTGGCTGGCCGCCCGGCCCGGCGCGGGTTACCGGGTGGCGCAGCCCGACGCGCCCGCGCGCCGGGGCGAACCCCAATCCTGGGAACCGCCCCGGTTGAACGCCGGCTGGCTGCTGTCGGACATCTTCGCGGACCATTCCATTCCCATCAAGTCGGGCTGCGGCTGGCTGCCGGGCGAATGGCTCAATGAAGAAGGGCTGCACATGGCGCTGCGCCACATGGGCCGGGTGCCGGCCATGCGCATCGCCCACTATGGCCATCCCTATGGCTACGCGCCGCTACGCGAAACCATCGCCGCCACCCTCAGCGCGCAGGGCATGGAGGTCGAGGTTTCGCAGGTGTTGCTGACGCAGGGCGTGACCCATGGGCTGGACATGGTGATCCGCACGTTGCTGCGGCCGGGCGATACCGTGCTGGTCGAGCAGCCGGCCTATGCCAATCTGCTGCAACTGCTGCGGCTGGCGGGCCTGCGCGTGGTGCCGGTGGCGCGCACACTGGACGGCCTGGACTGCGATGCGCTGGAGCGGGCGGCCTTGCAGCACCGGCCGCGGGCGCTGTTCGTCAATACCGCCTTGCAGAATCCGTCGGGCGCCAGCATCAGCATGGCCAATGCCTTCCGCATTCTGCAACTGGCCGAACGTCACGGGCTCTGGGTGGTGGAAGACGACATCTCGCGCGAGCTGGCGCCAGGGGTCACGCCGATGCTGGCCGCGCTGGATGGCGGACGGCGGGTGGTCTACCTGGGCGGCTATTCCAAGGCCATCAGTCCGTCCGTGCGGGTGGGCTACGTGGTGGCGCATCGTGACCTGACCCGCGACATCGCGCGCACCAAGATGGCGGTGGGCCTGACGTCGCCGGAGATCATGGAGCGCATCGTCCATCAGGTCATCCGCGAAGGCCGCTACCGTGCCCACATCGAACGCACGCGCGAGCGCCTGGCCCAGGCGCACGCCGCCGTGGCCGGGCAGATGGCGCAACATGGGTTCGAGGTCTACGCGAGGCCCCAGGCCGGCCTGTTCCTGTGGGCGAAAGTCGCCGGGCAGTGGCGCGAACGCGGTGCCAACGGGCTGGCCGAGCTGGCTTTGAAAGACGGCATCTGGCTGGCGCCCGGGTCGTATTTCGAGGCGGACGAGGCCGATACGCCCTGGGTGCGTTTCAACGTGGCGTATTCCGAGTCGCCCGCGCTGTGGCGCTTCATGCGCAACGCGGGCGCGGCCTAGCGCGGCTTTGTGCTTGATGGCGGGCGGGCGCACGCCCGCGCCATGGCGGGGCGGGTGGTCCGTCAGGGGGCGCGGTCAGGCGCGTTCGTAGGTGACGAAGTCGTAGGCGTAGCCGTTTTCGGCGGGCTGCGGTTCGCGCGCGGTTTCCTGCCACTGGAAGCCGGGCAGCAGCGGGAAGAAGGCATCGCCCTCGACCTCGGCATGGACTTCCGTGGCCAGGATGCGGCGGGCCAGCGGCAGCGCCTGTGCGTAGATCTGCGCACCGCCGATGACAAAGGCTTCGGCGCTGTCGCCGCAGGCGGCAATCGCCGCTTCCAGCGTCGGCACGAGCGTGGCGCCGGTGGCGCTGAAGGCCGGGTTGCGGCTGATGACGATATTGGCGCGGCCGGGCAGGGGGCGGCCCAGCGAATCCCAGGTCTTGCGGCCCATGATGATGGGGTGTCCCAGCGTGCTGCGCTTGAAATGCGCCAGGTCGCCCGGCAGTTTCCAGGGCAGGGCGTTGTCACGCCCGATGGTGCGGTTGGTGGAATAGGCGACGATCAGGGTCAGGCTGGCGGACATGCGGGCAGGGGCTGGGAAAGGTCGGCCGGCAGGGCCGGCGGGAAGGCCCCAAGCGTAGCAAATTTTGGGGCAAGCCCCCGAAACTCAGCCCGCGGCGTGCTCCAGGAATTCGTTGGCCGGCATCGGCCTGCCCAGCAGGAAGCCTTGCAGCGAGTCGCAGCCCAGGCCGGTCAGGAATTTCTGCTGCGCTGCCGTTTCCACGCCTTCGGCCACGATGCGCAGGTTCAGTTGCTGGGCCAGCGCAACGATGGCCGAGACGATAGCGGCGTCTTCATTGTCGTTTTCCAGCTGGTTGACGAAGCCGCGGTCGATCTTCAGTTCGGTGGCCGGCAGGCGCTTCAGGTAGAGCAGGCTGGAATAGCCGGTGCCGAAATCGTCGATGGAGATGGTCACGCCCAGCCCCGACAGACGCTTGAGCACGGTCAGGCTGGCTTCGGCGTCGCGCATGGCGGTCGATTCCGTCACTTCCAGCGTCAGGCAGGCGGGCGGCACGTCGTAGCGCGCCAGCGCGCTGCGCACGGTCTCGACCAGGCCGGCGTGTGCGAACTGCAGCGCTGAGATATTGACGGCGATGGTCCAGTGGCCCTGGCCCGCGTTGATCCACTCGCGCATCTGGCGGCAGGCTTCGTTGATGACCCATTCGCCGATGGACAGGATCAGCCCGGTCTTTTCCGCCGTGGGGATGAACTGGTCCGGGCCCACCAGCCCGCGCGTCGGGTGGTTCCAGCGCAACAGCGCCTCGGCGCCCATGATGGGGCCGGCCGGGGCTTCGTATTTGGGCTGGTAGTGCAGCACGAACTGGTCGCGCTCCTGCGCCAGGCGCAGATCGTGCAGCAGCTCGATCTGTTCGTGGGCGTCGGCGTTCATGGACGGCTCGAAGAAGCTGTATCCCGTACCGCCCAGGCGCTTGGCGTGGTACATCGCCGCGTCGGCGTTGGTCAGCAGCGCATGGGTGTCTTCGCCGTCGTTGGGGTAGATGGCGATCCCCACGCTGGAGGTCACCAGCACTTCGTGGCCGTACACCATCACGGGCCGCGCGATCGCCTCGATCAGGCGGTCCGCCACATTGGCCGCGTCGGTGGGCTCCACCACTTCGCTGAGCACGATGAATTCGTCGCCGCCCAGGCGCGCCACGGTGTCCTGGGTGCGCAGGGTCTGGCGGATGCGCTGGGCCAGGTCGATCAGCAGGGCGTCGCCGGTATGGTGCCCATAGGCGTCGTTGACCGCCTTGAAGCCGTCCAGGTCGAAGAACAGCACCGCGAAGTAGCCCTTGCGGCGGCTGGCGCTCTCGATCGCCTGTTCCAGCCGGTCTTCCAGCAGGATGCGGTTGGGCAGCTTGGTCAGCGTGTCGTGCAGCGCCAGTTGCACCAGCTCTTCGTTGGCTTCGGCCAGCGACGAGGCCAGGGCCGACGTGCGCGCTTCGAGGCGGTTGTCCAGCACCGCTACCACCAGGGCGATGGCCAGCACGCTCAGGGTCACGGCGGTCACGGCGATGGCCAGCCAGCCGGCCGAGATGCCGCTGTTGGCGGCCATGCAGATGCTGCCTTCCGGGAAGCCGGCCGCTTCCATGCCGGTGTAGTGCATGCCGACAATGGCCATGCCCATGACCACGGCCGCCAGCGGCCGCGACAGCGCCACCCGCGGGCCGTCCTGGCGCAGGCGGTAGGTGATCCAGAGCGCGGCGCCCGAGGCCGCCACGGCAATGCCGATGGACAGCGCGAACCAGGCCGGGTTGTAGGAGATGCCGGGCATCATCTGCATCGCAGCCATGCCGATATAGTGCATCGCCGCAATGCCCGCGCCCATCAGCAGCGCTCCCGCGATCAGCCGCGGCCAGGGCAGCTCGTCCTTGCAGACGATCCACAGCGCGAAGGCCGAGCAGCCAATCGCGATCACCAGCGACAGCAGGGTCAGCGGCAGGTCGTATCCCATGGGAATCGGCAGGCTGAACGCCAGCATGCCGACGAAATGCATGGACCAGATGCCGATGCCCATCGCGAGCGCGCCGCCGCCCAACCAGTAACGCGCCGCCGGCAGTCCGTTCGCAGCCCTGACACGATTGGCCATGCCCAGCGCCGTGTATGACGCCAGGATGGCGACCCCTAGGGATACGAGGACGAGCGAAGGGTTATATGTTCCAACGAGCATTTTTGGGGTCCTGTCCTGAGCGCATACAGCCGCCGCGCCGGCCTCAATTCAAATCAATTAGTAGTCAACAGTTGCAACTGGGCCGCAAGGGGGTCCTGCTGTCGACGCTGGCGATTCACGTACTCTCTTGTCTGGATGGGGGGTGCGGCGCTGCGGTGCAGGCGGCCGGCAAGGCCGGGCAAGGTGCCCGGTTTCGCGGCGAGCGGCAGGCACGGCGCGGCATGGGCCGGTCGGAAGCAACGGCGCGCGCGGCTTGCTGGACGCGCGTCCGAGGCTAAGGGATGGGTTATACCGAAAACGCGCAGCCAGAAGCTCACCAATCTTCACTTGCGCGCCCAGGCATGGCGGGCGGCCGCCAACGGGCGCAACCGCCACGGTCTTAAACGGCCATCGGGGCGGTGAGCGGGGCGTGGTGGGTGTAGCCGGCCAGCGAAAAATCGCCGGGCTCCACCTTTTCGAGCCACTCGGGCTCGTAGCGGCCGGTCTGGGCGAAATCGGGGATGCGATCGGACAGCACGAGCTGGGGCGCTTCATACGGCGTGCGCGTCAACTGCTCGCGCAGCATCGGCAGATGGTTCTCGTAGATGTGGGCATCGCCGATGAAGTAGGTGAACCAGCGCGGCTTGTAGCCGGTCAGCCTGCCGACCAGGTGCAGCAGCGCCGCGCCTTCGGTCAGATTGAACGGCGTGCCCAGCCCGACATCGTTCGAGCGGATGTACAGGCACAGGGAGATTTCGCGCGTGGTCGCGTTCGGCAGGAACTGGTAGAGCAGATGGCAGGGCGGCAGCGCCATTTCCTCGATCTGCGCCCAGTTCCAGCCGTGGAACAGGATGCGGCGGTCGCCCGGGCGCTCGTGGATGGCGTCCAGGCACTGGCGCAGCTGATCGACCGCCTTGTACAGCAGCACCTTGGGGGCGCCGTCTTCCTGCAGGTCGGCAACCTTGGTGTAGCCGCGGGTCAACGCGTCGGCGATCTGCCCTGCGCGGTGGGCATCCAGGACCTTGTAGGCCGGCCATTGGCGCCACTGCACGCCATAGACCGGGCCCAGGTCATCGGGGCCTTCGCGGTAGGGGTTGGCCAGCCATTGGCTGTTCTCGTTGGCGTTCTGGTCCCAGACCTTGCATCCCAGTTCGCGGAATTCGGCGGCGCTGCGCGAGGCGCGCAGGAAGCCGACCATTTCGCCGATGGCGGACTTGAAGGCCAGCTTCTTGGTGGTGACGGCCGGAAAGCCCTGCTGCAGGTCAAAGCGCAGCGAGGCGCCCGGCATGCTCAGCGTGCGTATGCCCGTCCGGTTTTCCTGCCACGCGCCGGTGTCCAGGATGGATTGAACGAGGTCCAGGTATTGTTTCATGGGTACAGAATCAAAAAAGCAGAGGGGGCGCCAGGCGGGGCCCGGTCGCGTCAGGCCGTGGCGGGCGCATCCTGGGTGTCGACGATGTCGACCGAGAACGTCAGTTCGGCGGTCTTTGCCAGCATGGCCGAGGCCGAGCAGTATTTTTCGTGCGACAGCTGCACCGCGCGCTCGACAGCCGCGCGCGGCAGATTGCGGCCGGTGACGGTGAAGGCGAAATGGATGCGGGTGAACACCTTGGGGTCGACGTCGGCGCGGTCAGCCTGCAGCTTGACGCTGCAACCGCTCACGGCGTGGCGGCCGCGCTTGAGGATCAGCACCACATCATAGGCGGTGCAGCCGCCGGTGCCGGCGAGCAGCATTTCCATGGGGCGGGGCGCCAGGTTATGGCCGCCACCGTCCACCGCGCCGTCCATCACCGCGACGTGGCCGCTGCCGGTGCTGGCGGTAAAGAGCATCCCGTTGGGGCCGCCCCAGTCGATCGTGCATTCCATTTGTCAGTGTCCTTGAGCTTTGAGCGCAGTCAATGGCTGATGATACCCGTTGCGTACAATTCCAGGCACGAGAGCCCCGCCCCGCGTCAGGGGTGTGCGCGCCCCAAATCCAGGAGTTGTCCATGTCCACCGCTCTGTTTCAATCCGGCCCCGCTTCTTTCCTGCGTCGGGCCAGCCCGCTGGATGCCCTGCTGGCCGAAGCCGACCGCGCATTGCGGGTGCTGTCCGGCAGCGCCAGCGCGGGCCGGCCCAGTCCGGCCACGGCGGATGAGGCACCGGCCACCCTGTCCGCGCAGGAAAAACGTCACGCCGCTGGGCTGATGCGGGTCAATCACGTGGGCGAGGTCTGCGCCCAGGCCCTGTATCGCGGACAGGCGGCGGCGTGCCGCGAACCCGGTCCGCGCGCGTTGCTGCTTGACGCCGCGAGCGAAGAAGTCGATCACCTGGTCTGGTGCAGCCAGCGGTTGGCTGAACTGGGCAGCCGGCCCAGCCTGCTCAATCCGATCTGGTACGCCGGGTCGTTCACGCTGGGCGTGTTGGCCAGCTACGCGGGAGTGCCGCGCAACCTGGGCTTCATGGCCGAAACCGAAAGACAGGTCGAGGCGCATCTGGACGGCCACCTGCGCACCTTGCCGGCGCACGACGCCCGTTCGCGTCAGATCGTGCAGAAGATGAAGGAAGACGAAGCGCAGCATCGCGCCAGCGCCGAGGCGGCCGGCGGCGTGCCGTTGCCGGGCCCGGTCAAGGCCGCCATGCGGGCCATGTCCAAGGTCATGACCTCGACGGCCTACTGGATTTGAAGCAGCCCCGAGAAATGTTGCGATGCGCAATAATTGCCGCATATTGGTGCCGGATGCACCTTTTTGGTGCAAATCATAGGGCGGGATTACCCGGC
>NZ_JAELTJ010000971.1 GCF_016428805.1 Achromobacter sp. ASV32
CCCCCCCCCCCCCCCCCCCCCCCCCCCCCCCCCCCCCCCCCCCCCCCCCCCCCCCCCCCTTCTTTCACCACCCGCCCCCCCCCCCCAACTACACAACCGCATCGTCGTCGGCAGCGTCAGATGTGTATAAGAGACAGGCATTACGGTGGGGACGGCGGCAATACAGGCGGCGAAGGTGGTGACAATGGCGGCGATCCTAGCCCTGGAAACAATGCACCTACTTCTACCAAGGGCAACAGTGACTCCAAACCCTGTCTCTTATACACATCTCCGAGCCCACGAGACCTAATAACCGATCTCGTTTGCCGTCTTCTGCTGGGAATGGGGGGGGGGGGGGGGGGGGGGGGGGGGGGGGGGGGGGGGGGGGGGGGGGGGGGGGGGGGGGGGG
>NZ_JAELTJ010000972.1 GCF_016428805.1 Achromobacter sp. ASV32
CCCCCCCCCCCCCCCCCCCCCCCCCCCCCCCCCCCCCCCCCCCCCCCCCCCCCCCCCCCCCCATTTTTTAAAGCCTAAGACGGAATACTAGATCGGTTATTAGGTCTCGTGGGCTCGGAGATGTGTATAAGAGACAGGAAGCAGGCAATCCAGTCTTATTACGGCTATGGTGGCTACCCACGCCGGCCGCTAAAACGGTTGGACGAAACGCGGGTTTCTGCTATTGAACAGGGAACGAAAGAGGTCATGGAGGGGGGGGGGGGGGGGGGGGGGGGGGGGGGGGGGGGGGGGGGGGGGGGGAAGGCGGTGGTCGCCGTATAAATAAAAAGAGGGTGGGGGGGGGGGGGGGGGGGGGGGGGGGGGGGGGGGGGGGGGGGGGGGGGGGGGG
>NZ_JAELTJ010000973.1 GCF_016428805.1 Achromobacter sp. ASV32
GCCCTTGATCCTGTGTAAAGTGTAAAGGTGTGCCTGAATGATCTAAATCCGACCAGCGGGTAAACTCTCGTGCTTCAGATATATGCAAATGTCGTCGCACGCTATGTCGATCTTGTGCGGAAGCAAACACAACACCCCGGCCAGGTTCCAGCCCAGCTGCCGAAAAAAGAAAAAGTCGAAACAACGAAACAAGAAGTCTCCAACGTAGAAGAGAGTAGAAATTGACCCAGGCGGGAGGGAAAAAGAGGCCTTTTGTCGTCCCTTGGGGTTAGGTTGGGCTATTGGCCCTTGGGGTCTGGCCTTTGCTGGGGTTTGAAACGGTCTGCGTGCCTGGGTGGTGTGGGGCAGCTGCACAACGAAAACTGCAGCGCAGAGAGAAGGGAGAAGT
>NZ_JAELTJ010000974.1 GCF_016428805.1 Achromobacter sp. ASV32
CCCCCCCCCCCCCCCCCCCCCCCCCCCCCCCCCCCCCCCCCCCCCCCCCCCCCCCCCCCCCCCCCCTGACAAGCAGAAGACGGCATACGCGATCGGTTATTAGGTCTCGTGGGCTCGGAGATGTGTATAAGAGACAGTGCTACAACCACTACTTACCTGAACCAGCAAGTTCTCCAGAATGTTCGAGTACGCGTTTGAGCTAGCATTCAGCTTCTTGTTGAATTCGTCATTGGGCAAGACAGTGTTGGGGGGGGTCTCTTATACACATCTGACGCTGCCGACGACGATGCGGTTGTGTTGATGTGGGGGGTGGGGGGGGGGGTGGGGGGGGGGGGGGGGGGGGGGGGGGGGGGGGGGGGGGGGGGGGGGGGGGGGGGGGGGGGGGGGG
>NZ_JAELTJ010000975.1 GCF_016428805.1 Achromobacter sp. ASV32
GCCGTTGGCAGCGGAATGGATAAGCGCCATAAGGCCGCAAGCGTTGCCGATTGTCTGCCTGAACCACATGATGGGGTCGTCGCCGTCTTGATTGTAGCTAATGTGCTCCATGTCTGACGGAATACCGTCCTCCTTTCGAGATGCGTAGTACATTTCCGCTGGGGTGATGAATATCAAGGCGTATGCAGGCCGCGGAATCATAGCCAGAAGAGTCTCGTCGTCGATGCTGTAGACATCGTAAAAGCCGACTTCTGGCGATAGGCCAATGTCGTGGACGAGACCAGTAAAGACCTCGGGGTTGTTTTCGAGTGGAATAAAGTACTTTTGGCCCTTGGCCGTTATGTAAACGCCCTCTTCTGGCATGTTTCCAAGCTCAACTGAAATAGAG
>NZ_JAELTJ010000976.1 GCF_016428805.1 Achromobacter sp. ASV32
TTATGTATCTGAGCCTTGGCACATTCAGTTACCAATGCCCTCAAGGATAATCTTGGATCGCATAAATTGCACAGCGTAACTGCTCAAAGCTCGGAAGCTGATCCTAAGCCTAAAATCATAACCATTATTAATATTTGATGGGCGACTTGCTGTAGATGTACCTGACCTCGCGGACTCGGGACGGCGTGTTTCACGACGCCCCTGGCGCAGAAACCCCTGTACTGCATGTCAGCTTCCGTCACCGAACTTCCTTGACCATCCGCAATCTTTCTCGCTCTCCATAGCGAATATGCGTTGGGTCTTTGCTCGTATTGAACACTTGTGATATATCCCCAGTTCCCCAGGCGTCGGCATTTGTTTCTGAGCCTTGGCTATTTCAGGCAAGTGA
>NZ_JAELTJ010000977.1 GCF_016428805.1 Achromobacter sp. ASV32
CCCCCCCCCCCCCCCCCCCCCCCCCCCCCCCCCCCCCCCCCCCCCCCCCCCCCCCCCCCCCACTTTTTTAAAGCCAAGACGCAAACCGAGATCGGTTATTAGGTCTCGTGGGCTCGGAGATGTGTATAAGAGACAGGAATAGACCCAAATCCACGAGCTATAAAAGAGGTAATAATAGCGGCGGAAACCTCAAACACATGAGCATACAGCTCATTGCTCGGGGCAAATACGAGCTGAAGGATACCAACGACTGTCTCTTATACACATCTGACGCTGCCGACGACGATGCGGTTGTGTGTGGGTGGGTGGGGGGGGGGGGGTGGGGTGGGGGGGGGGGGGGGGGGGGGGGGGGGGGGGGGGGGGGGGGGGGGGGGGGGGGGGGGGGGG
>NZ_JAELTJ010000978.1 GCF_016428805.1 Achromobacter sp. ASV32
CCCCCCCCCCCCCCCCCCCCCCCCCCCCCCCCCCCCCCCCCCCCCCCCCCCCCCCCCCCCCCATTTTTTCAAGCATAAGACGTCTTACGAGATCGGTTATTATGTCTCGTGGGCTCGGAGATGTGTATAAGAGACAGGTTTCAGGGGGCTGATCTTGTTCACGATTTCTTTGTTAAGTTCAACGTCTTTGCGGCTGAGAAGCAGCCGTACAACATTGGTGTTGGACGCCCATATGGCGAGCAGGAGGGGTGGGGGGGGGTATACACATCTGACGCTGCCGACGACGATGCGGTTGTGTAGTTCTGGGTGGTCGCCGGATAATAAAAAAAATGGGGGGGGGGGGGGGGGGGGGGGGGGGGGGGGGGGGGGGGGGGGGGGGGGGGGGGGG
>NZ_JAELTJ010000979.1 GCF_016428805.1 Achromobacter sp. ASV32
CCCCCCCCCCCCCCCCCCCCCCCCCCCCCCCCCCCCCCCCCCCCCCCCCCCCCCCCCCCCTCTCCCCCCACCCCCCCCCCCCCCACACCACCACAACCGCATCGTCGTCGGCAGCGTCAGATGTGTATAAGAGACAGGGGAAGAAGTACAGAGACGGCCCAGAAAATATGGCAATCATGGCGATTCTTACATGAGATGCCAAACGGGAGACTCTGCGCTTCGTTTCAGGTGCTCAAATGTCCGTCCGTGGACTGTCTCTTATACACATCTCCGAGCCCACGAGACCTAATAACCGATCTCGTATTCCGTCTTCTGCGTGAAAAAAGTGGGGGGGGGGGGGGGGGGGGGGGGGGGGGGGGGGGGGGGGGGGGGGGGGGGGGGGGGGGGG
>NZ_JAELTJ010000980.1 GCF_016428805.1 Achromobacter sp. ASV32
ATGCAATAATTCATCTTTTTGACGTAATAATGATGTTTCTTGCGCTTCTTTCGTTGTACTCACACGTGCATAAATAATTGCATTCATTTTGAACCCCTCTTTCTCCCTATCATTTCCCTATAGTGTAACATAAATCCGCCATTTGTTCGAACTTATGTTTGTAGAATGTTTTTTCACATGTTATACTTATTAATAAGAAAAATGAAAGAAAACGAGGTGTTAGAAAACATGGAAAAGTTAACGAAACGCCAGCAAGACATTCTCGACTTTATTAAGCTAAAAGTACAAGAAAAAGGATATCCACCTTCCGTACGTGAAATTGGTCAAGCAGTCGGCCTCGCTTCTAGTTCTACAGTGCACGGACATTTATCACGATTAGAAGAAAAAG
>NZ_JAELTJ010000101.1 GCF_016428805.1 Achromobacter sp. ASV32
GCGCGCGGCCACGAGGTCTACGCGCTGCGCCGCCATCCGCCCACGGGCCAGGCCAGTGGCATCCGCTGGCTGCAAGGCGACATCACCCTGGCCGGCGGCCTGCCGGCGCTGCCGGCGGGCATCACCCGCGTCATCCATGTGGCCACCGCCGGCACGCGCGATCCGGCCGCCTACCGCGCCGTGTTCGTCGACGGCCTGAACCGCGTGCTGGACGCGCTGGATACGACCCAGGTCCAGCGCGTGCTGTTCGTGTCCTCCAGCGCGGTCTACGGCGAGCACCACGGCGACTGGGTCACCGAAGACACCCCGCCCGCGCCGCAGGGTTTCAACGGCCGCATCCTGCTTGATGCCGAAGCCGCCCTGGCCGCCCGCCCCCTGCCGCACACCACGATCCGTTTCGCCGGCCTGTATGGACCCGGCCGCCTGCAACTGATCGAGCGGTTGCGCGCGGGTACCGCCGGCGCGCCGACCCGGCCGCCGCATTGGGCCAACCGCATCCACATCGACGACGCCGCGGCCGCGATCGAGCACCTGGCGCTGCTGCCCGAGGCGCAGGCGGTGTACATCGGCTGCGACGACACGCCGCTGCCGCTGCACGAGCTGTACGCCGACCTGGCGCGCCTGATCGGCGCGCCCGCGCCGGCCGAGGCGCCCGCCCCTGCCAACATCGGCAGCAAGAAGCTCAGCAATGCCCGCCTGCGCACCAGCGGTCTGGTCCTGCAATGGCCCGATGCCCGCATCGGTTACGCCGCCTTGCTGGCGGACGCCGCCGCGTAGGCATAGTTCGGCCGCCAACGAATCGTTGCGTGCCCGGCAGGGGGATACTGGCCTCCCGCTTGCCCTGCCGGACCCGCCATGCCCGTTCCCGATCCGCTCGATCCGCTCCTGGCGGTGACTCACCCGGACCCCTATCCCTATTACGCCGCGCTGGCGCGCGACCGGCCGCTGTACCGCGACGCCCGGTTGGGGCTGTGGGTCGCGAGCAGTCCGCCGGCCATCCAGGAAGTCATGCGCCATCCCGCCGCGCGCGTGCGGCCGGCGGCCGAACCCGTTCCTCCTAGCATCGCCGCCGGTCCGGCAGGCGCCTTGTTCGGCCGTTTCGCCCGCATGACAGATGGCGCCGCGCATGCCCGCATCAAGCCGCTGCTGTCCGATTTCGTGACGCGGCAGGCGCAACACGCCTGTAGCCCGGCATGGCCGGATCTGAAGACGGAATCACGCGCGGGCACAACGGCGAACACCGGCCCTGACGCAGTGGACGTCGATCACTATCTCTACGCCGCGCCGGTCCATGCACAGGCCGCTTTCCTCGGGTTTCCCGCCGCGGTCCTGGCCGGTTGCGCCCGCGACATCCGCGACTTCCTCGCGGCCCTGCCGCCCGCCGCGGCCACCCCCCGCGTTGCCGCCGGACACGCAGCCGCCTTGCGCCTGACAGCCAGGCTGCAAACGCACCTGGACGACCCGCAAGCCAGCCCGGCGCTGCGCGAACTGCGTCTTGAAGGCGCACGCGCCGGCCTGGGCCCGGCGCTGCTGGCCGCCAACCTCGTGGGCCTCTTGTTCCAATCGTGCGAAGCCGGGGCCGGCCTGCTGGGTAACGCGTTCGTCCTGGCCGGCCGGCGCGGCGCGCCTTCCGCATTGACGCTGGAGCAGGCCCAGGCGCTGGTGGACACGGCGCTACGCGAGGACCCTGCGATTCACAACACGCGCCGCTTCCTGGCCGAGGCCATCGACGTGGGCGGCCAGCGCATCGAGGCGGGCGCCACGGTGCTGCTGGTGCTGGCCGCCGCGGCGGCAGCGCAGCCGCAAGCGCACTGGCCCTTCGGCGCCCTCGCCCACGCCTGCCCGGGCCGCGACCTCGCGCGCCAGCATGCCGCCGGCGCGCTGCGCCATTTGCTGCATGCCGGCGCCAACGCCGCCGCGCTGGCCGCGCGCTTTCGTTATCGGCCCCTGCCCAACGCCCGCATCCCCCAATTTTCCTACCTCGAGAACGCCACCTCATGATCGCCGTGATATTCGAAGTCGAGCCCGCCGAGGGCAACCCCGATCCCTACCTGCGCATCGCCGCCAGCCTGATCGATGAACTCAAGGCCATCGACGGCTTCATCTCCGTCGAACGCTTCCAGAGCCTGACCACGCCGGGCAAACTGTTGTCGCTATCGTTCTGGCGCGATGAGGATGCCGTCAAACGCTGGCGTTCGCTGGAATCGCATCGCCGGGCCCAGGAAGCCGGGCGCGGCGGCGTGTTCGCCGACTACCGTCTGCGGGTGGCGCAGGTGCTGCGCGACTATGGCATGCAGGAACGCGACGAGGCCCCGGGCGACAGCCGCGCACGGCATGACTGAGGGTTTCGCCCGCCGCGCGTATCGGACCGCAGCCGGATCGCGGTAGCCCGGCCGTGCCGCGGCGTTTCAGGCCTGGACCCGCGCCGGCTGATAGAAGCAGTAGCCGCTATTGCGCAGCGTCTTGACCGGCAGCATCTGCCCGCTCTCGGCCTGGACGCGGCGGCGCAGGCGCCGCATTTGCGTATCCAGCCGGCGCTGATCGTATTCAAGGTAATCGGCGCCCAGGGCCTCGATGATCTGCCGGCGGCTGACGTTTTCGCCAGCCTGATCCATCAGGCAGCGCAGCACCGTCAGGTCTTGTTGCGACAATGGCAGCGCGGGCGCACCGGGAATATGCAGCCGGCGCGGGCCGACCTCGAGCAGCCAGTCCCCGGCGGCTTGCCCCGCAGGCAGGGGCGCAAGCCCCAAGCGGCGCACCAGCGCCGCCAGCGTGGCGGCCAGTTCGTCGAGATCGCAGCCCTTGCCCAGATAATGATCCGCGCCCATGCCCAGCCCCATGATCCGGTCCGGGCTCGTCTGGCGCGCGCTGAACACCACGATGCCCACCCGCTCGCCGTCCTGGCGCAGGCGCTGGATCAGGTCCAGTCCGCAGCCATCGGGCAGCCCGATATCGATGACGGCAAGGTGATGGCGGCTGGCGTCGAAACCCTGGTCGAACTCCTGCAGGCTGGACACACACAGCGGCGCATAGCCCAACGTTTCAAGAAACTCGCCAAGCTCCTGGCGCAGCACCGGTTCGTCTTCAAGGACAATCACTTCAGGCATGGAGCGCGTCAGTTCAAGTGCCACGCGGGGCTGGTGTAATCTGCCCGGCTGCACGGAAAATGCGATTCGATGAAACAGAAATTTTACTCCACGGCGCTCGCGTGGCTGGGGCTGCTGGTGTGGTTGCTGGCAGGCGCTTCGGCCGCGATGGCGCAGGCCTCGGCCGAACCCTTGCGCCTGAACAGCACCGTCCGCATGCAGGATGCGGACGGCCACCTCGAACGGCTGGACGATGCCAGTGGCGCGCTGGATGTGCGTGATGCGGCCGCGTCCGCCGGCTGGACGGCGCTACCCAACAGCCTGAGCGCCGGCTTCACGCCTGCCGCGGTCTGGCTGCGCTTGCCGGTGCAGGTGGATCGCGTGCCGCAAGGCGGGTGGATGCTGCGCCTGAGCAATGCGCTGCTGGACGATGTGAGGGTCTACGTGAACCACGGTGCCGACTGGGCGCCGCTGGGACGCAGCGGCGAGGACCTGCGGCGCAAGGACTGGCCGGTGGACTACCGCAGCCCGGTGATCCAGTTCGATCCGCCCGGGCCCGGGCACTATGCAATCCTGGTTCGGCTGCAAAGCAAGAATGCGCTGGCGACCCGGCTGGAGATCTGGCAACGCCTGGCTTACGACAACCAGTCGCGCCGCGAAGGGCTGCTGTTCGGGCTGTACTTCGGTTTCTATTTGCTGCTGATCTGCGCGCATGGCGCCTTCTGGCTGGTCACGCGCGCGCCGATGAGCGGCCTGTTCCTGGCTTACATCGGCAACTGCGTCTTCAACGAAGTGCTGTCGTTGGGGCTGGTCCAGCAATTGACCGGGCTGCCGGTGGGCTGGAGCGACCGATTGCTGGGCGTGGGCATCGCCGTCAGCTTGCCGGTAGCCCTGCGCATCGCCTTCCGCCAGTTGAACCTGGCGGCGCTGTATCCGCGGACGGTGCGCTGGCTGGAGCGGCTGTTCTGGGGCATTGCGCTGGTCTGCTCGGGACTGGTCGTGGCCGGGCACTACGCATGGGGCGTGCAACCCATCCAGATGCTGGCCCTGTTGCTGATCGTCGGGTTCTCGACCCTGGCCGCCTATCTGCTGAAACGCGGCTGGCGCCCCGCTCGCTTTTTCGCGCTGGCCTTCGGGGTGTTCTACATCAGCGTGCTGATCGCCTTCCTGCGCAACCTGGGCGTGCTGCCCGTCAATGCGTTCACCGAGTACGTGTCCACGCTGGGCACGATGCTGCACATGCTGCTCTTGAGCCTGTTCATTGTCGGACGCCATGAACGTCAACGGCGCATCCGCGAACGGCAGCAGGCCAACCTGGCCGCCGACCTGGCGCGGCAGCACAGCCATCGGCTGGAGCAAGAGGTGGCATTGCGCACGGCCGAAATGCAGAAAGAGATCGAACGCCGCGTCGAACTGGAAGGTGAGCTGCGGACCTCGCTGGACAAGGAACGGCAGGTGTTCGCGGAGCAGCGCGACTTCGTCGCCATGGTGTCGCACGAATTCCGCACCCCGCTGGCGATCATCACCACGTCGGCGCAGCAATTGGGCCGCAACCTGGCCGCGCCTGTAGAGAAAAGCCTGGCGCGCTGCGGCAATATCCGCGATGCCGCCGTGCGCCTGCTGGCGCTGGTGGATGAATACCTGACCCACGACCGCATGCGAGAGCCGCGGGCCGAACTGCGCCTGGCCCGTTGCGACGTGCCGGCCATGCTGGCCGACCTGGAACGGGACTTCGCCCCCGGCCGCATCCAGTGCATCTATGGCCCGGGCGAACACGGTCTGGAATGCGATGCCAGCATGCTGCACATCGCCCTACGCAACCTGCTGGCGAACGCGGACCGACACTGCGCCGACGGGGGAGCGGTGACCGTCTCGGTACATGCCCAGGACGACAGCCTGCACATCGAGGTCGCCAACCCGGGCAAGCGCATTCCCGCCGAAGAACAGGAACGCCTGTTCCAGAAATATTATCGGGGCCAGAACGCGCTGCGCCACCCCGGCGCCGGGCTGGGGCTGTATCTGGTGAAGGCGATAGCCGAACGCTTGGGCGGCATGGTGGTGCTGACGGGTGCCGGAGGCGACGAACCGGTGTGCTTTCGGCTCAGCTTGCCGCAGCGCGCCGGCAGGTAGGGCGCCTGCCCCCCCGAGGGCTGTCGACAATATGTTGCGCGAAAGCATCTATTTGTATCTTTCGCACCAACCCAGAAAACTACAACTTCCGGCATCTTTCTTTATTTTCTGCATATTTATCGCCTAATTCCCTCGTTCTCCCATCGACTTACAAAGCGCTCAGATTTGCTCAGATTGGAGGATGCAATGATCGGTATATTTCAGACACGAAATTTACATGGTCTCTACACATGCATCCCCGTTTCCAACTCACCCCGCTGGCGCTCGTCCTGGCCGTCAGCTTTTCGCCCCTGGCCGCCACGCCCGCCCTCGCGGTCGACCTGAATGGCACGACGCAAATGGGCAACCTCACGAACACGGGGACGGACACCGGTGTCAACCTGACCAACGGCGCCATCCTTCGCGGCAATCTCATCAACAACGGCACGCTGTGGAACTCGGCCACGGGAGGCTCGGGCATCAAGATCGACGCCTCGACCGTGGACGGCTCGATCCGCAATGAAGACACCCGGCAGGTGACTGGCGACTCCGCCATCAGCATCCGCAATGCCAGCTCGATCACCGGCGATATCGTCAACGTCGGCCGCGTCTCCGGCAGCTACGGCACCGGCGTAGGCCTTGAGGTGACCGGCGGCAGTACGGTCAGCGGCCGCATCAGCAATAGCGGCATTATTGACGCGGGTATCGTGGTGTCGGGCGCAACGGTGCGGCGCGGCATCACCAACACGGGCACCATCAACAGCAAGATCGACGGTGTCGCGGTGGATGTGTCAGGCGCGACCACGCCCGTCAATATCACCAACACCGGCATGATCAACGGCATCGTGCGGCTGGGCTCGGGTACGCTGGACATCAATGGCGGCCTCATCACCGGGGTCGTCGACGGCAGCGCCGGCACCGTCAATATCAATACCAATTACACCCCGCTGGCCGTCATCCGCGGGCGCAACGTCAACGTGGCCCGCACCGCCACCCTGACGATGGGCAACAGCGAAGTGAAGGGCTTGCTGTCGGTGGGCGGCACGTTGGCCGGATCGGGCGAAGTCGGTCCGACCACGCTGCTGGCCGGCGCGACCCTGTCGCCGGGTTCAGCCGCGGCCCCGATCGGCATCCTGCAGATCAACGGCGACCTGACCTTTGACGCCAATTCGACCTATCGGGTCGACGCCACCGCCGGCGGCATGAGCGACAAGGTCCACGCACTGGGCGTGGCCAACCTGGCCGGTTCCGTGCTGCACGTGGGTTCCGGAGGTTCTTACGCGGCCTCCACCGCCTACACCATCCTGACGGCGGACGGCGGCTTGAACGGCAGCAAGTTCACCAGCGTGTCCAGCAACCTGGCCTTCCTGGACCCCAAGTTGGCCTACACCGGCAACGATGTCGTGCTGAAAGTCGACCTCAAGACCGTGCCGGCCGATCCCGGCACGCCGCCCGCTACCCCGGGTGGATCGGGCGGCACCACCCGCCCCATCGAATTCGCCGATCTGGCCGTGACCGGCAATCAGCGTGCGACCGCGCGCGCACTGCAAAGCCTGCCGACCACCAACGCCCTGTACAGCCGCGTGCTGAACCTGCCCGAAGGCGCGCCGGCCGGTGTGTTCGCCGACCTGGCGGGCGAGTCGCACGTGAGCACGGTGTCGGCCATGCAGAATGTCACCAACAACGTGGTGAACCTGCCGCTGGCCCATCTGCATGCCAACATGAATGCCGGTTGGGTACCGGGACCGGCCACCGCCCAGGTCGGCCGCGGCGACGCGTCCACCCTGCCGCGCTCGGCCGCGCAGCCGATGTGGGCCCAGGTATTTGGCAACTGGCGCACCATGGACGGCAACGGCAATGCGGCCAAGGCCCGCGAAACCGATGCGGGCCTGTTCGTCGGCGGCGACCACGGCGTGGGCAATGGCTGGCGCCTGGGCGGCGCATTGGGCTACACCGGCAGCCGCATCACCGTGAACGACCGCTCGGCCCGGACCGACGTCGACAGCTACAGCGCGATCGTCTACGGCGGCAAGGCCTTCGAGGCTGGCGCGGGCAAGCTCAACGTCAGCGGCGGGGTGGCCTACACCTGGCATGACGTCCGCAGCAAGCGCAATATCAACGCGGCGGGCCAGCTCCAGGCCCTGAAGGCGGACTACAGCGCCAGCACGGGCCAGGTCTTCACCGAGGTGGGCTACGCGATCGCGCTGAATGACCGCGTGACGCTCGAGCCGTTCGTCGGCGCCGACTTCAGCGACCTGCGCACCCGCGGCTTCTCGGAATCGGGC
Source organism: Achromobacter sp. ASV32 (assembly GCF_016428805.1). Classification (GTDB taxonomy): domain Bacteria; phylum Pseudomonadota; class Gammaproteobacteria; order Burkholderiales; family Burkholderiaceae_B; genus Achromobacter. The sequence continues at coordinate 7,481 of NZ_JAELTJ010000101.1, forward strand.
GGCGACGCCGCCCTCAGCGGCCGCGGCAACAGCAACAAGGTGGCCACCACCACGCTGGGCCTGCATGCCCAGACCACGTTCGACATGGGCCAGAACGCCGCCCGCCTGCGCGGCACGCTGGGCTGGCGTCATGCCTACGGCGACGTCAACCCGGAAACCACGATGTCGTTCGACGGCAGCCAACCCTTCACCGTGGCAGGCACGCCGTTGTCGCGCGACGCAGCGGTGGTCGCACTGGGCGTGGACATGGCAATGAGCAAGAGCGCCACGCTCGGCCTGGCCTATTCCGGCCAGTATGGCAACGGCAACAAGCAAAACACGGGCACCGTGAATGTGAGCTGGCGCTTCTGAGGCAGAGTCGCTGAGATATCCGCGTGCAAGCGCGGATATCGCTGGAGAGGGGCCTGGTGGGCCAACCGGGTCTCTTGGGGCGTACCAACGCGAGTTGGTACGCCTTTATTTTCGGCGCGGCGCCGAATCTGCGTCAGCAAGCGCGTACCTGCTGGCCTGCTGGCCTCGTCTGTCCGTTACCATTGCCCCATCGCCGATCCCGCGCCCGTCCATGTCCGCCCCCGCCCCCGCCCGCCCCACCCCGCTGCAAGTCGATCTGGCCCGCCTGATCGCCCAGGACATCGTGGCCCGGCGCTACACGCCCGGCACCCACTTGTCCGAGGAGGCGCTTGCCGCCGGCTATCAGGTATCGCGCACCCCCGTGCGCGGCGCGCTCAAGCTGTTGGCGACGCAGGGCCTGATCACGCACCGGCCCAACAGCGGCTATACCGTGGCCGACAACGCCGTGCTGGCGGATGCGGCCATCACCAGTACCGGCCCGACCCAGCAAGAGCTGTACCGCCGCCTGATCGACGACCGTGCCGCCCGAGTGCTGCCCGACCCATTCACCGAACGCGACCTGCTGCAACGCTATGGTGCCCCCCGCAGCGTGCTGACCAAGGCCTTGCTGCAACTGTCGGCCGATGGCCTGCTCGAAAAGCGCAAGGGCCATGGCTGGCAATTCGCCCCGTCGCTGGAAAGCCGCGCGGCGCTCGATGAAAGCTACCGCTTCCGCATGGCGATCGAATGCGCCGGCCTGCTGGAGCCCACCTTCAAGCTGGACCGCGACGCCCTGGCTCGCATGCGGTCCGCGCACGAAGCGCTGGCCGAGCGCGATGAAGCCGATATTTCGGCGACCGAATTCTTCGCCCTGAACGCCTCGTTCCATGAATTGCTGGCGCGCTTCTCGGGCAACCGCTACCTGTTGCAGGCCGTGCAGCAACAGAACCAGTTGCGCCGCCTGGAGGAACACGCCGCCTTCCACCGCGACGCGCGCTACATCGGCTCTACCCGCGAGCATCTGCAAATCATCGATGCCCTGCAAGCCGGGGACCAGGAACGCGCGGCGCAACTGATGCGACACCATCTGCAGGCTTCGCTACAGGCGTCCTGAAGACGCGCAGCCGGCGCCCCCCAGCCCGCAGGGGGATTTCCCCGTCGGTATCCGCGGAGTTTGCACCGGACCGCCCCGCCAGGCTGCAGCCGGGTTGACGGTCATTGTCTCGCCCAAAATTGTATTTTTCTTTTAATTAATACAAAATGATGGAACCCTGAACTTCCAGAAAACAGGATTCCCATGCCGTCGCCCGCGTCCCGCCCCACCCCCGCCCCCGCCCTCAACGCAGCAGCCTATTGGATGCCCTTTACCGCCAACCGGCGGTACAAGCGCGATCCGGTGCTGTTCAGCGCCGCCGAAGGCATGCACTACATACGGCCCGACGGCCGCCGCGTGCTGGACGGCATCGCGGGCCTGTGGTGCGTGAACGCCGGTCACCGGCGCCCCGAAATCGTCGACGCCATCGCCCGAACCGCCTACGAACTGGACTACGCGCCGTCGTTCCAGATGAGCCATCCGCTCGCGTTCGAACTGGCCGAGGCGCTCTGCCAGGAAGCCCCCGCCGGCTTTTCCAATGTGTTCTTTTCGAATTCCGGCTCCGAAGCCGTCGATACCGCGCTGAAGATCGCGCTGGGCTATCACCGCGCGCGCGGCCAGGGCCAGCGTGTGCGCCTGATCGGACGCGAACGGTCGTATCACGGCGTGGGTTTCGGCGGCCTGTCGGTGTCCGGCATCGCCGGCCACCGCAAACCCTTCGGCAACCTGCTGCCCTACGTCGACCACCTGCCGCATACCTACGATCGGGACCAGATGGCCTATACCCGCGGCCAGCCCGATTGGGGCGCGCACCTGGCCGATACGCTCGAACGCATCGTGGCGCTGCACGACGCGTCCACCATCGCGGCCGTCATCGTCGAGCCCGTGGCCGGATCCACCGGCCTGCTGGTGCCGCCCAAGGGCTATCTGCAAAAGCTGCGGCAGATCTGCGATGCCCACGGCATTTTGCTGATCTTCGACGAAGTGATCTGCGCCTTCGGCCGTATCGATGGCGCCTTCGCCTCGGCGCATTTCGGCGTCACCCCCGACATCATCACCAGTGCCAAAGGCCTGACCAACGGCGCGATCCCGATGGGCGCCACGCTGGTGCGCCAGCCTGTCTACGATGCCTTCATGCAGGGCCCGGACAACGCCATCGAACTGGCCCATGGCTACACGTACTCGGGCCATCCGGTGGCCTGCGCGGCCGGGCTGGCGACGCTGGACATCTGCCGCCGCGAAGGCCTGTTCCAGCGCAGCCGCGAACTATGGCGCTACTGGGAGGACGCGGCGCACAGCCTGAAGGGCCTGCCGCACGTGGTGGACATCCGCAACATCGGCCTCCTGGCCGCGATCGAGCTGGCGCCTCAGGACGGCAACCCGGGCCAGCGCGGCTATGCCGTGCACCAGGCCTGCCTGGAACGCGGCTGCCTGATCCGCTCGGCCGGTGACACGATGCTGCTGTCGCCCCCGCTCATCATCGAGCGGGCACAGATCGACGAATTGTTCTCGGTGCTGTCGGACGTGTTGCGCGACGCCGCCTGAGCGCGGGCGCCGCGCAGGGCAGCGGCTTTGCCGGGCCGCGCCGCATCTGGCATCCTGCGCCCGGCAAAGCCACTCCCCGCCCAGGGCCGGTTCGCACAGGAAGACGCCTTCTCGTGCGAACCGGCCCTAGCCCAGGCGGCGCGCCACGGCCTCGACGACCCGGCGCACGTCCTCTGCGGACACGTCCAGATGCGTCACCAGCCGGGTCGGGCCGCCGTAGACCGCGCGCATCAGGATGCCGTCGGCGGCCAAGCCTTCGGTCAGCGCATCGCAACGCGCCGGCTCGAATTGCGCGAACACCATGTTGGTGTCCTGGCTCAGCACCTGCACGCCGGCAATGCCGCGCAGGCCTTCGGCCAATTGGCGGGCATGCTCGTGATCGTCGGCCAGGCGGTCAACGTTGTGTTCCAGCGCGTACAGGCAGGCCGCTGCCAGCACGCCGGCTTGGCGCAGGCCGCCACCCAGCATCTTGCGCCAGCGACGCGCGCGGGCAATCAGCTCGGCGCTGCCCACCAGCACGGATCCCACCGGCGCCCCCAACCCCTTGGAAAAACAGATCGAGACCGAATCGAACGGCTCGCACAGGTCGGCCAGCGGTTTGCCGCTGGCGACCGCCGCGTTGAAGACGCGCGCGCCGTCCAGGTGAGTGCCCAGCCCCTGGCTGCGCGCCCAATCGGTCGCCGCGCGGATGTAGTCGGCCGGGATCAGCTTGCCGTGAAAGGTGTTTTCCAGCGCCAGCAAACGGGTGCGAGCGAAATGCGGATCGCCCAGGGGCTTGACCGCGGCGGCCAGCTTTTCCAGCGGCAGCGAGCCGTCTTCGGCGTGTTCGATCGGCTGGGGCTGGATGCTGCCCAGCACCGCAGCGCCGCCGCCCTCGTATTTGTAGGTGTGCGCCAGCTGGCCCACCAGGTATTCGTCGCCACGTTCGCAATGGGCCATCAGGCCGGCCAGGTTGCTCTGTGTGCCTGACGGGAAGAACAGGCCGGCGGCCTTGCCCGCACGCTCGGCCACGGCCTGCTGCAGGCGGTTGACGGTGGGGTCGTCGCCCATCACGTCATCGCCCAGCGGCGCGCGGGTCATGGCCTGCAACATCGCCGGCGTCGGCCGGGTAACGGTATCGCTGCGCAAATCGATCATGAAGATGCCTCGGAGAGAGAAACGGAATTCGGAAAACGCCGGGGTCAGTCCGTGCGCGCCGCCGGTGCCGCCCGGCTGACCACGAAAATGCCGGCAAGGATCAAGGCCATGCCGCCCAGTTCAACCAGCGACGGGCGTTCGGACAGTACCGCCCACGCCATCAGCATTGCCACTACCGGCACGCCCAGGCTGGACAGGCCGGCGATGGACGCCGGCACCCGCCGCACCACCTGCAGCCACAGCAGCCAGCCCGCGGCCGTGGCAATCAGGACGATGTAGGTCATGCCGGTCCAGAGCTGCCAGCCCCACTGCGCGGGGATCTGCGGCACCAGCCACGCCACCGGCGTGACGACCAGACCGCCAAACAGCATCTGCCAGGCCGTGAAGGTCATCACATCGGGCGCGTGGCGGTCGAACATGCGCTTGGACAGCACGGTGCCCACCCCCCAGCACAAGCCGCTGCCCAACCCGAGCAGCACGGGCTTCAGGTCGCCCAGGCCATGCCACGGTTCAATGAACAGCACCAGGCCGATCGCGGCCACGCCGATGCCCACGCCGTGCCGCGTCGTCGGGCGCTCGCCCAGCATGCCCCAGGCAAACAGCACCACCCAGAACGGCATCGTATAGGCCATCAATGACACCTTGCCCACCCCGCCGGACACCAGCGCGGTCTGCACGAAGCCCTGGAATCCCGCGGTCTGGGTCAGGCCGATCAGCAGCGTCAGTTTCCACGGCGGCATGGCCAGCGGCCGGCGGGTCGCGATCGCCAGCGCAAACAACACCAGGCTGCCCACCACATACCGCAACGCCACGAAATCGAAGGGGCCGATGTAGGGCACGATCAGTTTCATCGCGATCCAGCTGCCGGCCCACACAAGGATGGTGCTGAACATCAGGGCAAGCCCTGCGCGATCAAAACTGCTGCGGCTCACGGCGGCGTCTCCGGTGGATTATTTTTAGCGGGAACAAAACGACGATGCCCATACCGGCAAACCGGTACGGGCATCTCGCATTATGCTCCCGCCGCGCGGGAATCGGGCCGCGCCGTCCGCGATGCGGACGGCGCATGCCATTTACAGCGGCTTGGACAGCTGTTCGAGAATCGCCGGATTTTCCAGCGTCGACACGTCCTGGGTCACTTCCTCGCCCTTGGCGACCACGCGCAGCAGGCGGCGCATGATCTTGCCGGAACGGGTCTTGGGCAGGTTGTCGCCGAAGCGGATGTCCTTGGGCTTGGCGATCGGACCGATCTCCTTGGCCACCCAGTCGCGCAGCGTCTTGGCAATGGCTTGCGCATCGGCGCCTTCGGGACGCACGCCCTTGAGCACCACGAACGCCACCACGGCCTCGCCCGTCGTATCGTCGGGGCGGCCGACCACGGCGGCTTCCGCCACCAGCTCGTGCGCGACCAGCGCGGATTCGACTTCCATGGTGCCCAGGCGGTGGCCCGACACGTTCAGCACGTCGTCAATGCGGCCCATGATCCAGAAATAGCCATCCGCATCGCGCTGCGCGCCGTCGCCGGCCAGATAGTAGCCGCGCAGCTCGGGCGGGAAGTAGCTCTTCTTGAAGCGCTCCGGGTCGCCCCAGATATTGCGGATCATGGCCGGCCACGGACGCTTGATGACGAGGAAGCCGCCATTGCCCTGGTCGACGTCACCGCCGGTCTCGTCCACGATCGCCGCGGCGATGCCCGGCAGCGGCAGCGTGCAGGAACCCGGCTTGGTGGGCGTGGCGCCCGGCAGCGGCGTGATCATGTGGCCGCCGGTTTCGGTCTGCCACCAGGTATCGACGATGGGGCAGCGCTCGCGGCCGATGTTCTTGTGATACCAGATCCACGCTTCGGGGTTGATGGGCTCGCCCACCGTGCCGATGATGCGCAGGCTGTCCAGGTCGTACTTGGACGGATGGGTTTCGGGCGCGGCCTCGGCGGCCTTGATCAGCGAACGGATCGCGGTGGGCGCGGTATAGAACGTGGTGACCTTGTGGCGCGCGATCATGTCCCAGAAGCGGCCGGCGTTGGGAAACGTGGGCACGCCTTCGAACACCACTTGCGTCAGGCCCGCGGCCAGCGGGCCGTAGGTGATGTAGGTGTGGCCGGTCACCCAGCCCACGTCGGCCGTGCACCAGTAGACGTCGTCCTTGCGGGCGTCGAAGGTCCACTTGACCGTCAACAGCGCCCACAGCAGGTAGCCGGCGGACGAATGCTGCACCCCCTTGGGCTTGCCGGTGGAGCCGGACGTGTACAGGATGAACAGCGGATGCTCGGCGTTGACCGGCACCGGCTCGCAGGTGTCAGCCTGACCGGCTTCGACGTCATGCATCCAGAGATCACGCGCCTCGTTCCATTGCACCTTGCCGCCGGTGCGGCGGTAGACGATCACCTGGCGCACGGCTTCGCAGCCGCCCATGGCGATGGCTTCTTCCACGGCCGGCTTGAGCGGAATGGTCTTGCCGCCGCGAACCTGTTCGTCGGCGGTGATGACCAGCGATGCGCCGACGTCGACGATGCGCTCCTGCAGGCTCTTGGCCGAGAAGCCGCCGAACACGACCGAGTGTGTCACGCCCAGGCGGGCGCAGGCCTGCATGGCCACCACGGCTTCGATCGACATGGGCATGTAGATGATGGCGCGGTCGCCCTTCTTGTAGCCCAGCGCGGCAATGCCATTGGCGAAGCGGCACACGCGCGCCAGCAATTCGCGGTAGCTGACCTTGTTGACCTTGCCGTCATCGGTTTCGAAGATGATGGCGGTCTTGTCGGCGTTGCCGTTGGTCAGGTGCACGTCCAGACAGTTGGCCGACACGTTCAGCTCGCCGTCGCCGAACCAGCGGTAGAACGGCGGATTCGATTCGTCCAGCACTTCGGTGAACGGCTTGGTCCACTGCAGGTTGTCGCGGGCCTGGCCGGCCCAGAAGCCGTCGAAGTCCTTTTCGACCTGCGCACACAGCGCGTTGTAGGCATCCATGCTGGGAATCGCGGCGCCTTGCGCCGCGCGCTCGGGCGGCGGAAAGACCCGGGTTTCCACCAGTACGGACTCAATAGCATTCGACATGATCTTTGTCTCCAATCTGTGATTCTGTTGTTGATGCTGTTTTCTTTTATTGCCCACTCGCAACCGTATCGCCACGCTCTTACGGGCACCTTACGCAAAATGCGGGCCAGAGCCCGCATCGCCGCGAGCGCGCAACCGCAGGCCGCGGCGGCAAACGGCATCGACAACCTGACAGTGCATACGCAAACCCACCGGACGCCGCGCGCCGCGTAGCGCGCGGGGCAACGCCCGGGACTTCATAAGAATATCAGTTGCGGCGCGGGGCTGCGGCGGGCGCGTCCGCTACGCGGCCTGTCGCGCCAGGCCGCGCGCCATGTCCACGCGCGACAGCAGCACCAGGCCGCCCACGAAGAACAGCCCGGTGACCAGGATGGCCAGACGATGGTTGCCGTGCGTGGCCCAGGTGACCAGGCCGTAGGTCAGCGGACCGATAACGGCGGCCAGTTGCACCGCAATGGTCCACAGCGAGAAGAATTCCGCCAGGCGCCCCGCCGGCGCCAGCGCGCCGGTCATGGCGCGGCCCGCGCTTTGGGTCGTGCCCATGCACAGGCCTGCCAGCGTGGCGGCCACCCAGAACACCGGCGCGGTCACGGCCGCATAGGCCACCAGCACCATCACGATCCAGCCGCACAGCGTGATGGCCAGCGCCGGCTTGTGTCCGATGCGGTCCTGCACGTAGCCAAAGGAAAACGCCCCGGCGGCGGCGCCGATATTGACCGTGAACACCAGCAGCATGATCTGTGGCGTGGTAAAGCCCATGACTTCGGACGCGTAGACCGCCGCCAGGGTGATCACCACCGAAATGCCCGCCTGGTAGCAGGCGATGCACATCAGCAGGCGGCGGAATTCGGGAAAATGCTGGCCGGTTTCGCGCCAGGCATAGGCCAGCCGCTTGAATACGTCCAGCGCCTGCCTGGGCTCGGCCTGCGGCCGCGCGCGTTCGCGCAGCATGAAGAACGACGGCAACGCCGCCAGCGCAAAGACGGCGCAGGTCACCAGGATGACCCGCGGCACGAAATGTTCGGCATCCAGTCCGTCGGCTTCGGCCAGTTTGACGACGACCAGCGACAGGCCCAGCGTGAGCATGCCGCCGCAATAGCCGAAGCTCCAGCCCCATCCCGACACCCGGCCCAGCGCCGAGGGCTTGGCCAGCTCAGGCAGGAACGCCGCCACCACGGACTCGCCGATGCAATAGCAGTAATTGGAGACGACGATGGCCGCCAGGGCCAGCCAGACGTCGCCCGGGCCGGCCTGGGTCAGCACCAGCGTGGCCGCGACACAGCCGGTGGTGCTGGTGTAGAGCAGGCGCCGCTTGCTGGCGCGGGCATCGGCCCGGGCGCCCAGCGTGGGCATGGTCAGCATGATGAGCAGGTAGGACAGCGACAGCGCCGCCGTCCAGGCCAGCGTGGCCCACGGCGCACGGCCACCCACCACGCTGACGAAATAGGTGCTGAACACCGCCGTGAGGATCACGGTGGTGTAGCCGGAATTGGCGAAGTCGTACATGGCCCAGGCCCAGACTTCGCGCTTGGCCACGCCGGGGTTCAGCGGACCGGAGTCCGCTGCGCCGCCGGCCGGCGCGGCAAGGCCGGAGGGCGCTTGCCGCGATGTGTCCTGGCTCATAGGCCCAGCGCAGCAATGCCCGCTTGGGCGATCTGGGCGTCTTCGGTGGACTTCACGCCCGACACGCCGACGGCGCCCACCACCTGGCCGTTGGCCACGACCGGCACACCGCCTTCCAGCATGCCTTCCAGCAGCGGCGCCGACAGGAACGAGTAGCGGCCGTTGTTGATGATTTCTTCGTAGACGCGCGATTCCCGGCGGCCCAGCGCCGCCGTCTTGGCCTTGGCCGGCGCGATATGGGAAGAAATGGGTGCGGCGTCGTCCAGCCGCAGCATGCCCAGCAGATGGCCGCCATCGTCCGACACGGCGATGGTGACCGCCCACTTGTTCTGCAGGGCGTGTGCTTCGGCCGCGGCCAGGATTTTCTTGACGTCTTCGGCGGTCAGCACGGGTTTGGTGTTCATTGCAGCGACTCCTTGATTTGTTCTAAGGCGGTGGGATCTTCGATGGTGGTCAGGTCTCCGGGGTCGCGGCCTTCGCAGACGGCGACGATCGCGCGGCGCAGCACCTTGCCGGAACGGGTCTTGGGCAGCGCGCCCACGAACCGGATCCTGGCGGGCCGCGCCACCGCTCCCAGCTGATCTTCCACCAGCCGCATGATATCCCCTTCCAACTGCTTTGCACCCTCGGAAGTGTCCGCGATCGCGGGATTCTTCAGCACCGCGAAGGCCATCGCGACCTGGCCCTTGAGCGCATCGGCCACGCCCACCACCGCGCACTCGGCAATGCCGCTGTGGCTGTTGACCGATTCCTCGATTTCGCGCGTCCCCAGGCGGTGGCCCGCCACATTGATCACATCGTCGGTGCGGCCCAGGATGAACCAATAGCCGTCCGCGTCGACCAACCCCCAGTCGAACGTGGAATAGACCTGACGGCCCGGGATCGACGTGAAATAGGTCTGGACGAAGCGCTCGTCGTCGCCCCAGATGGTGGACATGGCGCCGGGCGGCAGCGGCGGCACAATGGCTACCACCCCCTTCTGGTCGGGCCCCAGATCCCGGCCGTCGGCTTCGCTGACGATGCGCGCGTCAAAACCGTACACCGGGAACGACGGGCTGCCAAACCGCGTTGCCACCTTTTCCACGCCCGGCTGAGCGGACAAGATGGGCCAGCCGGACTCGGTCTGCCAGTAATTGTCGATGATGGGCTTGCCCAACCCTTCCGAAATCCATTTCGCGGTGGGCTCGTCCAGGGGCTCGCCCGCCAGATACACCGCCCGCAGCGTGGACAGGTCGTGCTTGGCCAGCAGCGCTGGATCCTGACGCTTGAGCACCCGCACCGCGGTAGGCGCCGAAAACAGCGTGTTGACGCCGAATTGCTCGACCAGCTTCCACAGGATGGCACCGTCCGGGCGCACCGGCGTGCCTTCGTACAGCACGGTCGCCTGCCCGCCGATGAGCGGGCCATACACAATATAGGAATGCCCCACCACCCAGCCGATGTCACTGGTGCAGAAGAACGTATCGCCAGCGCGGCCGTTGAACAGGTATTCCATCGACGACGCCAGCGCTACGGCATAGCCGCCAGTGTCGCGCTGCACGCCCTTGGGCTTGCCGGTGGTGCCTGAGGTGTACAGGATGTAGCTGGGCTCGGACGACTCCAGCCAGGTCACCGGCACGTGCACGCCATGCTGGGCGGCGCGCAGGGTGGCGTAATCCAGGTCGCGGCCGGCCACTGGTTCGAATGGCGCCAGGCCGCGGTCAAACACCACCACCGAGGCCGGCGGCGTCTTGCACAGGCCAAGCGCCCGGTCCAGCAGCGGTTTGTAGGGCACCACCTTGCCGCCTCGCGACCCACCGTCGGTACATACGATCACCTTGGGCGCGGCGTCGTCGATGCGCTGCGCCAGGTTGACCGAGGCAAAACCGCCGAACACCACCGAGTGCACCGCGCCGATGCGGGCGCAGGCCAGCATGGTGAAAACGGCCTCGGGCACCATCGGCATGTACAGCAGCACCCGGTCGCCACGGCCCACGCCCAGGTCGCGCAGCATGGCCGCAGCCGCGTTGACCTCGTCATAGACGTCCTGGCGCGTGTAGACCCGCTCGCGGTCGACTTCGGTCGATACCCAGATCAGCGCCGGCTTGTCGGCCTGGGTCGGCAGCCAGCGGTCCACGGCGTTGTAGCAGAGGTTGGTGGTACCGCCCACGAACCACTTGGCGAACGGCGGCCGGGAAAAGTCCAAAACCGACTCGAAAGGCGTATCCCAGTGCACCCGGCCGGCTTCCTGCCGCCAGAAGGCGTCGCGGTCGTGCACCGAGCGGTAATGGAAATCCCTGGTTTTTTGCATTTTTGTCTCCTGTTATTGTGCATACGCCTTTTGGCTGATTGCTTTCTTTTTGAATCCTTCAGTCATTTTGGTTGGCAAACCTTGCACCAGGCTTGCCGCAGGTCAAAAAATTCTGCCACGCGTCTACGCCTCACGGGCGCTCGGCTGGTTACAGTAACGAACCAGTCTTAAAAGTTTGGTAGAATCCCCGCGAAGTTGTGACAACATATCTGTTGGTTCGCTGCTTTATTCCAGCTGTTCAGGTGTTTTTTAGCGTTTTTGACGCTTTATTGCCCCGGAAAGCACGAAATAAGCGGCAACCATCCCCAGGCGAATGCATCGACACTCCAAAAGCGCGCGACTGAATTCATCCTCTGGCCAGGCAAACCGCGGTCTGCGTTTGCTGGCGCTGGTGGCTTGCGTCGCGGGTCTGGCGGGTTGTGCAAACACCAATCAAAAATCCACCGCCTTTTCGTCCGAGATCGATCCCTACGAGACGGAATGGGTTGCCACCGCCGATGACCCGATCGGCATGCTGGTGGTGCAGAAATTCAAGCGCGACCGCCAGCAGCGCGCCCAATCGGGCGTCAGCAGCGACAACGCCATGGTCAGCGAAGCCCTGAACTACCTGGGCATCCGCTACCGCTTCGGCGGCAGTTCCCCCGATACCGGTTTTGACTGCAGCGGCCTGGTGGCCTACTCGGCCGAACGTTCGCTGGGCCTGAAGCTGCCCCGCAACGCCGCCGAAATCGCCCAGCAAGGCATCTCCGTCAGCAAGAACGAGCTCAAGGCAGGCGACCTGGTCTTCTTCAACACCATGGGCCGCCGCTATTCGCACGTGGGCATCTACCTGGGCGACGACCGCTTCGTGCACTCGCCCAGCGCCGGCGGCGTGGTACGCGTCGAAAACATGACCATGGCCTACTGGACCAAGCGCTACAACGGCGCCCGCCGCCTGGACAACAGCCTGATGGCCAGCGCCCGCGCGGCCAACTGATACGCACCGGGACATCGTCGCACGACGGCCCGCCCCGCGCCATCCCCCAAACAAGCAAAACGCCGCCGGACTTTCCAGTCCGGCGGCGTTTTTCATTTCTCTTCGCGGCCTTGGGGCCGCAGGCCGTTTCGGCCTCCCCAGTTTTCAGTGTCCGCAGCGGCGCGGCAAGCCGTCAGTGGACTGCGGCTCTCGAGCACAGCCCGCATTGCTGCAGGGCCTGCTGCATGCTGCACACCGAACGGCGACAAGCCACGACACGGATGCCGCCACGCTGTGCCGCATTGCGGAACGTCTTCATGACGTTATGACCCAGGAAATCGGTCAGCAGAATGACCAGCTGGGTGCCCGAGGGCAATTGCAACGTCTTCTTCTGATGCGAGGGGTCACGGCCACTGATGTGGTGCGTGATCGAAATATTGTGTCCTTTAAGCAGATCCGGGATGTTGCCGAGCCTGTCGGCGCCCACTACCACTGCACTCAATCCTGCCGTCATGTTGAACCTCACTGGGTCGTTGAGACTGGATGTAATGATAATGATTCCTATTTTTTAGTCAACTTAAATGAGATCAGTTCTTATTTAATTATTTTTATGAGCTTATGGAAAGGGATAGCGAGACACCCGCTCCGCTCTCTCCCGCAGAGACCATGCGGCCAAAAAAAACGCGGCGCCCGAAGGAAGCCGCGTCTTGTCTTGGGGCGCCCATGCCGGCCGCGCCTACTTCGGCGCGCCCTGCACGGCTTCGGTCACGACGGCGCGGGTCAGGGACGGCGCCAGCATTTCCAGGAAGGTATAGACGTAGTCGCGCAGGAACACGCCCGCCTTCACGCCCACGCGAGTGGTGTGCGTACCGAACAGGTGGCCCACCGGCAGGCCGACAAGGTTCGAATCGCGCCGCGGGTCGTAGGCCACGCCGGCGATGATGCCGATGCCCAGGCCCACGTCCACGTACGTCTTGATCACGTCGGCGTCGATGGCTTCCAGCACGATGTCCGGGTGGATGCCCTGGTTGGCGAAGACCTCGTCGATCGTGCTGCGGCCGGTAAAGGCGCGGTCGTAGGTCACGATGGGAAATTCAGCCAGTTGCGCCAGCGACAGGCGCTTGGCGGCGCTGGAGGTCAGCTCGGCCAGCGGATGATCAGGGCGCACCACTACGGTATGTTCCCAGGCGTAGACGGGCAACGTCGCCAGGCCGGGGGTCAGGGCCAGCGATTCGGTCGCCAGCGCCAGGTCGGCCTGTTCGTGCAGCACCATTTCAGCCAGTTGCGCGGGGCTGCCTTCGGCCAACGATAGATGCACCTTGGGGAACTGCTTGCGGAATGCCGGAATGACACGCGGCAGCAGATAACGGGCTTGGGTGTGGGTGCAAGCAATCACCAGGCCGCCTTCGTCGCGGCGGGCGAACTCATCGCTGACCTTCTTGAGATTGTCGACTTCGCGCATGATGCGGTCGATCACCTGCGAGACCGCCAGACCGGGCTTGGTCAGCCCCTTGATGCGCTTGCCGTGGCGTTCGAAGATCTTGATGCCGAGTTCGTCTTCGAACTCGATGATCGCCTTGGACACGCCCGGCTGGGAGGTATAGAGCATCCGGGCGGCTTCGGTCAGGTTGAAGTCGCGCCGGATGGTTTCTCGTACAAAACGAAATTGCTGCAGGTTCATGAATTGGCCCCTGATAGACGGGCCAATTATAAGTAATAAGGACGCCTTGTCTTATAACTTATTTGTATAAGCTTAGGCGCAAGGCGTCCCTCTTTCAGCGCATCGAGATCGTGGTGTTCACGGTCTTGGCATGGGCCGACCAGCGCGCCGTCACGGTCTTGGTCTGCGTCCAGAACTGCACCGCCTGCTTGCCGTTGGGGCCCAGGTCGCCCAGCTTGGAGCCGCGCGAACCCGTGAAGCTGAACCAGGCCACCGGCACCGGGATCGGCACGTTGATGCCCACTTGGCCCACGTCGATGTTGTTCTGGAAGTAGCGCGCGGCACCGCCATCCTGCGTGAACAGGGCCACGCCGTTGCCGTTCGGGTTGCGGTTGATGAACTCCACCGCATCTTCCAGCGTTTCCACGCCCACCACGCACAGCACCGGCCCGAAGATTTCTTCGGTGTAGATGGTCATGTTCTCAGTCACGCCGTCGAAAATCGTGGGGCCGACGAAGTTGCCCTGCTCGAAGCCGGACACCTTCAGGTTGCGGCCGTCCAGCAGCAGCTTGGCGCCTTCGTCCACGCCCTTCTGGATCAGGCTTTCGACGCGCTTCTTGGCATTGGGCGACACCAGGGGACCCAGGTCGGCGGCACGATCCATGCCGGAATTGACCTTGAGCTTCCTGGCGCGCTCGACAAAGTCAGGCAGCCAGTTGCGGGCCTCGCCCACCAGCACCGCCACGGACGACGCCATGCAGCGCTGGCCGGCTGCGCCAAAGGCGGCGCCCACCAACTGGTTCAACGCGACTTCCGGATCGGCGTCCGGCAGGATCACGCAATGGTTCTTGGCGCCCATCATGGACTGGCAACGCTTGCCCG
>NZ_JAELTJ010000981.1 GCF_016428805.1 Achromobacter sp. ASV32
ATTGAACCCTGTAGGATGGTACCTGGCGGCGTACCTGAGCTCCGCCAGGTCAGTGGAGGTACCCAAGACGCGAGGAGCCACGGGGTATCTTTTGGTTTGAGGGGGCGCTGGGCAGCACGGTTGTACGAGAGCGAGCAAAGGTACTTACCCGCGACACCGAACGGAAGGAGAATGAATAACCAAGGTTTTTAAACAGCACTGCAGCGTTTATTACGGTAGAAACCTGGAGCTGAACCCAAGGCTTTGGTATCACCGACTCTTGGCTGTCGGTAGCGGTCTATATGCTATTTCCAAGAATCACAGTAATTCGGACTATTGGTATGAAGAGACGAAGTTGTTCATACTTACTGTGAGCCTACTAACCTATGTACGAGTACTTCTATCCCCC
>NZ_JAELTJ010000982.1 GCF_016428805.1 Achromobacter sp. ASV32
ATCCTGATGGGAGCTGCTTACAACGGGGAATTGGATTTGCTTTTAAAGTTTTCGCTTCTATAGTGTTCAGGCAGTCTAATAGACACGCGACGTGACCGACATTACGCCTGTTGCCTTGTCTCCACCAGAGTCCTGGCTGTGGTCGATCATTCATACTGACGCCATTTACGAGCAACAGTACATAATCCTCTATTTGAGCAAGCGAGATATGTAGTGTACGTTTCGGGCAGCCGTGTTGGACGCGAACGAACGAACGCCCTTTGGTCCATTGCACCACCAATTTCAGCAACATCTTTTGATGACCCCTGCTGGAGCGCCAGCGTGCCTCTCTATATTACCTTTTTGCCGTCCAGTGAGGACAGTTATGAGTACGGATGCTGCTTCGGT
>NZ_JAELTJ010000983.1 GCF_016428805.1 Achromobacter sp. ASV32
TTGCACAAGCAAAGCACCCGAGAGGTTGTCGATTTGCGCAAGCCTATGTCTGGACCTGGTGACACGTGAAATTGTCACATGGCAGTAAAGAAAGAAAGGCATGCCGGGGCCCGGGCAAGGAGCACCCCTGTCGGTACCAAACGGCATATCCCCCGACCGCACGCTAGACCCGACCTGGAAACGGACTGGGACCGGCGCTATCCGGAACCTCCGTGACTCCGGCTGCCTACTTGGAGAGAAGCTGCAAGTCAGTAGCAGCCCAGCGCGTCTCAGGGAGTATTAGCGCCTTATCTAGCGCTGAACTCTTACACCGGACGAGCGCCTGGTTCAGGGTTTTCCAGGGGCTGAAAGTGCTGCTTGGACAGGGGTGGCTGGGTACTGTAGCTC
>NZ_JAELTJ010000984.1 GCF_016428805.1 Achromobacter sp. ASV32
GCCGCACCAGGCCACTGTGTATTTCGTTTTGTGAGTATGTTGCCAGGGATGATGAGGTGAGTGTAAAAATGGAATTGAATGCTGGGTGGGTGGGTGGGCACGTACCGCCGAATATTTCCTGCACGGGCTTATCGGCTTTGATGTAGCTTGGTACGGCGGCGAAGCAGAAAAAGGCACTGACAAAGAGCGTGGTGACCTTGATCATGGCTAAAAAGGTTGTCCTTCCGGTGCCGCCGTGATATATCAACAGCTTCTCTGCAATCTCTGCATGGCCATCAGCAGGAAGCTCTTCTTATTTAGGTTTTTGAATAGGAAGATGTGTGTGTACCGTATTTACGTCCGGGTTTCCCTCCAGCATCTTTCGCTTGGCGTTTGGCTGCTTCTTCG
>NZ_JAELTJ010000985.1 GCF_016428805.1 Achromobacter sp. ASV32
CCCCCCCCCCCCCCCCCCCCCCCCCCCCCCCCCCCCCCCCCCCCCCCCCCCCCCCCCCCCCCCCTTTTCCCCCACACGCCGCCAACCGCGATCGGTTATTAGGTCTCGTGGGCTCGGAGATGTGTATAAGAGACAGTTGCTGCTGAGAGTAAACACTTCTTCCCACTCTCGGAGGCCACCCCAGTTCTGCGAGCGACTCTTCCCCTTGCGCCGTCGACGCAGGCCACCAACTCCGTCGTCGACTGTAGCGGCTGTCTCTTATACACATCTGACGCTGCCGACGACGATGCGGGTGTGGGGGTGTGGGGGGGGGGGGGGGGGGGGGGGGGGGGGGGGGGGGGGGGGGGGGGGGGGGGGGGGGGGGGGGGGGGGGGGGGGGGGGGGGGG
>NZ_JAELTJ010000986.1 GCF_016428805.1 Achromobacter sp. ASV32
CCCCCCCCCCCCCCCCCCCCCCCCCCCCCCCCCCCCCCCCCCCCCCCCCCCCCCCCCCTCTTTCCCCCCCCCCCCCCCCACCCCCATCACCACAACCGCATCGTCGTCGGCAGCGTCAGATGTGTATAAGAGACAGACATGACCCAGGAGCGGGATGACCTGGACGAAAAGGCCAAGGAGTGGCGTCGCAGGCGCGAAGAACTCGAAGCCAGCGAGCAAAGTGCGACCGCGGAAGCCGACGAGATGCGGACCTGTCTCTTATACACATCTCCGAGCCCACGAGACCTAATAACCGATCTCGGGTGCCGGCTTCTGCTTGTAAAAGGGGGGGGGGGGGGGGGGGGGGGGGGGGGGGGGGGGGGGGGGGGGGGGGGGGGGGGGGGGGGG
>NZ_JAELTJ010000987.1 GCF_016428805.1 Achromobacter sp. ASV32
GTCCAGGCCCATGGGCATACGGTTGGCGCGAGAGAGCAGCCTCCTCTCCAGTCAAAGTGCTCACTACCATTGCTGACGTTTATTCAAACTCTATAAATCTCCTTCAGGTTGACCTGCTTACAAGCATCTCGCCATGAAGAACCGCAGCTGCAACCGACGACTGCAACTCGACCACGAGGAGCCATACGACGTTGTCCACGTCAAGGACAAGGTTCGCTGGTTTAGCAGCCCTCTAATTTCCAAAGGTGAACGACATCAAAGGAAACATGCTTCTGCAGAATCGGATTCACTTCCAAGCACCAGTACCTCTAGCAGGAGCGTCGACCACAACGATGCCTACCCGCCATTTCGAAGAGTAAATCACCGTTTCTACGTTCATTTGCCGGT
>NZ_JAELTJ010000988.1 GCF_016428805.1 Achromobacter sp. ASV32
GCCTCTACTTGACAATCCCATTCTAGACCTTTATCCGTCTTCTTGGGAAATTACTGTACGTAGATGGAATACCAAAGTACCTTTCCATACCCTGCTCCACTGCTTGAGGTCAAACAGTCAAAGTATAGAGATCTCGCGCATCAAAGCCTTTATAAAGATAGTATGAGAAACTCGTCTACACAGCACAATACAAATTTTGAATATGGTTTCCACAAAGAGCCAAGACAAAAGGTATATAATCATTGCCCAGTCGACATCCATACAAAACACGCAACCACTGCGCCGGCGACAAGTACAGTCAGTATGCCCGCCCCAGCCCTATCCGCTGCAGTAATCGGCTTCAATGGATTTGGCAGTGCATCCAAGTCAGGCTGGCCGCCACTAGGG
>NZ_JAELTJ010000989.1 GCF_016428805.1 Achromobacter sp. ASV32
GTATCAGCCTTTTGCGCACTAGCCTTGCCGCCCTTCTTGTTCACTTTATCCGATTTCTCCTGGGCGTCCTCGAGGTCTTTGGCCATGGCGCCGAGGTTGTGCGAAATCGTATGCATGTTCTGGACATCGGGTCGCTGCTGGAAAGCTCGGAGCGGCTGCTCAACGTCTCTTTCGATGCCCTCGGCAAACTGGTGGTGCGATTGGGCGATGCGTTCGACTGCACCTATGAGACGTGCCCACGGCGTGTGGAAGACGCTTGGGAAATGGTCAGTATGACGTGGGTGAACCTTGTTATACGGCCGGGGCAACTCACCCCATGTCTGACTGCGCATTGGGGACTCTGAATTGGGCGAGTTTGCGCAAATTCATTACATATTGCTCTTCGAT
>NZ_JAELTJ010000102.1 GCF_016428805.1 Achromobacter sp. ASV32
CGCGGTCTGGAAACCGCCGGCGCCGTCGTAGTCCAGGCTGACGTCCGCGCCCGCCCGCAGGCCGGACCAGGACGGGCTCCAGTAGGCGACGGTATGGTCGGCGCGATTCGCGTTATAGGGCAGCAGCGCCGTCTGCGCGCCGGTAATCAGGTACGACGCCTGAAACGCGTCATAGTCGGCCAGCGTGGCCGACGATACCGAGGTCTGGCGGCCCAGACGCAGCTCGCCAAAGCCTCCGGATACGCCCACCCATGCCCCGCGGCCGAACAAGCGGCCGCCCTGCGCCGATTTGCCGTTGTTGGCGACCACGCCGCTTTCCAATTGGAAATTGGCGCGCAAGCCGCCGCCCAGGTCCTCGCTGCCGCGCAGGCCCCAGCGCGAGCCGGACTGCACGCCCGACTGCATGTTCAGCGCGGTGCCGCGCTCCTGCGTGGCAAACCCCGCAAGGCTCAAGTCCACCACGCCATACAAGGTGACAGGACTTTGCTGCGCCTCGGCGCCCCATGATGTCGTCAGGGCGCAAAGGCCCCAGGCCATGCCGCGAAATGCCATCACCGCCTCACAGGTACTTGAGCCAGGCGATGTCGCGGCGCCGCGCTTTCAGCCGGCCAAAACCGCGCACCGGCCAGTACAGCGCCAGCGCCAGCAACGCCGCGATCAGCCACACGCCCGCCATGTCCGGCACGCCGAAGTACCTGCCCTGGTTCAGGCCCCAGAGGCTCTCTCCTGCCAGATACAACCCTTTCAGCACATACAGATGCAGCAGATAGAAGAACATCGGCGCCGCGCCAAACACGCACAGGACGCGCACCCAGGCGGCCGACGAGGCCCGTTCGATCAGCGCCAGCAGGCACAGGCCCAGCCCCAGCGTCAACAACAGGAACATCAATGAGGGCGGATACTTGGTGATGTTGAGAAAGCTCATCGCGGTATGCAGCGCGTCGTCCTGCGCCACCCAGGGCTGGGCCTGCCCGTAGCCATTGAAAGCGCGCAATGCCACAAAACCCGCCACCGCGGCAAGCCCCACGCCCACGAGCCGGCGCAGCCGCGTGGCCGGGGGCACGTCGGCCTGAAACCAGGGACCTGCCGCAAAGCCCAGGGCGATCACGCCGATCCAGGGCAGCAAGGGATACGAGGTGCGCAGGCGCAAGCCATCGTCCAGCACGATCCAGCCACGGTCATGCAGTACCGCCCAGGGCACGTGCATGGCCTCGCCCACCGCGAAATGCAGCCCGTCCAGCGCATTGTGGCCGGCGACCAGCACCACGCCGACGGCGATCAGCGCGGCGCGCGGCAGCCACAGCAACGCGGCCAGCGCCAGCATCGACAGGCCGATCACCCAGATCACCTGCAGATACACCACCGAGGGCGGAAACTGAAACGTCCAGGCGAAGTTCACGACGGTGACCTCGAGCACAACCAGGAAGGCGCCGCGCTTGGCCAGGAAGGCCGCCGCCGCCGCGCGGCCGCCGGCCTTGGCACCGTACAGCCAGGCTGACAAGCCGGTCAGGAACACGAACACCGGCGCGCACAGATGCGCCAGTAGCCGCGAGAAAAACAAGTCCGGCGGCGTGGCCGCCACGTCCATGGGGTCGCCGACCTGATGGTGCAGGAAGAAGGTCTCGCGCACGTGGTCCAGCAACATGATGACGATGACCAGGCCGCGCAGGGCATCGATCGAGCGCAGCCGCGTGCCGCCGGGGCTGGGGGAAACGGATAAGGGGGAGGTCATGGAGGAGAAGCGGAAAGAGACATCGAGCAACGCGATCGCCTGGCCGAGCCAAGGCGGCCGCGCTGCAATTAGAACGTAATAACATTGCCATTCTACGCAACTGAATGGACTATGGCGTCAAATTCCCCCATCTCCTTGCAGCAATCCTCATTTTTGGGACGAATCCTATTTGTATACAATCGCGGAGGCGCTTCAAACCAACACCCTTTATCCGGGTATTCCCGTAGACGGCACAGGAATCGGCTAGTCTCCGGCTGGCCTGTGCCAACGACAAGCGATAGCGCCCCCCCGCGTCGACTCGGTCGGCGTTTGATCCACTTTTGCCCGATTGCCTGCTCCCGGCGCCCCCTCCCAAGACGCCCGGGTGGTCTTTCGCGCGCTTGACCGCCACGGAGGCGCCCACTCTGTCTACCCGAAGTCCCCCCATAAAAAAAACATAATCCTTTGAACCAAAAGGTCCAATCCCATGAAAAAGTTTCTGAAAATCGTGGGCAGCCTCGCTGCATTGCTGGTCATTGCCGCGGCGCTGTTTCTTTACTGGCCGTTGCACCAGCGTTCGGTGCCGGCGGCCGACAACGACAAGCCTGTGGACGCCGTGCTCGTCGGCGGCGGCATCATGAGCGTGACGCTGGCCACTTATCTGCAGGAATTGCAGCCGGACTGGCACGTCGAGCTCTTTGAGCGCCTGGACGGCGTGGCACTGGAAAGCTCCAATGGCTGGAACAATGCGGGTACCGGCCACTCGGGCTTTGCCGAGCTGAACTACACCCCTGAAATGCCCGATGGCTCCGTGGATATCAAGCGCGCCATCAACATCGCCGAACAGTTCGAGATTTCGCGCCAGTTCTGGGCGCATCAGGTCAAGGCCGGACGCCTGGGCCAGCCCTCGGACTTCATCAACCCCACCGGCCACATGAGCTTCGTGTGGGGCGATGACCGCATTGAATTCCTGCGCAAGCGCCGCGACGCACTGGTCAAGAGCCCGCTGTTCTACGGCATGGAATATTCCACCGACCCGGCCCAGATCAAGCAGTGGGCGCCGCTGTTGATGGAAGGCCGCGATCCGAACCAGAAGGTCGCCGCCACCTACATGCCGCTGGGCACCGACGTGAACTTCGGCGTGATCACCAACCAGCTCACCAAGGGCCTGCAGCGCAACCCCAACTTCAAGCTGCAGCTGCAGCATGAGGTCACGGCCCTGCGCCAGAACGACGACAAGACGTGGAACGTCACCGTCCGGGACCTGAAGACCAACCAGGAACGCACCACCAAGGCGCGTTTCGTCTTCATCGGCGCCGGCGGCGCATCGCTCAAGGTGCTGCAGATGTCCGGCATCCCCGAGTCCAAGAACTACGCCGGCTTCCCCGTGGGCGGCCAGTTCCTGGCATTTGACGCGTCGGCCATCGCGGGCCGCCACGACGTCAAGGCCTACGGCATGGCCGACACGGACTCGCCGCCGATGTCGGTGCCCCACCTGGACGCGCGCAAGCTGGACGGCAAGCCGGTAGTGCTGTTTGGCCCGTTCGCCCTGGCCACGACCAAGTTCCTCAAGCAAGGCTCGGCGTTTGACCTGTTCTCGTCGGTGAACCACAACAACGTTGCCAGCATGGTGAACGTGGGGCTGGAAAACCTGGACCTGGTCAAGTACCTGGTCAACCAGGCCCAGCTGACCGACGAAGACCGCCACAACCAGTTGCTGAAGTACTTCCCGCAGGCCAGGCGCGAAGACTGGCGCCTGGTGACGGCCGGCGAACGCGTCCAGGTCATCAAGCGTGATCCGGAGAAAGGCGCGATCCTGCAATTCGGCACCGAAGTCGTGACCGACAAGGACAACACGATTGCGGCGCTGCTGGGCGCGTCCCCGGGCGCCTCGACCTCGCCCCCGATCATGCTGAACCTGCTGGCCAAGGCCTTCCCGCAGCAGATGGAAGCGGGCTGGAAGGCGCGCCTGAAGGAAATTATTCCCTCGTATGGCCAGAAGCTGAATGACAGCCCCGCGCTGACCAACCAGATCCGCATGCTGACCAGCCAGACGCTGAACCTGCCCTACGTGCAAGTGCCGGTGGCCGAAGGCGCCGCCGCGACGCCGCCCGCACCGGTGGTAGCGCCGGCGCCGGCGCCCCAGCCGCCGGTTCCGGCCGCGCCGGGCCGCAACGCCAATACCGAGATGCAGGCCCTGTAACGGACTGCCTGATCGGCATGACATCGGGGGCAAGCCGGCGAACGCCGGCTTGCCCCCGATCTTTTTGCCCGAAGCGCAGTCCTGGCTGGCTCGCGCGCCCGGTCTACGGCTTGCCGCCCGGCTTGAAGTCCATGGCCTTCATGGCCTGCCCGAGTGCCTGCGGCCGGTAGCCATCCCAGGGCGCGTTGCCGACGTCCAGGCGAGTATGGATGTTGGCGACCGTCCAGCTGTCGCTGGCCGGCACGTCGCCCAATTCATCCCATGCCAGCGGCACGGACACGCCCATTCCTGGCCGCGCCCGGGCCGACCAGGCCGCGACCGTGGTGGCGCCGAAGCCGTTGCGCAGGTAGTCGGCGAAGATCCTGCCCACGCGGTTCTTCGGCCCGCTCTTGGCCACGAACAGCTGCGGCAGCGTGCTGGCCAGATGCTGCACGATGGCCTGCGAAAACGCCTTGACCGTGTCCCAGTCATATTGCCGGCGCAGCGGCACAACGATATGCAGGCCCTTGCCGCCGCTGGTTTTCAGCCAGCTTTGCAGGCCGATCTCGTCGAGCATCACGTGCACCAGGCGGGCGGCACGCTGCACGGATTTCCACGTCACGCCTTCGCCGGGGTCCAGGTCGAACAGCATCCGGTCGGGTTTGCCGATCGCGGTCTTGACCGCGTTCCAGGTGTGGAACTCCACCACATTCATCTGCACCGCCGACAGAATGGCCTGCGCGGTCGGCACTTCGACCAGCGGCGCGTGGCCCGGGTCCAACGTCTTGGGCAGGGCCTTCACACCGGGCATCGGCGCTTCCAGGTGCTTCTGGAAGAACCGTTCGCCCTCGATGCCATCCGGGGCGCGCAGGAACGAGACGGGGCGCCCCTTCAGGTGCGCCAGCAACAGCGGCGCGACCAGGGCGTAATAGCGCGCCAGGTCCAGCTTGGTCAGGCCGGAAGACGGATCGATGACGCGTTCCGGGTGGGACAGCTTGCCGACGCCGGCCTTGCCGGATCGCTTGGCCGGCGCTGTCTTCGCGGGCGTTGCCCGGTCCGGCTTGCCGGCGGCGCGATGGGATGTCACGGCGGTTGCGTTCACGGGCGTCTCCTTGGTGATGGCGCGGGCGGGCTTGTCCTTGCGCAGGCCCTGAAAGACGGGATGGCGCACATGGCCCGCGGCGGTCCATTCGCCGAACGACACCTCGGCCACGAGCTGGGGCTTGACCCAATGCGTGCCGCGGCCGCTGCCCGGGACCTTGACCGCGGCCCGGTCCGTTTCCAGCCGGGCCAGGCGCGCTTGCAGCGCGGCCAGGCCCGCGTGGTCGAAGCCGGTACCGACCTTGCCCGCATAGACCAGCGCGCCGTCATCGCCATGATAGGCCAGCAGCAAGGCGCCCAGCCCGACCCGCGTGCCCTTGGGGTCGGTGTAGCCCACGATGATGAATTCCTGGCGGCGAGCGCACTTGAGCTTGATCCAGCTGTCGCTGCGCCGCGAGACATAGGGGGACGACAGGCGCTTGGCGATGATGCCCTCCAGCCCCATCTTGCAGGCCGAGGCCACCAGGTCCGCGGGAGCGGCCTCGAACGCCTCGCTGAAGCGCAGGGCGTCGTCATGGACCGCCTCCATCAGTTGCGCCAGCAGGCCACGGCGCACGCGCAGCGGCTCGCGGCGCAGGTCACGGCCGGCAACGTAGGGCAGATCAAAGGCGTAGAACACAATGCCGTCCGTGCGCTCACCGTCGAAGGCATTCTGCAACGCCTGGAAGCTGGGCGCGCCGTTGTCGCCCGGCATCACGATTTCACCGTCGATCCAGGCGTTGCGCACCGGCAGCTGGCCGAAGGCCCGCACCAGGTGCGGCAACCTGGGACCCCAGTCGTGGCCGTTGCGCGTGTACAGCCGGACCGCGCCGTCGTCGATCCTGGCCAGCAGCCGGTAGCCGTCGAACTTCATTTCGTATAGCCAGTCTGGCGCGGGGTCCGGTACGCCGTCGACCAACGTGGCCAGCTGCGGCTTGAGCTTGGCCGGCAGGCCGGCGGCGTCTCCGGGCAGACGCGGCGGGTGCGTGCCGGCGGCGGACGGCGTGGTGGCGGCTCTGGATGTGGCGGTGGAACCGGATTTGGCGGCGGCTCTGGCCTTGCGCTTGCGCAACGGCACCACGCTATCCGGTTGCGCATCGACCACGCTGAATTCGCTGGCATCGCGTGCATAGCCGTCGCGGTCCTTCACCAGCAACCAGGGCGGCTGCCGGTCCGATTCCTTGCCCTTCATGCGGATCAAGGCCCAGCGGCCCCGCAGCTTCACGCCATGCAGGTCGAACTTCAGGTGCCCGCGCCGATAGCCATCGGCCGGGTCGCCCACCGGCACCCAGGTCCCCTCGTCCCAGATGATGACCTTGCCGGCGCCGTACTGGCCTTTGGGAATGTCCCCTTCGAACTGGTTGTAGGCGATGGGGTGATCTTCCACCTGCACGGCCATGCGCTTGACGGCGGGGTCGAAGCTGGGCCCCTTGGGCACGGCCCAGCTTTTCATGGTGCCCGCCAACTCCAGCCGGAAGTCATAGTGCAGATGGCTGGCCCAGTGCTTCTGGATGACAAAGGCGCGCGCCGCCTCGTTGGCCTGGCCGCCTTGGGCCGGCTCGGTGGTGATGTCGAAATTGCGCTTGGCGCGATACTTCGCCAGGCTATCCGTCGCGGCCATCGTCATGCCGCCTTGCGCGTCGTGGATGCCGATCTGGCGGTCTTGCCGGATGGGGTCTTGCGGGCCGACCGGGTAGCGGTCTTGGTCGCGGACTTGGTGGTGGTCTTGGTGGCGGTCTTTCTCGCAGTCCTGGCCGCGCCCTTGCCGGCCGCCTTCGGCGTGGACGACGCGGCCTTGGCGGGCGGTTTGCGCGGGGACGCGGCCGGCGCGCCGCGGGAAGACTTGCCCTTCAAGCTGCGCTGCAGCAGCTCGGTCAGGTCGATCACGTTGTCGGCATAGGCAGGCGATTCCTCCTGCGGCTCGACCACTGTTTCCGTCTTGCCAGCCTTTACCTTCCTGGCAACCAGCCCCATGACCGCGGCCTTGAACTCGTCCTTGTATTGCCCGGGGTCCCATTCGCCGGTCATGTCGTCCACCAGCATCCTGGCCATCTTCAATTCACTGGCACTGGGCGCCGACGCCTTGCTGCCGGCCTTGGGCAGGTCCAGATCCTCGGTGGACTTGACGTCGTCCCCCCAGCGCATCAGGTTCAACACCAGCGCGTCGCCCAACGGAATCAGCGCCGCCAGGTGCTGCTTGGTCTGGATCACCACCTTGGCAATGCCGATCTTGCCGCTCTTGGCCAGGGTGTCGCGCAGCAGGGCATAGACCTTCTGGCCCTTGTTGATCGGCGCCACGTAGTAGGGCCGCTCCAGGTACACGAACGACACCTCGGCGGCGTCCACGAATTGCTGGATCTCGATGGTCTGGGTGGTGCGCGGATAAGCCTCGGCGATCTCGTCGGGCGAAATCACGACATACTGGCCGTCTTCGTATTCCACGCCCTTGACGATGTCGTCCTTGTCGATTTCCTTGCCGGTGCGCTTGTTGATGCGCTTGTAGCCGACCGGATCCATCGACCGCTTGTCCAGCCAGTCGAAGTCCACGCCGGACTCGGTCGTGGCCGTGTGCAGGCCTACCGGGATGTGCACCAGCCCGAACGAAATCGCGCCTTTCCAGATGGTTCGCATCGCCATGATGCCGCTCCTTTGAAAGCGTGGATCCCCAGCATATATCGTTCCCGCCGCCTGGTTTCAACTGTCATGATTTGCCACACGTGCCTGCGCCGAATGCGGTTCAATCCGGTCCAACCTCCTCCTGCAAAGGCCTTTGCCATGGCGACCATCACCCGTGCGGCATTCCTGAAGCTGCTGACCAGGCACCTGTTCCCAGTCTTGAAGGCCGAAGGCTTCGAAGGCACGGGCCAGACCTTGCGCCGCATCTGCGGCCCCATCGTGCATGTCTTCAACGTCCAGGCCGCCAGCGGCGGCAAGGCCTGCTACCTGAACCTGGGGGCGCACTACGACTTCCTGCCGTGCGAAGGCGGCGCCTTCGTCCCCCCGGCCGAGATCGAGGAATCGCACTGCATCTTCCGCGACCGCATGGATCCGCCTCCGGGCGAGGCCTATGGCTGGGCCTACGGCGCCGATGCCGCGCAGGCCGAGGAAACCGTCGAATTCATCCTCAGCGAATGGCCCCGCGTCGGCCATGCCTTCTTCGCGCAATACGACAGCTACCCCGCCAGTTGCGAACGCCTGCTGCGGCAGACCGATCCGGACGACATCCACCCGGCCAAGACCCTGCATTTCGCGCGTATCGCCCAGCATCTGGGCGATACCGAACGCGCCCAGGCCTTCATCCGTTCGGGCCTGGCCCGCGCCCCGGCTGCCGCCACGTCGCTCAAAGCCAAGCTGGAGCAGGCGCTGGCGGGTTGACCCGGGCGAGTCGCGCCGTGCCGGCGATAAAAAGGCCGACCGGACGCGCCAGGCCTTGCCGCCCGGTCCCCGGCAGCGCCTGCCGTGGACACCGCAAATTGGCTTGGATAGACTATCAAACCTCATGAATAGCTCTGATCCGCCATGGCCGACCTTACCATCGACCGTTCGCTGGTAGACCGGTCCGACGGCCCCAGTCTGTTTGTCGTCGCCGGCCGCTGCGAAGACACCGATTTCGCCACCGAGGCGCACCATCATTGCCGCGGCCAACTGTTCGGGTCGCTGCAAGGCCTGCTGTCGGTCGGGCTGGACAGCGGCGTCTGGGTCGTCCCGGCGATCCACGCCGTCTGGCTGCCCCCGCACCAGAGGCATTGGGCCCGCTCGCACGGCCCCTTCCATGGCTGGAGCGCCTTCATCACCGAAGCGCAGTGCGCCGACCTGCCACAACACCCCTGCACCCTGCGCGTGTCGGGCCTGTTGCGCGAAGCCGTGCTGCGCGCCAGCACCTGGCCGCTCGAACCCCTGACAGGCGCACGCCAGCATCTGGCTGCGGTCATCCTCGAAGAGATCCGCGACCTGCCCGAGGAAAGCTTCGGCCTGCCCATGCCGCGGGAGCCGCGTCTGCAACGCATCGCCCGCGCCTTGATCGACGACCCGTCGGACGCGCGCGACCTGGAGCAATGGGCGGACTGGGGCGCGGTCAGCTCGCGCACACTGAGCCGGCGGTTCGTGACGGAAACAGGGTTCAACTTCTCGACCTGGCGCCAACGCGCGCGCCTGCTGCGCGCGCTGGAACGGCTGGCCGATGGCGCGCCCGTCACCACCATTGCACTGGAACTGGGTTACTCCACGCCCACCGCTTTCATCAATCTGTTCCGCCGCGCGTTTGGAGAAACACCGGCGGTGTATCGGGAGCGCTTGCTGCGGTAGGGGCCTGCGCGGCTAGGCCTGCCCCACCATCCACCTCAGGCCCAGTTCGGTGGCAGCGGCTTCGTCGTCGACGAAGCCGACCTTGAAGCCGAACGCCTTGCTCAGCCCCGCCGCCGCCAGACGCATCGGCGCCGGTGTCGGCTTGCCGCCTTCCAGCACGATCATGCCGCGGCACACGCTGCGCATCTGGTCCTTCACCCGCTTGAAGAACACAGCCCTTTCGCGCCGCGCCTCCACGGACTCGTCGTGGTGGTCCTCGGGCGAATGGTCCATCACCAGCACGAACGGCCGCCCCTGATCGAGCAGGCGCTGCAGTTGCTGTTCGACGGGGACATCCGAGTCTTCCCGAGACCGGAGAAACATGAGGGGAGCGCGCGATTCATCAATCAACATGGCCGCAGATTCCAAAAAAAGAGAACGAGGGCGTCGGCCAGGCCATGGCGCGTCGCGCCGGCCTGCACGCCTTCCTCGAAGCATCTCACCAGCAGGCATCGGGCGCGCTCACGCGCCCGCCAAATGATAGCCGTCAGCCGCCAATCTGGCGGCTGATCGCCAGGTCCTGCATTGCCGGCAATCAGACCTGGCTTCCCGGATGGCGCTGTAGAATTTGGCATGGATACCCTGCCTGTATAAGATTTTTTAACCTGCAGGTCGTGGCATCATTGATCCGCGCATCAGGCAAGCCATGAGAATCGACACTGACATCCGCCATATAACGAAAGCGGGCACAAACCTGTTCCTGGAATTGGCGTTCCCGCCCGAGAAAGCCCACCGGCTGCACTTGGCCTCACAGCAGCACATCCATGACACCAGGCTGCTCAAGGAACCGCTGATGACCGAATTGGCGGACTGGATCGAACAGCATCACTTGAAGCAAGCTGAGGCCGCGAAGATCCTGATGGTGTCTCGCCCGCGTGTGTCGGACGTGGTGAACAAGAAGACCACCAAGTTCACCATCGATACGCTGGTCGAGATGTTGAGCCGCATCGGCAAACCCGTTCGGCTCGCGGTTGGGCCGCAGGCACCACGCACATTCGTTCGGCAACCATGCCCTTGATCCAACGCTTTCCCCATGCCGCCGCCGCGTTGCTGTGCTCGGCGTGCCTGCTGCCGGTCACCCCTGCGGCAGCACAACCGATGACGCCCGAACAGATCGCACAGCGCTACCTTGATTACGTCATCCACGACGACATCGACAGCGCGCGCCAACTGGACGCCTACACCAGGCGCTTCTTTCCCGCCAAGGAACCCATCCGCATGGAGGTCTTGCGGAACGTGACGAACATGCGCGAATACGCCTACCGACGCACAGCGGAAAACCGGGTGAAAGCGCTTCTCAATGCCACCGAACCCCAGGTACTGAAGGAACGCTTGATCGAAGCCCTGCGGCTACAGCGCGCGCTCGTTCAGCAATCCTCCTGCCAGGTCCTGTCCAAGACGATCAAGCCCAATCCGGCGCTGCCCGGTCAGAAAACGGCGACCGTCCGATATCAATGCGTCATTGCCGACATCCGCTATTCACTTGACGATGCCCTGGCCACGCTGCCGCCGCATGACGAAGCTGGCCTGCGCGATGCGGTGAACGGCTTTCTTGCCGCCGCGCGCAACCCGCAAGGCGTCAAGACAGTGAGCGGCGCCCAGGACCTCTATGGGGAACGCGAGAACGGCCCCTGGGACAACGGGGGTGGCCAGGAATGGATCGCGCCGATCCTCGCGGGCTTTCGCCCCTGATGGATGTCGGCCGCCAAGACCGCGGCCGGTGCTTGCATGCCGTCGCCCCCTACCCCGCCCCCAACCGCGCCCGGATCAACTCCAGCAACGACTGCCCTGCCGGCGACAGGCTGACGTCATGACGCCTGACCAGGTAGATATCTCGGACGATATCCGGGGCCCCGACCGGCACCGAGTGCAGGCCGTAGCCCGCCGCATCGAACAGGCCGGGCATCACCGCCACGAAATCCCCGGTCTGCACCAGGCCGATCATCGTGGCCAACTGATCGACTTCGATCGTCCAGGGCAAGGCGATGCCGCTGGCGTGCAGCACGCTGTCGATCTGCAGGCGCGTTGAACTCAAAGGGTGCAGCCCCACCACGGGCAAGTCGGACACCTGCGCCCACGTCAGCGCGCGGCGTCGCGGGCGCCACGCCGAGGCCTTGGCGTACACCAGGTTGTAGCCATAGGCTGCGGCCTTCTCCACCACCAGCGACTGCGGAAACGACACCACCGTCGTCACGCCGAACTCGACCTCGCCGTCCTCCACCCACTTGGCGACCACGGTGGCATTGGCGTCGCGGATCGACAGATAGGTGCGCGGATGCGCGGCGTAGAACGCCCGCAACACTTTGGGAAACACCGAATAGCCGACCGAGGCCACGGTGCCGACGGCCAGATTGCCGCCCTGCCCTTGCGCCGCGCGCGCCGCTTCCTGCAGGCACGCATCCAGCCGGCTGACCGCGGGCAGCACGCTTTCGTACAACGAACGGCCGATGGGGGTGACGACGACGCGGCGCGTGGTTCTTTCAAACAGTTTGCCGCCGATGCGGTCTTCCAGTTTCGCGACGCGCCGGCTCAAGGCGGACGTGGTGATGCATAGCTGGGAGGCCGCCGCCGTGTACTGGCCGGTGCGGACCAGGGTGCAGAACGCCCGCAGGTCTTCGAGGTCGTAATTGATTCCCATAGATCAACAATCATTGATTTTTATTCGATTGACGTAACTATAGGCCGAATTGCAAGCTACGCCGTCATTCCACACGGACCGGTTATGCATTGCGAAGATATCTGCCTGAAGTCAGTAGGTTCCTTTTTTGTCGGCGGCTCGACCGCGACAGTGTCGGGCCTGCCCGTCGAGCACCGCAGCATGGTGCTGAACGGCCATCCGCGCGAAGTCGATCCCAACGGCGAGCACGTCTACGGACAGATGTACGTGCAGGCGTTCCGCCTGGCCCGGCCACGGTTCGCGCATCCCGTGCTGCTGTGGCACGGTGGCGGCATGACCGGCTGCACCTGGGAAGATACGCCCGATGGCCGGCCCGGCTGGCTGACGCGGTTCCTGCAGGCGGGCTACGACGTCCTGGTCAGCGACGCGGTCGAGCGCGGCCGCTCGTCGTGGGCCCGCTATCCCGAGGTCTATTCCGAAACGCCCGTGTTCCGCACCAAGCGCGAAGCCTGGCTGACCTTTCGCCTCGGCCCGCGCTACGACCCGGCGCCCGCGCCGCGGGTAGCGTTTCCGGGGCAGCAGTTTCCCTGCGACAGTTTCGACAGCTTCGCCAAGCAATGGGTGCCACGCTGGCCGGGCCATGAAGCCATGATCCTGGCCGCCTACGAGGCGCTGGTTGACCGGGTCGGGCCGTGCCATCTGGTGGCCCACAGCCAGGGCGCCGGCTTTGCCGCCGAGATCGCGCGGCGCCGGCCGGGCCTGGTGCAATCGGTGGTCGGCGTGGAACCCGGCGGCATGCCCGAACCGGGTCCGGCCGGCGCGCTGCCGCGCCACCTGCACGTATGGGGCGACTTCATCGAAGCGTCCGGCTCGCATTGGATCAACTACCGGCGGCAAGCCGACGCCTACCTGGACAGCATCCGCGCGACCACGCCGGTCAGCGTGATCGACCTGCCGGCCGAGGGCATACGCGGCAATTCGCACCTGCCCATGATGGACCGAAACAGCGACGACGTGTTCCAGCGCATCAGGACCTGGCTGCAATCCTGAACCCGGCGCGGCTGCGCGCCCTATCCCCCGCTACAACGACAACATACGGAGACAACCCATGAATCCCCTGATTCTGCCCACCCTGGCACTGGCGTTGGTGGCAGGCGCTGCGCCCGCCGCGGCGCAAAGCTATCCCACCCAACCCATCAAACTGATCGTGGGCTACGCGCCTGGCGGCTCGGTTGACGCCTTCGCCCGCCTGGTCGCGCCCAAGCTCGGGCACGAGCTAGGCCAGCCGATCGTGATCGAGAACATCGCCGGCGCAGGCGGCATCATTGGCGTCACGCGCGCGGTCAACGCCAAGCCGGACGGCTACACCGTGTTGATGGGCATTGTGTCGGACGTGGTCATCGCGCCGCAGGTGCAGACATCCGCCAAGTACAGCTACCGCGACCTGCAAGCCGTGGCGCCGCTGGGCACCAGCGGCCTGGCCGTAGTGGCCAATCCCCAGCTCGGCATCCGCTCGTTCGACGACCTGATCCGGCGCGCCCGCGCCGAGCCTGGCCGCCTGACCTACGGCGCGACCGGCGTCGGCTCGCTGCCGAGCATCGCAATGGAAAGCCTCAAGAAGATGACGGGCGCCGACATCACCTTCATCCCCTACGCCAGCGCGTCCAAGATCGCCACCGACGTCATCGGCGGCACGGTCGACCTGGCGGTATCCGGGCTGCCCGCGCTGCTGGAACTGATCAAGAGCGGCCGCGTGACGCCCGTGGGCGTGATGAGCCGCGAGCGCGACATCGGCAACCTGGACATGGCCTCGGCCGGCGAAACCGCCGACCTCACAGGCATGGATTTCTATTTCTGGACGGGCCTGTTCGCCCCGGCCGGCACACCGGCGCCGGTGGTCGACACATTGAACCAGGCATTTACCCGGGTCATGGCGCAGCCAGACGTGCAAGCGCGCTTCCAGGAGCTGGGCGTGAAGGTCAGCGCCCCCGCCAGCCCCGCCGACTTCGCCCGCTTTGTCGCGGCCAGCGATAGCCAGTGGCGCGACGCCATCGCCACAGCGGGCATCCCCCGCCAGTAGACCGGCGGCGGCGCGGTGATCTGACCGAGGCGGCCCCATCAGGCCGCCCGCGGCCGTAAAGTGGCTATATCAAATAACCCGGATTGGCTATTTTTCACAGATCCAATTCTCTTTAGGATGGCTCGCATCCCAGTCAACATCGAGCACATCCATGCCAGAACTGACCCCGGCGCTGCGCCAGCGCATCATCCAAGCCGTGGACGCGGGCTTTGCAGCCCAGACCGACCTGACGGCGCAACTGGTGCGCCTGCCTTCGCAGCGCGGTGAAGAAGCCACCGCGCAGGACTTCATGGCGGCCCGCTATGCCGAACGCGGCTACGACGTGGACCGCTGGAAAATCGACGTGGACGCCATCCGTCAACTGCCGGGCTTTTCGCCGGTGGCGGTGTCCTACGACAACGCCTACAACGTGGTCGGCGCACACCGGGCCCGCAGCCTGACAGGCCGCTCGCTGATCCTGAACGGCCACATCGACGTGGTGCCGGTGGGCCCGCTGGCGCAATGGAGCCGCGACCCTTACGACCCCGCCATCGTCGATGGCTGGATGCACGGGCGCGGCGCGGGCGACATGAAATCAGGCCTGATCGCCTGCCTGTCGGCCATGGACGCGCTGGCCAGCCTGGGCCTGGCGCCCGCCGGCGACGTGTTCCTGCAATCCGTGGTCGAAGAAGAATGCACCGGCAACGGCGCGCTGGCCTGCCTGGCGCGCGGCTACCGCGCCGACGCCGCCTTCATCCCCGAGCCGCTCCTGCCGATGCTGATGCGCGCCCAGGTCGGGCCGATGTGGTTCCAGGTGCAGGTCGAAGGCGACCCCCAACATGCCTCGGGCGCCTTCACCGGCGCGGGCGCCAACGCCATCCAGAAGGCCATCTTCCTGATCCAGGCGCTGGACGAGCTGGAAGAACGCTGGAATGGCCGCAAGTGCGACCACCGCCATTTCTGCGACCACCCCCACCCCATCCGCTTCAACCTGGGCAAGATCGCGGGCGGCGACTGGCCGTCCAGCGTGCCGGCGTGGTGCACCTTCGACATGCGCGTGGCCGTGTATCCGGGCCAGCGCCTGGAGGACGCCCGCGCCGAGATCGAGGCCTTCGTGGCGCAGGCCGCCGCGCGCGACCCGTTCCTGGCCAAGCATCCGCCCAAGGTCATCTACCACGGCTTCATGGCCGAGGGCTACGAACTGACGGATTCCGACGAGGTCGAGGCCGCGCTGCGCAGCGCCCACGAGCAGGTCTTCGGCGAGCCGCTGCGCGAATACGCCACCTCCGCCGCCACCGACGCGCGTTTCTATGGCCTGTACGCGGACACGCCGGCCATCGTCTATGGCCCGGAATGCCGCATGCCGCACGGCTACGACGAAGCCGTGAACCTGGAATCGGTGCGCAAGGTCACCCAGACCATCGCGCTGTTCATCGCCGAATGGTGCGGACTGGAAGCGCGCCCGACATGAATCGCAGCCCCCAGCCCAGCGCCGGCCAGGCGCTGTTCGCCGCCGAGCCCCCCAAACTGACCCTGGCGCAGGCCGAAGCCGTGGCGCTGTCCTGCTACGGACTGACCGCCCGCGCCAGCATCCTGTCCAGCGAACGCGACCAGAACTTCCTGATGCAGTGCGCAGGCGGCGGCGCCTACGTGCTCAAGGCCACCCATCCGGCCGAAGACCCGGCCGTCACCGATTTCCATACCCAGGCCCAGCTGCGCCTCATGCAAGCGGGCGGCGAGCCGCCCGTGCCGCGCCTGATGCCGGGCCTGACGGGCGAGTACGTGCATTGGCGCGAAGACGAGGACGGCGGCCGCCGCGCCATCCGGCTGATGACCTTCGTGGACGGCGTGCCGCTGTACAAGGTGGATCGCAGCCTGGCGCAGCACCAGGCCCTGGGCCGCGCGCTGGCGCAGTTCGACCGGGCCCTGGCGGACTTCAGCCATCCCATGGCCGACCACGAACTGATGTGGGACCTGCAACACGCCGACCGCCTGGCCGATCTGCTGCCGCGCATCGCGCAACCGCAGCAGCGCCAGTTGGCCGAACGCCAGCTGGACCGCTTCATGCGCGACACCCAGCCCAGGCTGCGCGGCCTGCGGCGCCAGGTCATCCACAACGACCTGAACCCCTACAACGTGATGGTGGACCGCGCCCGGCCCGACCACATCGCCGCCCTGCTGGATTTTGGCGACATGGTGCGCGCGCCGCTGGTGCAGGACCTGGCCGTGGCCGGCGCCTACCTGCTGCAGGACGCGCCCGATCCGCTGTCGCCCGCGCTGCGCCATTGCCTGGCCAGCTATCACCAGGCACTGCCGCTGACCGACACCGAAATCGCCCTGCTGCCCGGCCTGATGGCCGCGCGCCTGCTCATCACGGTGGCCATCACCGGCTGGCGTGCGCAGCAGCATCCCGAAAACCGCCACTACATCCTGCGCAACAACGGCCTGGCCTGGACCGGCCTGGCGCGGCTGGATGCGATGCCGCAGCAACAGGCCAGCGACACCCTGCTGACCGCCAGCCTGACCCCGATGGAGAGTTTCACGTGAGCCGAGACAAAGCCATGCTCAATGCCTTCGACCCCGCCGCGGCCGCTGCGCTGCCCGAGGCCGAACGCGCCCTGATCGCCCGCCGCCAGCGCGTGCTGGGCCCGTCCTACCGCCTGTTCTACGACCAGCCGCTGCATATCGTGCGCGGCGAAGGCGTATGGCTGATCGGCGCCGACGGCCAGCGCTACCTGGACGCCTACAACAACGTGGCCTCGGTGGGCCACAGCCACCCGCGCGTGGTGCGCGCGATCGCTGAACAGGCCGCCGTGCTGAATACGCACACGCGCTACCTGCACGACGGCGTGCTGGACTACGCCGAGCAACTGCTGGCCACCTTTCCCGAGCCGTTGTCGCAAGTGATCTTCACCTGCACCGGCAGCGAAGCCAACGACCTGGCCCTGCGCGTGGCGCGCAGCCATGCCGGGGGCACCGGCGTCATCGTCACGCAACTGGCGTACCACGGCGTGACCACGGCGGTGGCAGCCGTATCACCGTCGCTGGGCCAGGCAGTGCCGCTGGGCCTGGACACGCGCACCGTGGCCGCCCCCGACAGCTACCGCCACGACCCGGCCACGCTGGGCACGTGGTTCGGCCAGCAGGTGCAGGCGGCCATCGACGACATGCGCCGCCATGGCATCCGCCCGGCCGCGCTGCTGGTGGACACCATCCTCTCCAGCGACGGCGTCTACAGCGACCCCGCGGGTTTTCTGGCGCCGGCGGTACAGGCGATCCGCGATGCCGGCGGCCTGTTCATCGCCGACGAAGTCCAGGCAGGATTCGCGCGCACGGGGTCCTGCATGTGGGGCTTCCAGCGCCACGGCCTGGTGCCGGACATCGTCACCATGGGCAAGCCCATGGGCAACGGCCACCCTATTGCCGCGATGGTCTCGCGCCCCGACATCATGGAACGCTTCGGCCGCGACGCCCGCTATTTCAATACCTTCGGCGGCAATCCCGTGGCCTGCGCCGCGGCGCAGGCCACGCTGGCGGTGATCCAGGAGGAAGGCCTGCAGGAAAACGCCGCGCGCACCGGACAGTATCTGCGTGACGGCCTGCGGGCGCTGGCCGAACGCCATGCCCTGATCGGCGACGTGCGCGGCGATGGCCTGTTCATCGGCGTGGAACTGGTGCGCGACCGCGCCGCCAGGACGCCGGCCAAGGAAGAGACGCACCGCTTCGTCAACCTGATGCGCGAGCGCCGTGTGCTGCTCAGCGCCACCGGCCTGCATGGCAACGTGCTCAAGCTGCGCCCGCAACTGCCGTTCAATCGCGAGCACGCCGATCTGCTGCTGGCGGCGGCCGATGCCGTGCTGGCCGAGCTGTAAAGGCGGCACGACGCCCGGGCTGGCGGCAGCGCCGCCAATCCGGACCGGCCGGCCTGGATATCAACGTTTGCCCGCGCGCGCGGACTTGGCCTGCGTCGCCCGCGCCAGCGCCCGCGCGAAACGCATCACGCCATCGTCGATGCGCTCGCACGGCACGCCGCCGTAGCCCAGCACCACGGCCGGGCGGCTGGCTCGCGCGGCGTCGGGCAGGTAGTGCGGCAGGCCCAGCACGATGCCCTCTTCCCTGGCGGCGTCGGCCAGCCGCGCGACCTGCACCTTGGGGCGCAAACGCGCATAGACGTGCAAGCCGGCGCGCGCCTGTGAGAGTTCCACCTGGTCGCCCACCCGCGCCGCCAACGCCTCGCGCAGTACCGCCTGGCGGCCGGCATACTCGGTACGCAGGCGCTTGATGCCGTGCGAGAAATGGCCATCGCCCATGAAGTCGGCCAGCGCCGCCTGCAGGTGCAGCTGGCCAGGCCGGTAGATGCTGGCGGCCGCCTGCGAGAACGCGGCCGCCACCTGCGGCGGCACCACCATGTAGCTCATGCGCAGGCCCGCGAACATGGTCTTGCTGAACGTGCCCATGTAGATCACACGGCCATCCGCATCCAGGCCCTGCAGCGATGGTATCGGCGCGCCGTCGTAGCGAAATTCGCTGTCGTAGTCGTCTTCGATCACCCACAACCCGCGCGCCCGCGCCGCCTGCAGCAATTCCAGGCGGCGGGCCAGCGGCATCACCACGCCGGTGGGGTATTGGTGCGACGGGCTGGTGATCAGCAGCCGTGCGCGACGCGGTAACTTGCTGGCCGGCAGGTCCAGCCCCTGATCGTCCACCACGCCGGCATGCGCGCGTACGCCGGCCGCGCCCAGCACTGGGGGAAAGGCCCAATGGCAGGGGCTTTCCACCAGGGCGCTGTCGCCCCATTCCGTCAGCAGCCGCGCGCACAGATCCACCGATTGGTGCGTGCCCGCCGTGACGATGACCTGCTCGGGTTCGCACACCACCGACCGCGCCAGGCGCAGGTAATTGGCGATCGCCAGCCGCAGCGGCATGTAGCCCGCGCCGTCCTTGGCATAGCCCGACAACGCCAGATTGGATTTGCCCAGATGGCGTGACACCAGGCGGCGCCAGATATGAAACGGAAACAGGCTGGCGTCGGCCACGCCCGGCACGAAAGCGCCGGTGTGCTGGGCCAGGCCGCCCGCGCCGCCCGCGATGGTGGCGCCGCGCGCCGACAGGCCCGGCCGATGGCGCTGCACGTGCTCGGGCGACTCGGGCGGCAACAGCGGCCGATCCACCGTTTTCTCCACGAA
Organism: Achromobacter sp. ASV32; assembly: GCF_016428805.1. Taxonomy (GTDB): domain Bacteria; phylum Pseudomonadota; class Gammaproteobacteria; order Burkholderiales; family Burkholderiaceae_B; genus Achromobacter. Next base: position 19,180 of record NZ_JAELTJ010000102.1, read on the forward strand.
GGTGCCGCTGCCGCCGCGCGCGCTCAGGTAGTTTTCGGCGATCAGCCGTTCGTAAGCCAGCGTCACCGTGATGCGTGAAATCCCCAGGTCGGTGGCCAGCGCGCGCGACGACGGCAGGCGTTGGCCCGCGACCAGCGTGTGGTCCAGCACGCCGCGCCGCACGATGTCGTAGATCTGCTTTTGCAAGGCTTCATCCGACTCGCGCGACAGCGAGCCGGCGAGCAAATCGGCAAGCAGGACTTCCTTCATGAAGTGGACCTATCTCTGGGCACGTTGTGGCTATACAAGATATAGCCAGTAGTTGCTATCGTCAACGCCGTCATCAGACATCGCGGCGCCGTCTCGGCAGCCGCGCAATACAAGGGGAATTCCATGAACGACACGACGGGCCGCAGGCAGCCGGTCAGGGCCGCGGCCGCGGCTTTCTTCGGCACCATGATCGAGTGGTACGACTTTTACTGCTACGCCACGGCGGCCGCCCTGGTGTTCGGCGATGTGTTCTTTGCCACCAACGACCCCTTCATGGGCACGCTGGCATCGCTGGGCACCTTCGCCATCGGCTTTTTCGCGCGGCCGGTGGGCGCGGTGCTGTTCGGCCACATGGGCGATCGCATCGGACGCAAGCAGAGCCTGGTCGTCACGCTGCTGCTGATGGGCGTGGCCACCACGCTGATCGGCCTGTTGCCGTCCTATCATTCCATCGGCCTGGCCGCCGTGGTGCTGCTGGTGGCCCTGCGACTGGTGCAGGGCATCGCGGTGGGCGGCGAATGGGGCGGCGCCGTGCTGATCGCCGCCGAACACGCGCCGCCCAAATGGCGCACCTTCCTGGCCTCGGCGCCGCAGTATGGCAGCCCCATCGGCCTGATCCTGGCCACCGGCGTGTTCCGCCTGGTGTCCGATCTGCCCAAGGAAGACTTCCTGTCATGGGGCTGGCGCCTGCCGTTCATCATCAGCGGCGTACTCGTGCTGGTGGCCTTCGTGATCCGCCGCGGCGTCAACGAAAGCCCCGAGCTCGAAGCCCGCCTGAAAGCGCAGAAAAAGGAAACCACCGCGCCCATCCGCCTGGTGCTGCGCGAACGCAAGCGCGCCTTGCTGCTGGGCATCGGCCTGTGCCTGCTGGGCATCTCGGGGTTCTATTTCGTGACGACCCTGATGATCACCTACACCACCACCTACCTGAAGATCACGCGCAGCCAGATCCTGGACGTGGTCACGTGGGCCGGCGTGGTCGAACTGATCAGCTTCCCGATCGCCTCGTACATCGCCACCCGCATCGGCGAGCGGCGCTTCCTGATCTGGGTCACCGCGCTGTCCACGCTCTGGTCCGTGCCGATGATGATGCTGATCCTGACCGGCGACATCCAGAACATCGCCATCGGCATCCTGACCGCCATCTTCCTGATCGGCGCCTACTACGCGGTGTTGGCCCCCTACCTGCCTTCGGCCTTCCCCGTGCAGATGCGCTACACCGGCATTTCGCTCAGCTTCCAGCTGTGCGGCGCGATCTTCGGCGGCACCACGCCGCTGGTGGGCCTGTGGGTGGCGCATACCTTCGGCCTGACCTGGCAGCCGCTGGCGCTGATGTTCGCGATCATCGCGGGGGCCAATTTCCTGTGCGCGGTGTACCTGCCGACGGCCGAACGTGAGGCGGCCCGCCAACGCGGCCGTGGTCTGGCCGCGCAGCACAGCCAGGCGCACTGATCGGCGCGCCGACAGGGGCGGAGGCAGGCGCCCGTGCCCGCGCCGTCCCGTTCGACCCGCCTGGCCGGGGCCGCTGTGACCGGCGCCCGGCGCCGGCTTTACAAGAATAATTTTTATTTGCAATAATCGGCGGCTTCGTCCCTTTCCGTTTCCCCTGCATGCGCCGGACCCGCCCCGCCGAACACGGTTGGCTCGCCTACTACCGCGAGTTGCTCGGCACATGGAAACGCAAGGGACACGCCGCGGGCGATGTCGAAGACACCACCCATGACGCCATCGCCAATATGCTGGAAGGCGACGTGTCGGCGATCCGCAATCCGCGCGCCTACCTGCACCGCAGCGTCTACCACGGCCTGGTCAATCAGCATCACAGGCAGCAGCGCACCGCCGCGATCCCCCTGCAGGACGTGGACGAAAGCGACCATCCCGCCCAGGACGGCCCCGAGGCCGGCGCCCGCACCGCCCAACTGTCGCAAGCGCTGCGCCAGGCACTGGACGAACTGCCCGCGCCGTGCGCCGAGGTATTCGCCTGGCACCGGCTGGAAGGCTGGACCGTGCCGGAAATCGCTACGCACCTGGGGCTGTCGGTCAGCAGCGTCGAAAAGCACCTCACCCGCACCATGCGGCACCTTCACACCCGCCTGCATGCCTATGCGCGATGACATTACGGACTTTCGTGGCCAGATTGTCCTATCCCATGAGGCCGGGCGGAATGCGCTGATGCCGGCACGGGAGCACCATGGACACCTCTGACTTTTCCAACCTGCCTGGGGATCCCCTGGACGCGGCGGCCTATTGGTTCACCCGCGACCACGGCGGCCTCATGACGGCGGGCGAACGGCGACGGTTCCAGGCCTGGCGCCAGGCCGATCCCGCCCACGAGCGCGCCTACCAGGAGATACTGCAGATCCTGTCTCTTATACACATCTCCGAGCCCACGAGACCTAATAACCGATCTCGTATGCCGTCTTATGCTTGAAAAAGGGGGGGGGGGGGGGGGGGGGGGGGGGGGGGGGGGGGGGGGGGGGGGGGGGGGGGGGGGGGGGGGGGGGGGGGGGGGGGGGGGGGGGGGGGGGGGGGGGGGGGGGGGG
>NZ_JAELTJ010000990.1 GCF_016428805.1 Achromobacter sp. ASV32
CCCCCCCCCCCCCCCCCCCCCCCCCCCCCCCCCCCCCCCCCCCCCCCCCCCCCCCCCCTTTCTCACTGACCCGGCGCCCACCGAGATCTACACAACCGCATCGTCGTCGGCAGCGTCAGATGTGTATAAGAGACAGATCATACCTCGCTTGGCCCCCTCCCAGACTGTGATTGCATAGCGCCGATCCATACCTAATGATACCCACCCACCGTTTTGTGTCTGTGTGCTGATGATGACGCTCACCTCAGCGCCTGTCTCTTATACACATCTCCGAGCCCACGAGACCTAATAACCGATCGCGTATGCCGGCTTCGGCTTGCAAAAAGGGGGGGGGGGGGGGGGGGGGGGGGGGGGGGGGGGGGGGGGGGGGGGGGGGGGGGGGGGGGG
>NZ_JAELTJ010000991.1 GCF_016428805.1 Achromobacter sp. ASV32
GGCTTGCCCGTCTTTTCGTCCATGTGTACGGCTGTCAAGACCATGGCATGGGTCATTTGGCTTTCCCCTGACAAGAGTCTCTCCGCTTTGCTCATACCAAGCATTCCGGTATTGATACCAATATCATAGTTGAACAGGTCCAGGTCCATTGCACCGCGAGTCCTGTCGCTAAACTTGCCAACATCGCACCCAAAGAAAACCGGGAGGCCAGCTTTGATCATGCTTATGCACCCGCCCTTCAGTACATCCATGCTGGTATTTACATATGTAACACTCCGCCCGCCTACAACATTGCCCAGACGCGGAACCGAGAGGAGCGACAGCGGCTCATGCCGAGGGTCATGAACTAGCGATATCATGCCCTCAATTGTTGCCGAGCTAATGCGG
>NZ_JAELTJ010000992.1 GCF_016428805.1 Achromobacter sp. ASV32
CCCCCCCCCCCCCCCCCCCCCCCCCCCCCCCCCCCCCCCCCCCCCCCCCCCCCCCCCCCTTTCTCCTCCCCCCCCCCCCACCGACATCTACACAACCGCATCGTCGTCGGCAGCGTCAGATGTGTATAAGAGACAGATAGTAATGACTTTAAACTGAAATGGCCTCAATCTGCCGTGTCCAGTAGAATAAGCTTAACTACAGTCGCCTTTGCCCCGTTTCCCCCTTGGCTTTCCACCCCCCGGATGTGGGGGGGGGGGGGGGGGGGGGGTCCGAGCCCACGAGACCTAATAACCGATCGCGTATGGCGGCTGGGGGTGGGAAAAGGGGGGGGGGGGGGGGGGGGGGGGGGGGGGGGGGGGGGGGGGGGGGGGGGGGGGGGGGGGGGG
>NZ_JAELTJ010000993.1 GCF_016428805.1 Achromobacter sp. ASV32
GGAATATCCAAAAAGGCAAAAGAAACTGTAAAACGTTCAAAACAAATAATGAAAAAAAAAAAAAAAACCTGAAAAGGGAAATTGAAGCAAATCAAACCAAACCAAAAACACTAAAATACTTAAACAGCCTGCTCAATACACGCACAAGACGTAACACTTGCAAACTGGCGCCAAATAACACAAAGAGCCAAGACTCCACGCGCTGGAGAAAAAGCTCGTTTCACCGACAGAGCCTCGCTCAGGTTAGTACTCGCAATACTCCAAACAATGCACGCACGCCCTTGAATGGCTTGACCGGACTGGGCGCTAAAAGCTTGCCCTTGATATCCTTTTTGGAGCCCCTGTCTCTTATACACATCTGACGCTGCCGACGACGATGCGGTTGT
>NZ_JAELTJ010000994.1 GCF_016428805.1 Achromobacter sp. ASV32
CGGTTATTAGGTCTCGTGGGCTCGGAGATGTGTATAAGAGACAGGCCTTTGCGACAATCTTCTTCAGAGCGGCTAGGTCCTTGTCTTTCTTGAGATTCAGCGCCAGGCTTTCCTTGGAGCGGTTCGTCCATATGAAATGAGAGGCCATGCCATCGACGCGAGTATCGTATGCGCGCGCAAAGTCTCCTACGTCGGGGCGTTCAATCTTGATAACGCGGGCGCCCATGTCGGCCAGTTGACGCGTGCAGAATGGTGCGGCAATGGCTTGTTCCAAGCTGACGACTGTGATTCCCGAGAGCGGAAGTCTTTTTGTAGTTGTTGACATGTCTGAACAAGACGTATAGAGAAATGGTGTGCGTGGCAGTTGTGAAGCCGGCATTCTGCTT
>NZ_JAELTJ010000995.1 GCF_016428805.1 Achromobacter sp. ASV32
GTGGCCCGAGGTGTGCCAGGCTGGGCTGTCACAACGTCCAACCTGCATTAGTCTGTTCGGCGCTGCCCCCGCGCCGTGCAATTACTGTAACACAGTTCACGCGCCGGAGAAGCCAGTCGCACCATGTGAACAGAGACTCTGGTGATTCTGAAGCGTTATTCTACGACCGTATCTCGATCCGTATCTCTAGGACTCGCTGCTACTTTAGCCGCGAAACGATGAGGACAAACGATCTCTTGATCTACTCGTATCGCACCATGTCATTATACATAGGTACCGCCAGCATTCAATTGGCCCACCGTCACCGTCACCCATCGCCCGTGGGCGGATTCTCTCGATTACTCGTAAAGTACTCGTAATGCTCATCACCACCTGTCTCTTATACA
>NZ_JAELTJ010000996.1 GCF_016428805.1 Achromobacter sp. ASV32
TAGGTCTCGTGGGCTCGGAGATGTGTATAAGAGACAGCCCTGGTCCGGACGTGTTTCTGCACCTCATCCCTCGTCTTCTCGGCAGGTCTTATACGCCTTTGAGTCAGACAGACCGTGGCCGACTCGGAAACGACTGTTCTTTTACGCTACGCGCCGCCTCGACAATTCAACAGGCCTCTTCTGGAAATCACCAGTGAGAGGGCTCGTGCCGCTTCGTACGAGTAGTCGGTTCCCATCATCTGGCTTATAGCAGCGTATTGCAGGATTGAAAAGACAGCAGGGAGCCAAGCATCCCCGGTCGTCTCGTCTCGTCCCGTCTCGCTGAGTTTCGTGATTCGAAGCCACTTTCACTCTCGGCCGCATCTACGGACCACACGGGCCTCAAT
>NZ_JAELTJ010000997.1 GCF_016428805.1 Achromobacter sp. ASV32
GGAGCAGACAGCTTCCGCTGAAGCGGCGTGCCTTCGGTCAAGCCAAGGAACTTACCGATGACATCGTAAGTTCGCTTAGCCAGTCCGACAACAGGCTGCCTCTTGCCATACTTGCGCCAATTCATGGAGCGACCAGCTTTGCGCTGCTTCTTGGAGGTAGAAGCAGCAATTTTGCCGACTTCAGTGACCATGCCAGTTGCAGTGACGATGCCGCGCCCTCTGCCCTTTCGGACAACAGTGGTAGCGTACGCCATGTTAATGCGGTCACCGATGCCAACCTCTTCTTCGCTGGTGGCCTGTTTCTCGGAACCGGGACACTGTCTCTTATACACATCTGACGCTGCCGACGACGATGCGGGTGTGGGGAGAGGGGGGGGGGCCGGGTG
>NZ_JAELTJ010000998.1 GCF_016428805.1 Achromobacter sp. ASV32
GGAATAAGACTCATGTTAGCAGGCTTGCAACGAAACAAACAGGAGATGGGAGATTTGCGCGCAGGTCGCCAGCTCTGGTCGACAGAGACAAGCGCCCAAAGCAAAGTTCGCTCGTGCAACCAAAAACGTCAGCGTGGAGGGGCCTCATACGAGAAAGTCATAGTTCCGATTATTCGGCATGATGGCGGGTGGTGCGATTCGGCCGTATGTGTGTGCGTGTGTGTGTGTGTGAGGGGTGGATGTGCAACGTCAACTTTTCTGAAGGCTGCACTGCGGTAAGAGAAGGCGGCTCGACGGATCAACGACGGAAGCTGGCAAGCGTAGCAGCGACGGCGACTAAAACAACGGTCGAGCTACGAGAATGTGAATAGCGGCAAGACGACGGC
>NZ_JAELTJ010000999.1 GCF_016428805.1 Achromobacter sp. ASV32
CCCCCCCCCCCCCCCCCCCCCCCCCCCCCCCCCCCCCCCCCCCCCCCCCCCCCCCCCCCCCTTTTTTCAAGCACACGACGGCAAACGAGATCGGTTATTAGGTCTCGTGGGCTCGGAGATGTGTATAAGAGACAGGTGGTGCCCATTCAGAACTTCATTCCTAACCTCCAATCTATCTGGAAAGCCTCTGCAACACGGCAGGCTACTAACAAGCACCGCTACACTGCTGCGGCCACGATAAAAACCAATGGGTGTCTCTTATACACATCTGACGCTGCCGACGACGATGCGGTTGTGTGGGGGGGGGGGGGGGCGGGGGGGGTGAGGGGGGGGGGGGGGGGGGGGGGGGGGGGGGGGGGGGGGGGGGGGGGGGGGGGGGGGGGGGG
>NZ_JAELTJ010000103.1 GCF_016428805.1 Achromobacter sp. ASV32
CAGCGGGCTTTGGCCATACGCGACGCGGTCGCCCTTTTTCAGATGCTTGACGTCGGCGCCCACGGCGGTGACCACGCCCGCGCCCTCGAAGCCCAGGCCATGCGGCAGCGGATGGGGGTACAAACCCGTGCGGAAATAGATATCGATAAAGTTCAGCCCGGCAGCATGCTGGTCGATGGTGACCTCATTGGCGGCGGGCGGCGGCACTTCGACTTCCACCAGTTTCAGGACTTCGGGACCGCCGTGCTGCTCGATACGGATTGCCTTGACGAGATTGCTGGCCATGCTGGCCTCCTTTCATTGGAATGTTGCGAATCAACCGAGAAAACCAGACTTCAACGCGCGGGGGCCGAGCCGCCCGGCGTGGCGGGCGGCGGCTTGCCAGCGCCGCCCCCCATCAATACGAATACGCCGGCCAATACCAGCGCGGTGCCGCCCATCTGCCACGCGGTGATGGGTTCGTCCAGGAACCACGATGCCAGAAACAGCACCGACACCGGCCCGATCATGCCCAGCAGCGACGCGGTCGGGGCGCCGATCAGGGCCACCGACCACATCAGCATGAAAACGGGCACGACCGTGTTCAGGGTGGCGTGGATCAGCGAATAGCCGTAAACGCCCATGGGCTGGATCAGCACCGATGCGGGATGCACCACGAAGAACTGCACGATGCAGGCCACGCACGATACGAGCATGGCGTAGGCGACCAGCCGGGTAGGCCCGATGCGCTTGATCAGCTCCCCGGAACAGATCAGGTACACAGAATAGCTGAGCGCCGAACCGAAAACGAACAAAGACCCTGCCAACACCTCGGCAGACCCGCCAAAGGTAAGGTCATGCGCAAAAACCAGCACCACGCCCGCGTAGGACAACCCCATGGCCAGCCATTGCCGGCGCTCGACGGGACGCTTGAACCAGAACGCGGACAGCAGCACGACCAGCGAGGGCGACAGGAACAGGATCAGGCGCTCGAGACTGGCGGTGATATAGCGCAGCCCCAGGAAATCGAGGAAGCTGGACAGGTAATACCCCAACAGGCCCAGCACGCAGACCTGCAGGCGTTCCTTCCAGGTCATGACCACGATCTGGCCGCGGGCCGCCAGGCGCGACTGATGCCAGGCCACCGCCGCGAAAAATGGCATGGCGAACAACATGCGAAACGCAATGAGCGTAACCGCGTCGATCCCGTAGCGGTAGGTGAACTTGACGACGATGGCCTTGCCCGAAAACAGGACGGCGCCCAGGGCGGCCATGAAAAAGCCGGCCGCGCGGCTGGAGGGACGAGAGACCGGCAAATGCCTGGCAATGCGATTCATGCGATGATTTTAGATTCAGTGCATGCCCATTTGCACGCCCGGCCGCGCTTTTTTAGCCGCTTTCCGCCTTCGCCTTCCGCCTCGAATGACCCGACACCGCGCCCTGACCTATATCCATATCGCCGCCATCCTGTTCGGCCTGACCGGCGTTTTCGGTGAGCTGATCCAGGCCAGCGCCGCGGTGATCACCCTGGGGCGCGCCGTTTTCGCCGTGATCTCGCTCGGCCTGTTCGCCCGCATGCGCCGCCGCCCCTTGCTCGGCGCCCTGACGCCGGCCCAGTTGTTCGTGCTGGTAGTGGCCGGCGCCTTGCTGGCGGCGCACTGGGTGACCTTCTTCATCTCGGTGAAAGTGGGCGGCATCGCCATCGCCACCCTGGGTTTCGCCAGCTTCCCGGCCTTCATCACGCTGTTCGAAGGCCTGATCTTCCGCGAACGCGTGCGACTGGCCGAATGGCTGCTGCTGGGCCTGGTCACCGCCGGCCTGGTGCTGGTCACGCCCGCGTTCGACCTGGCGGACCAGGGCACCATCGGCCTGGCCTGGGGCCTGCTGTCCGGCCTGACCTTCGCCCTGCTCGCCCTGAGCAACCGGCGCTCGGCTTCCGGCATGGACCCGATGCAGGTCGCCTGCTGGCAGAACCTGGTCGTAGCCCTGGTCATGCTGCCATTCGCGGTGGGCCAGTTGCCCGCCCTGGCCGCCGTGGACTGGTTCTGGCTGCTGCTGCTCGGCGTATTCTGCACCGGCCTGTCGCACTTCCTGTTCGTCTCCAGCCTGACTCGCCTGAACGCGCGCAGCGCCGGCCTGGTCATCGCGCTCGAACCCGTCTACGCCATCGCCTTCGCCTGGGTGCTGTTCAGCCAGCAGCCCACGGTGCGCATGATGGCCGGCGCCGCCCTGATCGTGGCCGCCATCGTCTGGTCGGGGCTGCGCAAAGCCCCCGCCACGGCAATCGAAAACGCCCCCGAAGGCGTCCCCAAATAGCAGCCTTGACAATAACTGACTAGGCAGTAAAATTCGCAGCATGAATGCCTCGTCACGCCCTGATTCCCCCGACAATCCGATTCATTACCGCGGTGACACCCGCTGCATGACCGAGGATAACGCCGGCTACCTGATCAAACTGGTCTCTAACTCCCTGAACCGGATGCTGGACCAGGAAATGGCGCCGCTTGACCTGACGGCCATGCAATGGCGCCCCATCGCGATGCTGTACCTGGGCCGGGCCGACACGCCCGCCGAACTGGCCCGGATGAATGGCATGGACACCGGCGCCATGACCCGCGCGCTGGACCGCCTGGAAGCCAAAGGCTTGCTGCGCCGGGCTCGCAGCCAGGAAGACCGGCGCGTGGTGAAGCTCGAACTGACCGAACTGGGCGAAGCCAAGGCCCGCGACATTCCTCCCAATATCGCCCGCGTGCTGAACCATCACCTGCGCGGATTCTCCACCGATGAAGTCGCGCAACTGATGCATTTCCTGCGCCGCATGATCGCCAACGGATCCGCGTCCGGCGCAGCGCCCGAGCGCTGACGACACGCTACCGAGCCCCTGCCGCCCCTGGCTTCAGGGGCTTTATTTGACATAATATTTGCCTAGGCAAATACAGATTAATCAATTACTTTCAGCAGATTGTCAGGATGAAACGCCTTCTTTCTACCGCATTAGTGCTTGCCCTGAGCGGTTGCGCCCTGATGGAACCCGGGCCCACGCCCGTCGCGGCCCTGGACGAAGCCAAGCTGGGATTGACCGCCCAGGCCACCGCCTGGCCCGAGACGCAGTGGTGGCAGCGCTACGGCGACAGCCAGCTCAACGCGCTGATGGACGAAGCGCTGGCCAACAGCCCGTCCATGACTGCCGCCCAGGCTCGCCTGGCCAAGGCCAACGCCGCTGTCGGCACCGCCCGCGCGCCGCTGCTGCCGCGCGTGGACGCCGACTACTCGCTGACCCACGAGCACCTGTCCAACGACTACATCTACCCGCCTCCGCTGGGCGGCTCGGTGGTCAACGACAACCGCCTGGCGCTGGACTTCAGCTACGAGCTGGACTTCTGGGGCAAGAACCGCTCGCGCCTGCAGGCCGCGGTCTCGCAACAGGCTGCCGCCGAGGCGGATGCCCAGGCGGCGCGCAATATGTTGTCCAGCGCCCTCGTGCGGGCCTATCTGAACCTGCAGAATGCGTTCGCCCAGCGCGACGTCATCAAACGCGTCCTGACCCAGCGCGAAGACGTCCTGTCGCTGACCCGCGGCCGCTACGCCGCCGGCCTGGACACCCAGGTCGAAGTCAAGCAGGCCGAGTCGTCGCTGGCCGCCGGCCAGGTCGAGCTGACCCAGAACGAAACCACCCTGGCGCAGTTGCGCAACCAGGTGGCAGCGCTGGCCGGTGCCGGCCCACAACGCGGCCAGTCCCTGGTCGCCGTGTCGCTGACAGCGCCCGCCGGCGTCGTGCCCGCCAGCGTGCCGCTGGAACTGCTGGGCCACCGGCCCGACGTCGTCGCCGCGCGCTGGCGCGCCGAGGCCGCGCGCCACCAGATCGACAGCGCCCGCGCCGAGTTCTACCCCAACGTCAACCTGGCCGCCTTCGTCGGCTTCCAGGCGTTGGGCACGGGCAACCTGATCGGCGGCGCCAGCCGTACCGCCGGCATCGGCCCGGCCATCACGCTGCCTATCTTCCATGGCGGCGAACTGAACGCCAACCTGGCCGGCCGCCGCGCCGATGCGGACCTGGCCGTGTCTGACTACAACCAGACCGTGCTGGACGCCGCGCACCAGGTCGCCGATGCGCTTGACGGCCTGCGCCTGCTGGAACAGGAAAAAGCCCAGCAACACCAGGCACGTGAAGCGATCGAAGCCGCCTACGAACTGGCGGTCAACCGTTACAAGGCCGGCATGGGCAACTATCTGACCGTGCTGATCGCGCAGACCGGCGTGCTGACGCAAGCCCGCCTGGAAACCGACCTGCGCATCCGCGCCTACCAGCTCGATGCCAGCCTGGCCAACGCGCTGGGCGGCGGCTACGCACCCGCGCCCGCCACCCAGCCCACGTCCGCCACGAACTCCACTCATTGAACGCTCCGGATTCAGACGTCATGAACGCAGCCACTCCCGCTCCCAACCCCGCCCGCAAACGCCTGCTGCTGATCGCGACCGGGGTCTTCATCCTCATCGCAATTGCCTATGGCATCTGGTGGGCCCTGTTCGGCGCCCACTTCGAAAGTACCGACGACGCCTATGTGCATGGCAACCTCGTGCAGATCACGCCACAAGTGCCGGGCACGGTCGTCGCCATCGAGGCTGACGATACCGAGACCGTCACCGCCGGCCAGCCGTTGGTGCGCCTGGACCCGGCCGACACCGAAGTCGCGCTGCAACAGGCCCAGGCCAAGCTGGCGCAGATGGTGCGCCAGGTCCGCACCTACTACGTGCAGAACGATGCGCTGGCGGCCGATGTCGACCTGCGCAATGCCGACATCCAGCGCGCGCAGGCCGAACTGACCCGCGCGCAAAGCGACGTCAGCCGGCGCCAGCAACTGGCCAAGTCCGGTGGCGTCAGCGGCGAAGAAATCCTGCATGCCGAAGCCGCCCTCAAGACGGCCCAGTCCGGCCTGGCGCAAGCCCGCGCCGCGCTGGCCGCCTCGCGCGCCAAGCTGGCCACCAACCAGGCCCTGACCCAGGGCACCACGGTCGCCGACCACCCCGACGTCCGCCAGGCCGTCGCCGGCCTGCGCAACGCGTGGCTGGCGCAGTCGCGCACGGTGCTGCCGGCCCCCGTCGGCGGCGTCATTGCCCGCCGCAGCGTGCAGGTGGGCCAACGCGTGGCCCCGGGCGCCGCGCTCATGACCGTCGTGCCGCTGGACCAGGTCTGGGTCGAAGCCAACTTCAAGGAAGGCCAGTTGCGCAAGATGCGCATCGGCCAACCGGTCAAGATGGTGGCCGACCTGTATGGCAGTTCGATCACCTATCACGGTACCGTCGCCGGCCTGGACGCGGGCACGGGCAGCGCCTTCGCCTTGCTGCCGGCCCAGAACGCCACCGGCAACTGGATCAAGGTCGTGCAGCGCGTGCCGGTGCGCATCGCGCTGAATCCCGAAGACCTGAAGACCCATCCGCTGCGCGTCGGCCTGTCGATGGACGTCGAGGTCGATGTGGGCAAGCAGGAAGGCGAACCGCTGACGGCCGCCGCCCGCAAGGAACCGGCCTGGTCGACGCGCGCGTTCGAACCCGCCCACGACGAAGTCGACGCGATGATCAACAAGATCATCCAGGCCAACCTCGCGTCCGATGAATTCACCCCGCAGGCGGCAGCAACGCCCGCGTCCAAAGAAGGCTTGGCGCGCAGCGCCAAGTAAGGAAGCGCTCCCATGAGCACCACCGCGCAGCCCGCGGCCGGCGGCGCCCCCGCCGAGCCCACCGTTCTCCCTCCCGGCACCTACCCGCCGCTGGAAGGCGCGACCCGCATCATCGGGTCGATCGCGCTGTCCACGGCGGTGTTCATGAACGTGCTGGACACGTCGATCGCGAACGTCTCCATTCCCACGATTTCCGGCGACCTGGGCGTCAGTTCCAGCCAGGGCACGTGGGTCATCACCTCGTTCGCGGTCGCCAACGCCATTACCGTGCCGCTGACTGGCTGGCTGACGCAGCGCTTTGGCCAGGTGCGGCTGTTCCTGATTTCGACGCTGCTGTTCGTGTTGGCCTCCTGGCTGTGCGGCTTCTCGCCGTCGCTCGAGGCCCTGATCGCCTTCCGCGTGCTGCAAGGCGCCGTGGCCGGTCCCATGATCCCGCTGTCGCAGACCCTGATGCTGGCCAGCTTCCCAAAGTCCAAGGCGGGCATGGCGTTGGCGGTCTGGTCCATGACCACACTGGTCGCCCCCGTGGCCGGACCGTTGCTGGGCGGGTGGATTTCCGACAACTACACTTGGCCCTGGATCTTCTACATCAACGTGCCGGTGGGCCTGCTGGCCGCCTGGATCAGTTGGCGTATCTACGGCAACCGTGAATCCCTGACCCGCAAACTGCCCATCGACAAGCTCGGCCTGGTGCTGTTGGTGGTGTGGGTAGGGTCGCTGCAGATCATGCTGGACAAGGGCAAGGAACTGGATTGGTTCGCCAGCCCCACCATCATCGCCCTGGCCGCCATCGCCTTCGTGGCCTTCGTCTTCTTCCTGATCTGGGAATTGACCGACGCGCACCCGGTGGTGGATCTGCGCCTGTTCAAGATCCGCAACTTCAGCGTGGGGGCCGTGACGCTGGCCGTCGCCTACGGCGTCTTCTTCGGCAACGTGGTACTGCTGCCCCTGTGGCTGCAAAGCTACATGGGCTACACGGCCACCTACGCCGGCATGGTGACCGCCCCGGTGGGCCTGCTGGCCATCCTGCTGACCCCCATGGTCGGCAAGATGCTGGCCACGCGCGACCCGCGCCAGATCGTCACGGTGGCGTTCCTGATCTTCGCCCTGGTTTGCTACATGCGCTCGGGCTTCAATACGCAGACCGACGTACGCACGCTCATGATCCCCACGATCATCCAGGGCGCGGCCATGGCGGCGTTCTTCGTGCCGCTGACCTCGATCACGCTGTCCAGCATCGAACCGTGGCGCATCCCGGCCGCATCAGGCCTGTCGAACTTCCTGCGGCTGACCGCCGGCGCGTTCGGCACCTCGATCGCAACCACCTTGTGGGAAAACCGCGCCACCCTGCACCACTCGCAGCTGACCGAGGCCGCCAAACCTGGCCAGCAGGCGTTCGACCAGACACTGAACGCCTTGCAGAACGGTGTGGGCATGTCGCACCAGCAGGCGCTCAGCACGGTGGACCGGCTGATCAACGCCCAGGCGTTCACCATGTCGGCGGTAGACGTGTTCTACGCCTCGGCGGTCATCTTCATGCTGCTGATCGGGCTGGTCTGGTTCGCCAAGCCGCGCTCCGCCAAGGCGGGCGGTGGCGGCGGCGCTGCGGAAGCCGCGGCGGGCGCCCATTGACGGACGCCCTGCCCTGAAAGAAGAAGGCCCGGCAATGCCGGGCCTTTTCAATTCTTCAGCAGCGCATGCCAGTCCTGCCGCTCGATCACCTCCGGCGGCAACGCGCTGACAGGCGACAGGTTGATCACCGACACGCCGCGGCCGCGCCACTGCTGGGCCGCGAAACGAAAAGACGGCTCGATCAGGCGGGCAAAGTTGCGCGCCAGCCGGCTCGTCTGCGGCGTCTGCCCTTCGTCGTAGAAGCGCATGCCATGCTGCAGCGTCAGGTCCAGGCCGTGCAGGTACACCTTGCGCGCCCCGCCCGAAATCATCACCTGCAACGCCACATACGCGACCGTGTCCGCATCGAACACGCCCAGCGACGCATCAAAGCTATAGCCCAGGCCCTGCTTGGCATCCAGCAGTTGCAAATCTGGCGAAGCCGCCACCATGCGCTTGAGGACAGCGGGCGCGGCGCTGCGCTGGTAAGCGCGCTCGGAGATCAACTCGATGATGCAAATACGGCAGCGGATCTGCTCTTGCGGCACGCCCTGCATGATGTAACGCAGCACTTCGGGCAAGACATACAGGGTCAGGTCACAGGCGACGATCTCGCGCACCAGATCGATGCGGTCCCGCACGAAGTTCTGGTCAATGATGCAGTAATACTTGAACGGCAGATTGAACTTGCGGGTCAGCGCGATCGAGCCGTTCACGCCCATCGCCGCCCGGATATTCAGGCGATCATAGGGGATTTCGGCGATGGACGGCCCGCTCAGGATCAGGTGCATCTCGTCGTCGGCAGGGTCGTAACCCTGTTCCAGCGGCGTGATGGGCAGCGACCGGCCGAATGCCCGGAAGCCGCAGATCACCCCGGCCGGATTGCGCCAGATCCGAACGAACGGCCACAGGTGCTGGTTATGCCGCTGGGTGCGCGAGCGCAACATGCGGAACAGTTTGCGGGCAAAACGGTCGGCACGGCTTGCCCCCACCTGGGTAGGGGAAGAAGCAATGGACTCGACCATGTCCTCGGCCCCCCGATAACGCATGGCTAGCCCGCCGCGATCAGCGACGCAATCGCGTCGCCTACTTCAGCCGTGGACGCGCTGCCCTTCATGTCGCGCGTGCGCGGGCCTTCGGCCAGCACGGTTTCGATGGCGCGAACCACCGCTGCGCTGGCCTCGGGGTAGCCCAGGAAGTCCAGCATCAGCGCGCCGCTCCAGATCTGGCCGATCGGGTTGGCGATGCCTTTGCCGTAGATATCGGGCGCGGAACCATGCACGGGTTCAAACAAAGAAGGGAATTTGCGTTCCGGATTCAGGTTGGCGGACGGCGCGATGCCGATCGTGCCCGTGCAGGCCGGGCCGAGGTCGGAAAGAATATCGCCGAAAAGGTTGGAGGCCACGACCACGTCGAACCAATCAGGATGCTGCACGAAATGCGCGCAGAGAATGTCGATATGGTATTTGTCCCAGCGCACGTCCGGATAGTTCCCGGCGATATCGGCCACTCGCTGGTCCCACCAGGGCATCGAAATGGAAATGCCGTTGGACTTGGTGGCTGCCGTCAGATGCTTGCCGCGCTTCTGAGCCAATTCAAACGCGAATTTCAGCACGCGATCGGCCCCGACCCGGGTAAACACGCTTTCCTGGATCACCACTTCCCGCTCGGTGCCCCCGAACAGGATGCCGCCGCTATTGGAGTATTCACCTTCGGTATTTTCACGAACGATGAAGAAGTCGATTTCGCCGGGCTTGCGGTCGGCCAGCGGGGAAGGCACGCCGGGCATCAGCCGCACCGGGCGCAGATTGATGTACTGATCGAATTCGCGGCGGAACTTGAACAGCGAGCCCCACAGGGCTTCGTGGTCGGGCACCGTGGCGGGCCAGCCGATGGCGCCGAAGAAAATGGCCTCGTGCTGGCCGATCTGCTGTTGCCAATCGTCCGGCATCATCTTGCCGTGCTTGGCGTAGTAATCGCAGCTCCAGTCGAAATGGTCCCACTGAAAATCGATGCCGAATCGCGTCGCGACGGCCTCCAGCACCTTCAGGCCTTCCGGCACGACCTCCTTGCCGATACCGTCGCCTGGAAGCACCGCAATCTTGTGTTTCTTCGCCACCGCTTTGTCCTTTCGATTCCTGGGTTGCACCGCCCAGAATCATAGGCATAAATGGCGTCAACGCAATACCCCCCGTTACAAAACGAGGGGTATCGGCGTGTTCCAACAATGGAATACAGAATTCAACGCCGGGTTTTGGATCCCAGCAACGATCCGAGGATACCGCGCGCCAATTCGCGCGCGATGGAACGCGCCGTGCTTTTGGCCACGGATTGCACCACCCCATCGCGCTTGCCCCCGCGCGGGCCGGTGGACCCGAACAGTACGTCGTTCAAGCCGTCCATGAAACCGCCACCCTTTTCTTCCGGGGCAGGCGCCGGTGCGCCGGCGGTCGGCGTGGGCGCCGCGGAGTCCTGCTTGGCGGGCACGGACGCGCGGCCGGCCAGCACCTCGTAGGCGGAATCGCGGTCGATGGCCTGGCCGTATTTGGCGATCATCGGACTGGTCTGACGCAAAGCCTGGCGCTCGGCGTCGGTGGCCGGGCCGATGCGGCTGGCGGGCGGCACGATCCAGGCGCGCTCGGTCGGCATTGGCCGGCCCTTGGCGTCCAGCAACGACACCAGGGCCTCGCCCACCCCCAGTTCGGTAATGGCCGCTTCGATGTCCAGGCCGGGATTGGGCCGCATCGTCTGGGCGGCGGTCTTGACAGCCTTCTGATCACGCGGCGTAAAGGCGCGCAGCGCGTGCTGCACCCGGTTGCCCAACTGCCCCAGCACGGTGTCCGGAATGTCCAGCGGGTTCTGCGTCACGAAGTAGACACCCACGCCCTTGGAACGCACCAGCCGCACCACTTGTTCGATCTTGTTCAGGAGCGCGGGCGGCGCATCGTTGAACAGAAGATGCGCCTCGTCGAAAAAGAACACCAGCTTGGGCTGTTCGACATCGCCCACCTCGGGCAGCTTCTCGTACAGGTCAGCCAACAGCCACAGCAGGAAAATTGCGTACAGCCGGGGCGCCTGCATGAGCTTGTCGGCGGCCAGCACGTTGACGATACCGCGCCCCTGCGCGTCGGTGCGCATCAGGTCGGCCACGTCCAGCATGGGTTCGCCAAAGAATTTCTCGGCGCCCTGGGACTCCAGCGCCAGCAGGCCGCGCTGGATGGCGCCCACACTGGCCGAGGACACGTTGCCGTAGCGGGTCTTGAGCTCGGCGGCGCGGTCGGCGACGTTCTGCAGCATGGCGCGCAGATCTTTCAGGTCCAGCAGCAGCTGGCCTTCGTCGTCGGCCACCTTGAAAACCAGGGTCAGCACCCCTTCCTGGGTGTCATTCAGTTCGAGGATGCGCGCCAGCAGCAACGGCCCCATATCCGTGATGGTGGCCCGCACCGGCACGCCCTGCTCGCCGAATACGTCCCATAGCGCCACCGGGCTGGCTCCCCAGACCGGCTCGTCCAGGCCCAGGTTCTTCAAGCGCTCCTGCAGTTTGGGGCTGGGCGCCCCCGCCTGCGAAATACCGGTCAGGTCGCCCTTGACGTCGGCCATGAAGACCGGTGTGCCCAGGCGGGAAAAGGATTCCGCCAACACTTGCAGGGTGACCGTCTTACCGGTACCCGTGGCGCCGGTGATGCAACCGTGCCGGTTGGCCAGGGCGGGCAAGAGCGCCAACTCGGTCTGCGCGTTCTTGGCGATGACGATGGGATCGGGCATGGGGCGAACTCTCCGGGCCAGGATGAATCAGATGCCCAAGTGTAGAGCCTGCCGCAGCGCTTGTGCGCGTGGCAATATGGACACAGGCGGCCGCCCCCCGGGCGCGCGGGCCGCCGGCACGGTAAAATGCCGTTTTTGCAGACAATTTATCTGGGAAGCCATGGCCGGACACAGCAAATGGGCCAATATTCAGCACCGCAAAGGCCGCCAAGACGCCAAACGCGGAAAGCTCTGGACCAAGATCATTCGTGAAATCACCGTGGCGGCGCGCGCCGGCGGCCCCGACCCGGACAGCAATCCGCGCTTGCGCATGGCCTGGGACAAGGCGACCGACGCCAACATGCCCAAGGACAACATCCAGCGCGCCATCCAGCGTGGCGCGGGCGGCGCCGACGGCGACGCCTACGAAGAAGTGCGCTACGAAGGCTACGGCATCGGCGGCGCGGCGGTCATTGTCGACTGCATGACCGACAACCGCACCCGCACCGTGGCCGAAGTGCGCCACGCCTTCGCCAAGAACGGCGGCAACCTGGGCCAGGAAGGCTCGGTGGCCTTCATGTTCAAGCATTGCGGGCAATTCCTGTTCGCGCCCGGCACGCCCGAAGACAAGGTCATGGAGGCCGCCCTGGAAGCCGGCGCCGAAGACGTCACGACCGACGAAGAAGGCGTGATCGAAGTCGTTTGCGCCCCGGCCGACTACGCCGCCGTGCGCAGCGCCTTCGACGCCGCGGGCCTGAAGGCCGAAGTCGACGGCATCATCATGAAGGCCCTGAACGAAACCGAGCTGGCCGGCGAAGACGCCATCAAGATGCAGAAACTGCTCGACGCCCTGGAAGGCCTGGACGACGTGCAGGAAGTCTATACCACCGTCATTTTCGACGAAGCGCAGTAATTCCATTACCCCGGCGCCCGCCTTCCAGGCGCCACGCTGTCTCCGGATCCGGGCCAGGCCCGGGTCCGCAGCCTATTTCTCGGGCAAGTGTCTTGCGACACACGACTGGCAACCTTAAGAATCACGCAACATGAAACTCCTGGTAATTGGCTCGGGCGGCCGCGAACATGCCCTCGCCTGGCGACTGGCCCGCTCCCCGCGCGTACACAAGGTCTACATCGCGCCGGGCAACGGCGGCACGCAACGAGCCGAGCAGATGGAGAACATCCCGTTCACCAATGCCGAAGAACTGGCCGATTTCGTCCAACGCGAAAGCATCGCCCTGACGGTCGTCGGCCCGGAAGCGCCGCTGGCTGCCGGCGTGGTGGACGTCTTTCGCGCCCGCGGCCTGAAGATCTTCGGCCCGACCAAGGCCGCCGCGCAGCTGGAAAGCTCCAAGGATTACGCCAAGGCCTTCATGGTCCGGCACAACATCCCCACCGCTCGCTACGCCACCTTCACCGACCCGGTCCAGGCCCACGCCTATATTGACCAGGAAGGCGCCCCCATCGTGATCAAGGCCGACGGCCTGGCCGCCGGCAAGGGCGTCGTCGTTGCCGCCACGCTCGAAGAAGCGCATGCTGCCGTCGACGCCATGCTGGGCGACGGCTCCATGGGCGCGGCCGGCGCGCGCGTCGTCATCGAAGAATGCCTGGTCGGCGAAGAAGCCAGCTTCATCGTGATGTGCGACGGCCGCAACGTGCTGGCCCTGGCCACCAGCCAGGACCACAAGCGCCTGCAGGATGGCGATCAGGGCCCGAACACCGGCGGCATGGGCGCGTATTCGCCCGCCCCCGTCGTCACTCCCGAACTGCACCACCGCATCATGCGGGAAATCATCCTGCCGACCGTGCAGGGCATGACGCGCGACGGCATCCCCTACACCGGCTTCCTGTACGCGGGCCTGATGATCGCCCCCGGCGACGATCCGGACCGCGCCATCAAGACCCTGGAATTCAACTGCCGCATGGGCGACCCGGAAACCCAGCCCATCATGATGCGCGTCAAGAGCGACCTGCTCGATGCGCTCGAGCATGCCGTGGACGGAACACTGGACCAGGCCGACATCACCTGGGACCGCCGCACGGCCCTGGGCGTGGTGCTGGCCTCGCACAACTATCCCAACACCCCGCGCACGGGCGACATCATCCGCGGCCTGCCCGCCGATGCCGACGACTGCATGGTGTTCCACGCCGCCACCGAACTGGACGGCGAAGACACCAAGACCACGGGCGGTCGGGTGCTGTGCGTCACCGCGCTGGGCGACTCGGTCAAGATGGCCCGCGACCGCGTGTACGAAGCCATCGACGGCATCCACTTCGATGGCCGCCAGTACCGTAGCGACATCGGCTGGCGCGCGCTCAAGCCCTCGCAGCAAAAGCCCAAGTCCAACGCGTAACCGGAAAGCGCTGATGAACGCCCTGCCCGTCGCAGCCGTCCGGGACTACCTCACCGGCCTGCAGTCCCGAATCGTCGCGGCGCTCGAAGCCGCGGAAGGCAGCGCCTTCCGCGCCGACGAATGGACCCGAGCCGAAGGCGGCGGCGGGCTCTCGCGCCTGCTCGAAGGCGGCGCCCTGTTCGAACGGGCAGGCGTGCTGTTCAGCCACGTCAAGGGCACCAAGCTGCCCCCGTCGGCCAGCGCGCACCGTCCCGAACTGGCGGGTCGCTCCTGGGAAGCCATGGGCGTGTCCATGGTGCTGCACCCGCGCAATCCGTATGTGCCCACCACGCACATGAACGTGCGCATGTTCGTGGCCGCGGCCCGTCCGGGCCATGACGAAACCGACGTGTTCTGGTTCGGTGGCGGCATCGACCTGACGCCCTACTATCCGTTTGAAGACGACGCCCGTCACTTCCATACGGTCTGCCACGACGCCCTGGCCAGCCATGGCGCCGACTACTACCCGCGCTACAAGCGCTGGTGCGACGAGTATTTTTTCCTCAAGCATCGCAATGAAACGCGCGGCATCGGCGGCATCTTCTTCGACGACCTCAACGCGCCCGGCTTCGACGCGTCCTTCGCCCTGACCCGGTCGGTCGGCGACGCCTTCCTGGACAGCTACCTGCCCATCGTCGAGCGCCGCCGCGGCACGCCCTATGGCGAACGCGAACGCGACTTCCAGGCTTACCGGCGTGGCCGCTACGTCGAATTCAACCTGGTCTTCGATCGCGGCACCCTGTTCGGGCTGCAGTCCGGCGGCCGCACCGAATCGATCCTGCTGTCCATGCCGCCGCTGGCGCAATGGCGCTACGACTGGCAGCCCGAACCCGGCACGCCCGAGTCCGAGCTGGCGGCCTACCTGACGCCGCGGGACTGGGTGTGAAGCGCATTGGCCTGCTGGGCGGCAGCTTCGACCCCGTCCACGTCGCGCACATCGCGCTCGCTGAAAACGCCCTGCGTGCGCTCGGCCTGGCGCAGGTGCAACTGATCCCCGCCGCCAATCCCTGGCAGCGAGCGGCCTTGCATGCCTCCGAAGCGCAGCGCCGCGACATGCTCGAACTGGCCATCGCCGGGCATGCCGGCCTGGTGGTCAACCCCATCGAACTGGATCGCGGCGGCGCCACCTACACGGTCGACACCTTGCGCGCCCTGCCTGCGGACGCCCGCTACGTCTGGCTGCTGGGCGCCGACCAGCTCGCCAATTTCTGCACCTGGCGCGACTGGCAGGAAATCTCCCAACGCGTGGACCTGGCCGTGGCCACCCGCCCCGGCACCCCGCTCGCGCCGCCCGCCGAGTTGGCCGCCTGGCTGGACACCCTGGGCCGCCAACTGGAAGAACTGCCCTTTGCCCCCATGCCGGTGTCGGCCTCGCAGATCCGCCAGCGCCTGGCCAACAACGAATCCACCGACGGCCTGCTGGCCGCGCCCGTCGCCGCCTATATTGCGGCGCACCATCTTTACCGATAAACCCACACCCGCCTGGGCGCGCAGCGCCACGGAACCGGCACCTGCTGTCCGTGCGCGGGTTATATTTGCAGCTATGGATATACAGAAACTCCAACGCGCCGTCATCGATGCCCTCGAAGACGTCAAGGCGCAAGACATCAAGGTCTTCAACACCACGCATCTGACCAGCCTGTTCGATCGCGTCGTGATTGCAAGCGCCACCTCCAACCGCCAAACCCGTGCGCTGGCCTCCAGCGTGGCAGACAGCGGCCGTGCGCTCGATCTGTCCGGTATCACGATCGAAGGCGAAGACACCGGCGAATGGGTCGTCGTCGATCTGGGCGATGTGGTCGTGCACATCATGCAGCCTGCCATCCGCCAGTACTACAACCTGGAAGAAATCTGGGGCGGCAAGCCGGTGCGAGTCAAACTCCTGCCCGAATCCACCCGGGCCGCGCCGGTCCCCAGCGACAGCGCTTACGACGACGCCGACAACTAAGGCGGCCAGTTGTGAAACTGATCGTCGCCGCCGTGGGCACGCGCATGCCGGACTGGGTGCAGACCGCCTGGGACGACTACGCCAAGCGCCTGCCGCCCGACTGCGCGCTGGAACTGCGCGAAATCAAGCCCGAACCGCGTACCACCGGCAAAACGCCCGCCCAGATGATGGCAGCCGAAGCCAAGCGGATCGACGCCGCCCTGCCCGCCGGCGCGCTGCGCCTGGCGCTGGACGAACGCGGACGCGACCTGACCACCATGGCCCTGTCGCAAAAGCTCGAGCAATGGCGCGCGGGCGGACAGGACGTGGCGTTTCTGGTCGGCGGCCCCGATGGTCTGGACGCCGATCTCAAGGCTTCCTGCAGCGGCCAGTTGCGCCTGTCGTCCCTGACCCTGCCGCATCCCATGGTGCGCGTGGTGCTGGCTGAACAGCTCTACCGCGCGTGGGCCATCATGACC
This sequence comes from Achromobacter sp. ASV32, assembly GCF_016428805.1. Classification (GTDB taxonomy): domain Bacteria; phylum Pseudomonadota; class Gammaproteobacteria; order Burkholderiales; family Burkholderiaceae_B; genus Achromobacter. The sequence continues at coordinate 15,809 of NZ_JAELTJ010000103.1, forward strand.
AACCATCCCTACCACCGCGCCTGACCCGCGCCCGGCCTTCGTGCCTGGCGCGCGGCGAGCCGGCCTTCGCCCTGCCGCCCACGTATGACACAAGATCGTCCCGCTCCCGCACGCCTTTACCTCGCCTCCGCCAGCCCGCGACGAAGCGAATTGCTGACGCAGATCGGCCTGGCCCACGAGGTGCTGCGCGTTCCCGCGCCACCCGGAGAAGACGAGCCGCAGCATGCCGGCGAGAGCGCTGCCGACTATGTCCAGCGCACCGCGCGCGACAAGGCCCTGCGCGGCCGCGACTGGCTCAGCACCCAAGCCTTGCCCGCGCTGCCGCTCCTGGCCGCCGACACCACCGTGATCCTGGATGGCCAGGTACTGGGCAAGCCCGCCGACCGCGACGACGCGATCCGCATCCTGCAGGCGTTGTCCGGCAGCAGGCATCAGGTGCACACCGCTGTCGCGCTATGGACGGGCGATCGCCTGTTGGAAACCGTCTCCATTACCGACGTCTGGATGCGTACGCTGGGCCAGGATGAAATCGGCCGCTACTGCGACAGCGGCGAGCCCTTCGGCAAGGCCGGTGCCTACGGCATCCAGGGCCTGGCCGGCACGTTCATCGCCCGCATCGACGGCAGCTATACCGGCGTCATGGGGCTGCCGCTGTTTGAAACCGCCAATCTGTTGCGCGAAGCCGGCATCGCGATTCCTTAGCGCCAGGCTGGCAGAAAAAAAGCCCCCGTGCCTGCTGGCCGGGGGCTTTTTTCCGTCCCGCCGCCGCATCGGGCGACATGGGACAGCGTACGACGGGGCTCAGCCTTGGGAAGCCGACACGCTCGCTATGGTTTGCGGTTCGACCGCGGGCGCCTGACCTTCCAGCGCCGCATGCAGCTTATCCTTGTCCAGCTCGCCTTCCCAACGGGCCACCACGACCGCGGCGGTAGCGTTGCCGACCAGATTGGTCAGCGCACGGCATTCGGACATGAAGCGGTCCACGCCCAGGATCAGCGCCATGCCCGCGACCGGCACCGTCGGCACCACCGACAACGTAGCGGCCAGCGTGATGAAACCCGCGCCCGTCACGCCCGCCGCGCCCTTGGAGCTCAACATGGCCACCAGCAGCAGCAGGATCTGGTCACCCAGCGACAGGGGAATATCGCAAGCCTGGGCAATGAACAACGCCGCCATCGTCATGTAGATGTTGGTGCCGTCCAGGTTGAACGAGTAACCGGTGGGCACCACCAGGCCGACCACCGACTTCGAACACCCGGCACGTTCCATCTTCTGCATCAGCGTCGGCAGCGCGGCCTCCGACGAGCTCGTACCCAGCACCAACAGCAGCTCTTCGCGGATATAGCGCACCAGCTTCAGGATCGAAAAGCCGTTGTACCGCGCGACCAGACCCAGCACCACCACCACGAACAGCACCGCAGTGGCATAGAACGTGCCCACCAGCATCGCCAGGTTAACGATGGACTTGATGCCGTACTTGCCGATGGTGAACGCCATCGCGCCGAAAGCGCCGATGGGAGCCGCCTTCATCAAGATGGCGACCAACTTGAAGATGGGCTGCGCCAGTGCCGTCAGGAAATTCAGCACCGGCTTGCCACGTTCGCCCACCTGGGCCAGCGCGATGCCGAACAGCACGGCCACGAACAGCACCTGCAGGATGTCGCCGCCCACGAACGGGCTGAAGATCGTGGTGGGAATCACGTTCATCAGGAAGCCGGTGATGGTCGAATCGTGCGCCTTGGCCACATAGCTGGCCACTTGTTTCTGGTCCAGCGTGGCCGGATTGATATGCATGCCGGCGCCCGGCTGCACGATATGGCTCACGATCATGCCCACGATCAAGGCCAGGGTCGAGAACACCAGGAAATACAGCATGGCCTTGCCTGCGACGCGGCCAACCTTCTTCAGGTCGCTCATCGCCGCGATGCCCGTAGCCACGGTCAGGAAGATCACCGGCGCGATGATCATCTTCACCAGCTTGATGAAGGCGTCGCCCAGCGGCTGCATCGCCTCGCCCATTTCCGGCTTGAAGTAACCGAGCAAGATGCCGACCACAATGGCGAACAGCACTTGCACGTACAGGATTTGATAGAACTTGAGCTTGCGCGCAGGCGCGACTTGATCTACTTCGATCATTGGGATTTGTCCCCACCAGGGGCCCCAAACTCCTTGCGATGGTCGCAGCGGGCGCCGGGGCGTTTTCTCTTTTAAAGCCTTGCGTATCTCCGCAGGCCATTTCACCCGGTGCGCGGTGCCGCCAGGCTTACCTGGGTATATGCAAATGTCATGCCAGGCTAAGGCGGGCAAGTCGCCACCTCCAAGCCATTGATTAAGCGGTATTTTTTATCTGTGTCTGGCCGTCCTCACACCTTGCATGGCGAGATTCCACACAGGATCGGGATAGAATGTGTGGAAACCCACACAAAACCATGCCTTCCCGTTCCTCGCCTCCCGAGGCGCCGTCCGCCGCGCCGCCCCACGCGCACACCGCCCCGTCCAAAGCGGCTGTGCCCAACCCGCGCTCGCCCGGCACAGGCTGGCGCTGGGCGCTGCTGATCCTCCTGGCGGCAGGCATCATCTTTGGCACGCTGTATGCCGCCGGCCAATGGGCCCGCGAAGGCGCGCTCAGCGAAGCCGCCGTCCAGGGCCGAAGCGCCGCGCAGATCAACGCCGCCCTGCTGCGCAACAATCTGGACAAATTCCGCGCCCTGCCCTTTGTACTGACGCGCGACGTCGATCTGCGCGCCACGCTGCAACACCCCACGCCTGCGCAGATCGAGTCCCTGGATGAAAAACTGGACACCCTGAGCCGCGGCGTCGGCGCCTCGGCCATTTACGTCCTGGACAAGAGCGGCTATGCCATCGCGGCCAGCAACTGGCGCGAGCCCGCCACCTTCGTTGGCGTCGACTACCAGTTCCGGCCGTATTTCCAAGGCGCCGTGGCGCATGGTTCGGCCGAGCATTTCGCGCTCGGCACCATCAGCCATGAAGCCGGCCTGTACCTGTCGCGGCGCGTGGATGACACCAGCGGCGCCATGCTGGGCGTGGTGGTCCTGAAGGTCGATTTCCGCGACCTGGAGGCCGATTGGCGGCAATCGAATGCTCCCATCTTCGTCACCGACGAACACGGCGTGGTGCTGCTGGGCAGCCTGCCTGACTGGCGCTTCCGCGTGCTGGCGCCGCTGGCGCCCGACCTGGCCCAGACACTGCGCACCAGCCTGCAGTTCGGCGACGCCATGTTCCAACCCGTGCCGCTGCACCCGGCGTTGAAAACGGTCAGCAGTGGCCAATTGGTGTGGGCCGATGACCCGCTGCCGCAGATTCCCGCCGGCGCACCGCTCTTGCACACCACCCTGCCCATCGTCGAATCGCCCGGCTGGACGCTGCACCTGCTGTCGCCCGTGCAGTCGGCGCTGAACCGCGCCACCGCCAACGCACAGCTGGGCGTGTTGCTCGCGCAGGGCGCGTTGTCGGCCGTGATCGGCATCTTCCTGTATCGGCGCCACCGCAACCGCGAACGCGCTGCCCAGCAACTGGCCGTGCGCCAGCAACTGGCCGCCCAGGTCGAAGAGCGCACCGCCCAACTGCGCGAAGTCAATCAACAATTGCTCGCGCAAATGGACGAGCGCCAGCGCGCCGAAGCGCGGCTGCACACGATGCAAGACGAGCTGGTGCAAGCCAGCAAGCTCGCCCTGCTGGGACAAGTGGCCGCCAGCGTTGCGCACGAGATCAATCAGCCGGTTTCCGCCATCCGCGCCTACGCCGACAATGCCACCGAATTTCTGCGCCGGCAGGACAACGTCTCTGTCGACGAAAACCTGACCACCATCGCCTCACTGACTGAACGCATCGGCCACATCACCGGCGAGCTGCGCGCGTTTTCGCGCAAGGCAGGCGCCTCGGTCGGGCCTACCAGCCTGAAAGAAGCGCTGGACGGCGCACTCTTGCTGGTCGGCCCGCGCGCCAGGCGTCAGGGCGTGGCCCTGCAGCGCCCGCCTGCCGAACCCGACTACCGCGTCCAAGCCAACCGCATCCGCCTGGAACAGGTACTGGTGAACCTGCTGCAAAACGGCATGGACGCCCTGGAGGGCCAGACGGATGGACGGATCATCATCGCCATTCAGGACATGGGCGCGTCGGTGCAGCTCTTCGTCAACGACAACGGCCCGGGCCTGTCGCCCGAAGCCAGCGCCCGCCTTTTCACTCCCTTCCATACGACCAAGGCCGAAGGCCTGGGGTTGGGGCTGGTCATCTCGCGGGACATCGTGGCCGAATTCGGCGGCGACCTGCGCGCCGCCCATCCCGGAGACGCCATTTTCCCTGCGCCCCACGGCCCCGGCCGCGGCGCCATGTTCACGCTTACGCTGCGCAAGTCGCCGCTCTCGACCCATGATGACCCGCGTACCTGACCCTGCTCCTGCTCCCACCGCCCTTGCCGCCCTGCAAGACGCGCCTGGCAAACCCTTGACGCCCCATGTCTGCTTCATCGACGACGACGAGGACCTGCGCCGTGCCAATGTACAGACGCTCAAGCTGCATGGCATCGCCGTGCAGCCGCATGCCCACGCGCGCAGCGCGCTCAATACGCTGGACCGCAATTTCGACGGCGTAGTGGTCACCGACATCCGCATGCCGGATATCGACGGCCTGCAGATGTTCCAGCGCCTGCGCGCCATTGACCCCGAAATTCCCGTCATTCTGATCACAGGCCACGGCGACATCGCCACCGCAGTGCAATGCATGCGCGACGGTGCCTATGATTTTCTGGCCAAGCCCTACCCGCCCGACCGCCTGGTCACCGCCGTTACCCACGCCGCCGAAAAGCGCCATCTGGTGCTGGAAAACCGGCGACTGCGCGAAGCCGCGTTTGCAGTGGACGCCGACGACGTCCCCTTCATCGGCACCACGCCCGCCATGCAGCGCATCAAGCAGACCTTGCGCCATATCGCCGATGCCGATGTGGACGTGCTGGTGGAGGGCGAAACCGGCACGGGCAAGGAAGTGGTCGCCACCGCGCTGCACCGCTTGAGCCGCCGGCGCCATCACGCGTTGGTCGCCATCAATTGCGGCGCTTTGCCCGAAAGCGTGATCGAAAGCGAGTTGTTCGGCCATGAAGCCGGCGCGTTCACCGGCGCCCAGAAGCGGCGCATCGGACGCATCGAGCATGCGAGCGGCGGCACCCTGTTCCTGGACGAGATCGAAAGCATGCCGCTGGCCGTGCAGGTCAAGCTGTTGCGCGTGCTGGAATCGCGACAGATCACACCGTTAGGCAGCAACGACGTCCGCAACCTCGATCTGCGCGTGGTCGCCGCCACCAAGGAGGATCTCGGTAGCCCGGCCATCCGCGCCAAATTCCGCGAAGACCTGTTCTACCGCCTCAATGTCGTCACCATACGCATTCCGCCGCTACGCGAGCGCCGCGAAGATATTCCACTGTTGTTCGCCCACTACCTGGGGCACGCATCACGCCGCTTCCATCGCGACATCCCCGACATGCCCGCCGACATCAAGCATCATCTGCTGACACACGATTGGCCCGGCAATGTCCGCGAACTGGCGCACTTCGCCGAGCGCTTCGTGCTGGGCGTGCTCAACGCGCCCGCCGTCGCCGCCCCTGTGCAAGATGCCAGCCCGGGTACCTTGTCCGAGAAGATGGAACGCTTCGAAGCCCAGCTCATTCGTGACGCGCTTTCCGCCCATCAAGGCGACGTGCGCGCCACGCTGGAAACCCTGGGCATCGCCCGCAAGACCTTCTACGACAAACTCCAACGCCACGGCATTGACCGCCAGGATTACACCGGCGGCACACCGGTCTGAATCAACAGCGCCAGCAGACTCAACCGCGATAGCGGACAAGACAAAAAACCCCTGTGCGGCGCAGCCGCACAGGGGTTTGTGTTTGGGTTTGATCTTGTCTGACGCCGATATCTGGCACACCAGGCGCACACACCGATCGGGTGCCACAAAAACAAAACCCCACAGGCGTTGAGCCTATGGGGTTTTGAGCAATAAAAGCCTGACGATGACCTACTTTCACAGACGTCCGTCCACTATCATCGGCGCAAAGGCGTTTCACTGTCCTGTTC
>NZ_JAELTJ010001000.1 GCF_016428805.1 Achromobacter sp. ASV32
CCCCCCCCCCCCCCCCCCCCCCCCCCCCCCCCCCCCCCCCCCCCCCCCCCCCCCCCCTATTATCACGACCCCCCCACCACCGACAACTACACAACCGCATCGTCGTCGGCAGCGTCAGATGTGTATAAGAGACAGGGCTTGGTCTGATGGGAAAAGACTGTCTGAGCTGCATGGTACTTCTACGATAGCGACCCCTAATTTGCATGAGAGTATTAATGAGATGCCGGTTGAGATGGGTGGAAGTAGAGGCCGGGTCTCTTATACACATCTCCGAGCCCACGAGACCTAATAACCGATCTCGTATGCCGTCTTATGCATGAAAAATAGGGGGGGGGGGGGGGGGGGGGGGGGGGGGGGGGGGGGGGGGGGGGGGGGGGGGGGGGGGG
>NZ_JAELTJ010001001.1 GCF_016428805.1 Achromobacter sp. ASV32
CCCCCCCCCCCCCCCCCCCCCCCCCCCCCCCCCCCCCCCCCCCCCCCCCCCCCCCCCCTTTTCCAATCACCCGCCCCCCACCTACATCTACACAACCGCATCGTCGTCGGCAGCGTCAGATGTGTATAAGAGACAGTTTTCCACATCATGCACCAACGCACTAAGTTTGCGAATTCATCCATTGCCAAAACGTCTTGTCTCCGCCAAAGTCGCCGTCAAATAAAAATGGCATCATTCCATCACCCGTTGCATGTGTCTCTTATACACATCTCCGAGCCCACGAGACCTAATAACCGATCTCGTATTGCGAAGTATGGATGAAAAAAGGGGGGGGGGGGGGGGGGGGGGGGGGGGGGGGGGGGGGGGGGGGGGGGGGGGGGGGGGGGG
>NZ_JAELTJ010001002.1 GCF_016428805.1 Achromobacter sp. ASV32
CTATGTCCGCAGGAATAGCTGAGTGCTACGTAGTTTCCCACCTCGTCTAATTCGAAGTCAACAATTTTCACCGAGTCTTCGCCTTGGTATTCCACGCAGTCAACATCAATCAATCGCCTCGGTAAAACTGGATTTGTCGCACTATATTCGTGGGTTATAGTACATTCACTAACCCAGCGTTTGATCATAGAAAAGACCTCGGCATCAGGCAGCCGCTTGATTGGTCGGCCTCGAATTCCGGTTGCGAGACCATCCGCTGAGGTCAAGACGATTAATTACTACGCTTCGCAAGCAGCAAAGTAATCCTGGAACGCGGCTTACTTACTCTCAACAGCGCTAAAACCGAATGCAGCTACCAGGAGAGTAGCCGGCGGCTCTGATTCTGG
>NZ_JAELTJ010001003.1 GCF_016428805.1 Achromobacter sp. ASV32
CCCCCCCCCCCCCCCCCCCCCCCCCCCCCCCCCCCCCCCCCCCCCCCCCCCCCCCCTTTTTTTAATCATCCGCCCCCCACCTACATCTACACAACCGCATCGTCGTCGGCAGCGTCAGATGTGTATAAGAGACAGGAGCAGCACAGCGCGCACGTCCTCGGCGGCGACACGATGAGCTCTCAGCCCAAGGTTATATCCGCCCCAAGGGACTTGCAGTTGATATCTGACGCCTCAGCCTGGGGTAACAAACCCTGTCTCTTATACACATCTCCGAGCCCACGAGACCTAATAACCGATCTCGTATTCCGTCTTCTGCTTGAGAAAGGGGGGGGGGGGGGGGGGGGGGGGGGGGGGGGGGGGGGGGGGGGGGGGGGGGGGGGGGGGGG
>NZ_JAELTJ010001004.1 GCF_016428805.1 Achromobacter sp. ASV32
CCCCCCCCCCCCCCCCCCCCCCCCCCCCCCCCCCCCCCCCCCCCCCCCCCCCCCCCCCTTTCTAACCACCCCCCCCCCCCCGACAACTACACAACCGCATCGTCGTCGGCAGCGTCAGATGTGTATAAGAGACAGACCGACCACCACGTCGAGGTCCGCCATTGAACCCCCCACGAGAAACTCTGCCTCTTAGCACCTCAATATCACTTCGAGTAAGCAACGGAGGGGGCACTTTGGCTCCACGTAAGAGCCTGTCTCTTATACACATCTCCGAGCCCACGAGACCTAATAACCGATCTCGTATGGCGTCTTGTGGTGGGAAAGGGGGGGGGGGGGGGGGGGGGGGGGGGGGGGGGGGGGGGGGGGGGGGGGGGGGGGGGGGGGGG
>NZ_JAELTJ010001005.1 GCF_016428805.1 Achromobacter sp. ASV32
GTGAATGGCATGTCCCTTGTTTCTAGAAACTCGTTTCTTTACGTATATCTCGAGCTGGTTTAACCGAGCTTGTTGTGATTTTTTTTTTCTTCTTTTCCTTTTGTCTTGGGTTTACATTTCCTTATTTCCTTACTGTCCAGTATTTAGCTTTTGCTCTTTCTGGTTTATCGTTTTTCAATTCTTACGATCTGACGAATTCGCTGATTAATATTCGATAAACACAGAAGGCCATTCACGCTTTTTAGTGTCGCTTTACACCTGGGCGCTGTCTGGAACCTCGCATTTGACGACAATGCATCTCTCTATTGTCACCGTCTCAACTCTTACGGCAGTCGCCGGAGCTGCTCCCACATGGCCAAGCTTCAACATTAAGGACATAGCGAACC
>NZ_JAELTJ010001006.1 GCF_016428805.1 Achromobacter sp. ASV32
CCTAGGCCCAGACTATAGCGAGTTGCTCGGGCTTAATAAGGGAGATGATGATTCCGATTTTGCTTCATTTATGAGGATTTTTTAGCCAATGGCTACGGTCCTGAGAGGGTTGCTGCACCCGTTTTTGAAGTAGATGAGCCTAAAAGATATCTACATATGGCAACACAGGCATTCTCACATTCGCGTGAGGCTGTACAATCATGCAGTAGTTAAAAGAGGGGTGATTCCGGGCGACCGTGACGCGCGGGGCAAAGGATTTGGTGCGGTGATTTATAGTTGGAGACTTTTCCAACTCTGGCTTTCCTTCACAACAACAAACACCACGACTTTGCGTACTATTCTAAGCGTCATAATATTATATCAGAATCTAACAAAATGGCTACTAT
>NZ_JAELTJ010001007.1 GCF_016428805.1 Achromobacter sp. ASV32
CCCCCCCCCCCCCCCCCCCCCCCCCCCCCCCCCCCCCCCCCCCCCCCCCCCCCCCCCCCTGTCCACGCTCCCCCCACCCCCCCCAGCTCCACATCCGCATCGTCGTCGGCAGCGTCAGATGTGTATAAGAGACAGGTGCTTAGTTTACTTTTTATTTTTCCTGTATTTTGGAGACGGATGTAGTAAAAGAGACAGTAAAAACAAGTTAAAAGTATTGGTTTGAAAAGGCCGCTATGCGAGACGTGTTAGACCTGTCTCTTATACACATCTCCGAGCCCACGAGACCTAATAACCGATCTCGTATGACGTCTTATGGTTGAGAGTGGGGGGGGGGGGGGGGGGGGGGGGGGGGGGGGGGGGGGGGGGGGGGGGGGGGGGGGGGGGGG
>NZ_JAELTJ010001008.1 GCF_016428805.1 Achromobacter sp. ASV32
CCCCCCCCCCCCCCCCCCCCCCCCCCCCCCCCCCCCCCCCCCCCCCCCCCCCCCCCCTTTTTAACTCCCCCCCCCCCCCCCCACATACACACAACCGCATCGTCGTCGGCAGCGTCAGATGTGTATAAGAGACAGGTACCCTCAAAGTACCGTCCTGCTCTCCTTGGTGACCTCGTCCCTCCATCACTCTCCCCTAACAGCAAAAGGGCCCCCGCGGCAGGCAGTTGTCTCAAGCGGCCGCAAATAGGGCGGGGGCTCTTATACACATCTCCGAGCCCACGAGACCTAATAACCGATCGCGTATGCCGGCTTCTGCTGGAAAAAAGGGGGGGGGGGGGGGGGGGGGGGGGGGGGGGGGGGGGGGGGGGGGGGGGGGGGGGGGGGGG
>NZ_JAELTJ010000104.1 GCF_016428805.1 Achromobacter sp. ASV32
CGCGGCCACTTCGCCGGCGATCGCGGCGATGGTCGGGTCGGCCGCCGCGACGCGCGCGGCTTCGGAATTGCTGGCCGCCGCCACGCGTTCCAGGTCGGGGTAATTGCGCGTCAGCCAACCCTGGCACTGCGCCAACGCCTGCGGATGCGCCGAAATCGTCTTGATGCCGTCCATGTTGCCGGACTGCGACATCAGGCAATGGCGGATCACCAGCGAACGCTCGCCCAGGATCCGCAGCGGGGTATTGAGCAGCAGGTCCAGGCTGCGATTGACCGCGCCTTCGGTGGAATTTTCGACCGGCACCATGCCGACGTCGGCCTGCCCGGCTTCGACGGCGCGGAAGACTTCATCGAACGACACGCACGGCAGCTTCTGCACCGCGTGGCCAAAATGCTCCAGCGCGGCCTGCTCGGAAAACGAACCTTGCGGCCCCAGGTAGGCGACCGTCATGCCGCGCTCGAGGCCACGGCAGGCCGAGATGATTTCAGTCCAGACCGAAGCCACGCCGGCGGCTGGAAACGGGCCGGGGTTCATCTGCTGCAGGCGCCGGATCACTTCGGCCTCGCGCTCGGGGCGCAGCACCGGGCCGTCGGCATGCGCTGCGTGCTTGGCTTCGCCCACTTCCTGCGCGGCGCGGGCGCGCTGCGACAGGAGGTCCAGGATTTGTGCATCGAGCGCGTCGATACGGTCGCGCAAGGGGCGCAGCTTGCGCTGCAGATCGTCATCCATAGCGGCGCTCGAATTCCTTCAGGTATTCAACCAGCGCGGCCACGCCGGCCAGCGGCACCGCGTTGTAGATCGAGGCGCGCATGCCGCCCACGCTCTTGTGACCCTTGAGCTGGGTCAGGCCGGCTGCGTCGGCGCCTTGCAGGAAAGCGTCGTTGAGCGACTCGTCGCGCAGCACGAACGGCACGTTCATGCGCGAGCGCACCGGTGCGTGGATGGGGTTGCGGTAGAAGCTGGTGCTGTCCAGGTAACCGTACAGCAGGTCGGCCTTGGCCCGATTGGCCGCTTCCATGCCCGCGACGCCGCCATTGGCCTTGACCCACTTGAACACCAAGCCCGCGATGTAGATGGCGAAGGTAGGGGGCGTGTTGTAGCGCGAGTGGTCCGCGGCCACGTTGGCGTAGTCGAACGCCGACGGGCAGATCGGCAGCGCGTGACCGATCAGGTCGCGGCGGGCGATGACCATGGTGACACCGGCCGGGCCCGCGTTTTTCTGCGCGCCCGCGTACATCATGCCGCAGCGGCTCACATCCATGGGACGCGACAGGAAATGCGACGATGCGTCGACGACCAGCGGCACGTCGGGCGCGCCAAGCGCCGTGGTGTCGGGCCAGTCCATGAACTCGACGCCGCCGATGGTCTCGTTGCTGCACAGGTGCAGGTAGGCCGATTCGGGGCGCACCTTCCAGGTGTCGACCGGCGGCACCCAGGTGAACGGCGCTTGCTCGCGCCCGTCCAGCTGGGTCGCCTGGCCGCTGGTGGCGGCAACGTGGGTATCGCCGTAGCGGCCGGCTTCCTTGTGCGAACGCGAGGACCAATGACCCGTCACGACGAAGTCAGCCTTCGGTGTGCCGCGCCGGCCCATGAGATTCATCGGAACGATGGCGTTTTCACCGGAACCACCGCCCTGCATGAACATCACGGCGTAGTCCGGCGACAGGCCGAGCAGATCGCGCAGATCATTTTCGGCCTCGTCGCAGATCTGCACGAAGTGCTTGCCGCGATGGCTCATTTCCATCACGGACATGCCGCTGCCGTGCCAGTCCAGCATTTCCGCAGCAGCTTGCTGCAGCACCACCTCGGGCAAGGCCGAGGGGCCTGCCGAGAAGTTCCAGGGGCGGGCCATTATTGCTCCGTAGGTTCCGTCGAATCTGCTTGACCGGCGTCGTCGCCGCCGTCTTCCTGACCGTCTTCCAGGTCCTCGCCGTCGTCATCCGCATCGCTTTCCACGACACGACGCACGCCGGACAGGGTGCTGCCGTCGTCGACGTTGATCAGGGTAACGCCCTGCGTGGCTCGGCCCATTTCGCGGATTTCCGCGACCCGGGTCCGCACCAGCACGCCGCCCGTGGTGATCAGCATGATTTCATCCGAAGGCATGACCAGCACGGCGCCGACGACCTTGCCGTTGCGCGAGCTGGTCTGGATGGCGATCATGCCCTTGGTGCCACGGCCATGGCGCGTGTACTCGCCGATCGGGGTGCGTTTGCCGTAACCATTTTCGGTGGCGGTCAGCACGGTCTGGGTTTCGTCGCCCGCGACCAGCAACGCGATGACGTTCTGCGTATCTTCGAGCATCATGCCGCGCACGCCGCGGGCATTGCGGCCCATCGGACGCACGTCGTTTTCGTCGAAACGCACGGCCTTGCCGGAGTCCGAGAACAGCATGACGTCGTGCTTGCCGTCGGTGAGGTCGGCGCCGATCAGGTAATCGCCGTCGTCCAGGTCGACAGCAATGATGCCGGCCTTGCGCGGGTTGGAGAAGTCGGACAGCGGGGTCTTCTTGACCGTGCCGCGCGAGGTCGCCATGAAGACGTAGTGATCTTCGCTGAATTCCTTGACCGGCAGCACCACCGTGATCTTCTCGCCGTCAGCCAGCGGGAACATGTTGACGATCGGCTTGCCGCGCGAATTGCGCGTGCCTTGCGGCACTTCCCAGACCTTCAGCCAATACACGCGGCCGCGGTTGGAGAAGCACAGCAGGAAGTCGTGGGTGTTGGCGATGAACAACTGGTCGATCCAGTCGTTTTCCTTCATCGCCGTCGCCTGCTTGCCGCGGCCGCCGCGCTTTTGCGAACGGTATTCGGACAAGGGCTGGCTCTTGATATAGCCGCCGTGCGACAGCGTCACGACCATGTCGGTGGGCGTGATCAGGTCTTCGGTGTCGAGTTCGGTCGCGTTCAGTTCGATGTCCGAGCGGCGCGAGTCCTTGGCGCTGGTCGAGAACTCGGCCTTGATGGCCTGCAGCTCTTCGCCGATGATCGTCGTGATGCGCTCGGGACGGGCCAGGATGTCCAGCAGGTCGGCGATGGTGGACATGACGTCCTTGTATTCGCCGACGATCTTGTCCTGCTCCAGGCCGGTCAGGCGCTGCAGGCGCATGTTCAGGATTTCCTGCGCCTGCGTGTCGCTCAGGCGGTACATGCCGTCGCCTTGCAGGCCGAATTCCACACCCAGGTCCTCGGGGCGGAAGGCGGCACGGCCTCCGGGCGTATCGCCGTCGGCGCGCGACAGCATTTCGCGCACCAGCGACGAATCCCACGACTTGGCCATCAGTTCCTGGCGCGCGACGGGAGGCGTCGGCGCGGCCTTGATGATGGCGATGAAGTCGTCGATGTTGGCCAGCGCCACGGCCAGGCCTTCCAGCACGTGGCCGCGTTCGCGGGCCTTGCGCAGCTGGAACACCGTGCGGCGCGTCACCACTTCGCGGCGATGCTGCAGGAAGTAGTCGATCATCTGCTTCAGGTTGAGCAGGCGGGGCTGGCCGTCGACCAGCGCCACCAGGTTCATCCCGAAGGTGTCCTGCAACTGCGTGTTCTTGTAGAGGTTGTTCAGGACAACCTCGGGCACCTCGCCGCGCTTGAGCTCGATGACCAGGCGCATGCCGTCCTTGTCCGACTCGTCGCGGATGTCGGAGATGCCTTCGATCTTCTTGTCATTGACCAGCTCGGCGATGCGTTCCTGCAGCGTCTTCTTGTTGACCTGGTAGGGAATCGCGTCGACCACGATGGCCTGGCGATTGCCCTTTTCCATGTCCTCGAAGTGCGTCTTGGCGCGCATGATGACGCGGCCACGGCCCGTGCGATAGCCTTCGCGCACGCCGGACATGCCGTAGATGATGCCGCCCGTGGGGAAGTCAGGCGCCGGGATGATCTCCATGAGTTCATCGACCGAGCAGGCCGGATTGCGCAGGCAGTACAGGCAGCCGTCGACCACTTCCTGGAGGTTGTGCGGCGGAATGTTGGTGGCCATGCCCACGGCGATGCCCGAGCTGCCGTTGACCAGCAGGTTGGGCAGGCGCGAAGGCAGCAGCAGCGGCTCTTGCTCGCTGCCGTCGTAGTTGGGGCCGAAGTCCACCGTCTCCTGGTCGATGTCGGCCAGCAGTTCGTGGGCGATCTTGGCCAGGCGGATTTCGGTATACCGCATCGCCGCGGCGTTATCGCCGTCGATGGAGCCGAAGTTGCCCTGGCCGTCGACCAGCATGTAGCGCATGGAGAAATCCTGCGCCATGCGGACAATGGTGTCGTAGACGGACTGGTCGCCGTGGGGGTGGTACTTACCGATGACGTCCCCGACGATACGCGCGGACTTCTTATAGGCGCGGTTCCAGTCGTTGTTCAGCTCGTGCATCGCGTAGAGCACGCGCCGGTGGACAGGCTTGAGCCCGTCCCGCACATCCGGTAGCGCCCGCCCGACGATCACGCTCATCGCGTAATCGAGGTAACTGCGGCGCATCTCTTCTTCCAGCGATACCGGAAGCGTCTCCTTGGCAAAGGAATCCATATATATAACGACAGAATCGTGTAAGGAGGAACCCGGGCCGGGTAAACAGGAAATTCTATCATTCGATTCGGATCGTGGTCCGAAGGGCGCTGCCCCGAGGTCCGCGCGGACCTTGGACCGGATGTCGGCCGCGGGCGGCAGCGGCGCGCCCGCCAACGCCCAGGCACCCTGTTGCCAAAAACCAACAGGCAAAACCGATGGAGCGCCGAAAACGTCATATCCAGCGTCAATGCGCCTGTCCAGGGAAGCCAAAGCCCCCCAAATGCCTTAAGATTGTTTCCAGCACGCAGGAAACCCAGTAGCTATTCCTTTGAACCAGCTCTTGGCGTTGCTATACTGGCCCCGTTTTCCTGATATGCGGCGGGGGTTCGCTGCGAGTCACTTATCCAGCTTCAAGCTCAACGAGGAGAAACATGAACAAACCCTCCAAATTCGCTCTGGCGCTCGCCTTCGCTGCCGTCACGGCCTCGGGTGTAGCCTCGGCCCAGTCCTATCCGCAGACGGTGGACAACTGGCGCAATCCGTTCGGTAACGTTTGGAAGAACGGTACGAACGAACTGTGCTGGCGCGATGCGTTCTGGACCCCGGCCACCGGCATCCCCGGTTGCGACGGCGTTCCGGTTGCACAAGCGAAGGCGAAGCCGGCCCCGATGGCGGCCAAGGTCGTCTTCAACGCTGACACGTTCTTCGACTTCGACAAGTCGACGCTGAAGCCGGAAGGCCGTCAGCTGCTGGACCAAGTCGCCCAGCAAGCTCGTGGCATCGACCTCGAAACCATCATTGCTGTGGGCCACACCGACTCGATCGGTACGGACGCCTACAACCAGAAGCTGTCCGAGCGCCGCGCCGCTTCGGTCAAGGCTTACCTGGTCAGCAAGGGCATCGATCCCAACCGTATCTATACGGAAGGCAAGGGTAAGAAGAACCCGATCGCTTCCAACAAGACGAAGGAAGGCCGCGCCCAGAACCGTCGCGTTGAAATCGAAATCGTGGGTAGCCGCAAGTAATTGCCGGACTAGCTACAATAAGGGGCCTCGCATAGCGAGGCCCTTTTTTTCGCCCGGCTTGCACCAATACGGTGCAAACGTCCCGGCCGCTGCCGCGCCCAAGCGCCGCAGCCCCTCTATATATAGAGAGAAAGCCGCCTTATGCTGGACCGCCCATGACCACCCACACCTCCGACACCGCCCAAGCCACCATCAATGCCGACCAGGCCGAACTGGACAAGTTCAGCGCCCTGGCCAGTCGCTGGTGGGACCCCGAAAGCGAGTTCAAGCCCCTGCACGCCATCAATCCGCTGCGCCTGGAATGGATCCAGGAGTCCGCCGGCAGTCTCAGCGGCAAGAAGGTGCTGGATGTCGGCTGCGGCGGCGGCATTCTCTCCGAATCCATGGCCCGTGCGGGCGCGGACGTCACCGGTATCGACCTGGCCGACAAGTCGCTGAAGGTGGCCCGGTTGCACGGCCTGGAATCGGGGGTGAAGGTCGACTACCGCAAGGTGCCGGTGGAGCAATTGGCCGCCGAACAGCCCGGCCAGTACGACGTAGTGACCTGCATGGAAATGCTGGAACACGTGCCGGATCCGGCATCCATCGTGCGGGCGTGCTCGGCGCTGACCAAGCCGGGCGGCTGGGTGTTCTTTTCCACCCTCAACCGCAATGCCAAGGCATTCCTGTTCGCCATCGTGGGCGCCGAATACATGCTGCGCCTGCTGCCGCGCGGCACCCATAGCTATGACATGTTCATCAAACCCAGCGAACTGGCGGCGGCGGCGCGCGGCGCGGGCCTGGAGCCGGTCGGCATGCGCGGCATGGAATACAACCCGATCACCCAGATCTACTCGCTGACGTCCGACACCTCGGTCAACTACCTGATGGCTACCCGCAAATGAGCGCCCTGATCCTGTTTGATTTCGACGGCACGCTGGCCGACACCGCCCCCGACCTGGCCGCGGCCGCCAACCAGCAGCGCACCCGCCGCGGGCTGGAGCCCCTGCCCTACGAAACCCTGCGTCCGGTCGCTTCGCAAGGCGCGCGCGGCCTGTTGCGCGTGGCCCTCGGCCTGAAGCCGGGCGATACCGACTACGAGCCGACCCGCCTGCAGTTCCTGGAAGACTACGCGGCCAGCTCCACCGTCCACAGCAAGCTGTTTCCCGGCATCGAGGCCTTGCTGACCGATATCCGCCAGCGCGGCCTGTCATGGGGCATCGTGACCAACAAAGTCACATACCTGACGCTGCCGATCGTCGAATTCCTGGATCTGACGCGTGACAGCGCCGTGCTGGTCTGCGGCGACACCACCGCCCACGCCAAACCGCACCCGTTGCCACTGCAACACGCCGCGCGCGAAGCCGGCTTTGCGGTCGACCGCTGCGTCTATGTCGGCGACGACCTGCGCGATATCCAGGCCGCACACGCCGCCGGCATGCCGGCGGTCGCGGCCGCCTACGGCTACGTAGGCGAGGAAGACAACCTCAGCGCCTGGGATGCCGACGCCTGCGCCCATACGCCAGCCGACCTGTGGCCGGCGATTCAGCCGCTGCTGCCGCGCGACCTGCGCTGACCCAGGGCGGCACCCCGGCGCGTGACAATCGTTCGGTCACATTAGTTGAATTGACCGAACAATTTATCCGGATGCCGTGGCTTTATCCTGCCCGGCAGTTGAATTAAAGTAGCTTCCATGCAAGGCAATCCGGGAGCCTCCCGATTGCCTTTCCCGGCAAATGCCGGCGCCGCGCGGCCACGCCCGCGCAGCGATTGCGCTCGACGCACCGACGGCCTGCAGCCCTCGGGCACTTGCGCGCCGACCTGTCCACGGCGCGCAACCTAGACCTTTTGATACGCCCTCTCCGCACTATCCGCGCGTTGCCAACGGCATCGCGCGCACCAGGAATTTGCCCATGCTTTTGCCCATCCTGTTACTTTCGGCCGCCGGCTTCACCATCCTGACCACGGAATTCCTGATCGTCGGCCTGCTACCCAGCCTGGCACGCGACCTGAACGTCACCGTGTCCCAGGCTGGCCTGCTGGTATCGTTGTTCGCCTTCACGGTGGCGGCCACCGGCCCCATGTTGACAGCCTTGATGGCCAACATCGAACGCAAGCGCCTGTTCATCAGCGTGCTGGTGCTGTTTGGCCTGTCTAACGCGCTGGCTGCGCTGGCGCCCAACATCTGGGTCATGGCAATCGCCCGCTTCGTGCCCGCCCTGGCCCTGCCCGTGTTCTGGTCGCTGGCCAGCGCCACCGCGGTGGAATTGGTGGGCCCGGCCCGCGCCGGTCGCGCGATTTCGATGGTGGCCTTCGGCATTGTGGCCGCCACGGTGTTCGGTATTCCCATCGGCGTGCTGATCTCGGACGCTTTCGGCTGGCGCGCGGCCTTCTGGGTGCTGTCGGGCGTGGCATTCGCCAAGGCGCTGCTCCTGCTGCTGGCGTTCCCCAGCACCCGCATCCGCGCCGAGAGCGTCAAGCTGGTCACGCAATTGCGCATCCTGCGCAACCCCATCGTGGTGGGCCACGTGGTGCTGTCCCTGCTGGTCTTTACCGGCATGTTCACCGCCTACACCTACCTGGCCGACATGCTGGAACGCCTGGCCGGCTTCAACGGCCAGATCGTCGGCTGGACCATGATGGCCTTCGGTGCCGTTGGCCTGATCGGCAACACGCTGGGCGGCCGCATGGTGGACCGCAGCCCGCTGGGCGCGACGGCACTGTTCTCGGCGCTGATGGCCGCGGGTCTGGCTTTCGTTGGCCCGGTCATGCAGTCGCACGGCCTGCTGGCCGTGGCGTTGACGATCTGGGGCGTCGCCCAGGCCGCGCTATTCATCGTCTGCCACGTGCGCCTGATGAAGTCGGCGCCCGAGGCGCCGGCCTTTGCCGCATCGCTCAACATCTCGGGTGCCAACATCGGCATCGGCCTGGGCGCCGTCGTCGGCGGCAACGTGATTGACCACTACGGCCTGGCGTCGCTGGGCTGGGCGGCGGCAGCCATCGTGGCGCTGTCCGTGGCACTGGCATTCCTGCTGATGGCGGCCTCGCGTCCGCGCGCCGCCGGCAAGCCGGCCTGCGCCAACGTCGCGTAGCACTCGCCTGACACGCCCCGTCCAGTCAGGCGGGGCGCGGAAAGGCAGCAGGCTATTGCGTTTACCAGTACAATAGATCTTCTTGGGGCCGATCCGGATTCGACGTGGGTCGCGAAACAACTCAGGGCATGCCGAGCACCAGTTCGCTCGTTAAACCACTGGAAACACTACAAACGCCAACGACGAGCGTTTCGCTCTCGCCGCTTAAGCGGTGAGCCGCTGCACTGATCTGTCCTTGGGTCAGGTGGAGGAAGGCAACTTCCTAGGGGGGTAACCCTCGAACCACAGCAGCGACATTCACAAGGAATCGGTCTGCGCTGGGGTCACACGGCTCAGATTTAAATTACGTGAATCGCTTTGGTCCGGCCTGTCGGTTGGCTAAGTCCAAGGTTAAAACCAAATAAATCGACTACGCATGTAGAACTGATTGCAGAGGGCTTGCGGACGGGGGTTCAATTCCCCCCGGCTCCACCAAATACTGCGATGTCGCCAAAATGGCCAACCTTTACCGGTTGGCCATTTTTTTTTGGCGCTCAGTGGATGTGCTCTTCGCTGGAGCGGTCAGTGCGCTCCATCTGCAGCGTCGTGTGATGCAGGTCGAAGCCTTCCTGCAGGCGGCGTTCAATGTCCAACCTGACGTTTTCGCCGTCGGCGCCGGCTGCCAGGACCACGTGGCCGGTCAGCAGGGGTTGCTTTTGGGTGATGGCCCATAGGTGAATGTCGTGCACGCTGGCCACGCCCGCGGTGCCGGCGATCGTGTCGCGCACGGCGGTCAGGCTCATGCCGGGTGGCACGCCTTCAAGCAGCAGATTGATGCATTCCCGCAACAACACCCATGTACGCGGGAACACCATGAAGCCGATGGCCACGGCCAGGGCGGAGTCGACCCACTGCCAGCCCGTCAGCCAGATGATGATCGCGCCGGCAATGACGGCGACCGAACCCAGCATGTCGGCCCAGACTTCGAGATAGGCCCCTTTCACATTCAGGCTTTCGTCCTTGGCGCTGGCCAACAGGCGCATCGACACCAGATTGATCACCAGGCCGGCGATCGCCACAACCAGCATGCCGCCAGACTGAATATCGGGTGGCGCATCCAATCGACGATAAGCCTCGTAGAGGATGTAGAACGCCACGCCCAGCAGCACCAGCGCGTTGACGGCGGCGGCGAGGATCTCGAAGCGCGCGTAGCCGTAAGTGCGCATCAGGTCCGCCGCCTTGCGGCCCGCCCGGATTGCGATCAGCGCCAGCAACAGCGCGATGGCGTCGGTCATCATGTGCATGGCGTCGGAGATGAGCGCCAGGCTGCCCGTCCAGAGGCCGCCGATGACCTCCACCATCATGAAGGTGCTGGTCAGCCCGAACGCGATCCACAGACGGGATTCGGGCAAGGCGCGTATTTCGCCGTGTTGGTGACTATCGCTCATGGTGCTCCTTGCTGACCTCTGGACGGCGCGGCCGCGACGCCCTGACCGCATCAGAAAACCTGAAGCAACTACAGAGTCAAGTGCGTTGCTTCCAGGGTTGATCTTGCCACCGGCTCGGAAATCCGGCCGTTTTCCAAAACGATTCGCCGTATGGGAAAAAGGATCGCCGATTGTTTTTCATCAATATCTTTGGCAGTGACGATACCGATACCTAGTAACTAAAAGAAACGAACTTGGATACACCATGATACGGCCACCGAGACCCCACGAAATTCGATACGACCCCGTTTTATGCCCCTCTGGAGACAGGCGCAGCGATCCGACTGCTAACAAGTTAGCCAACTGTTGCCAGCCATTCGGAATGTCGGGAAATACTCCGTCACATATTACCAATGCTTTCAAGACATAATAAACGCAAGAAAATGCCACCGGCCTGGGCCGCGCCAATGCGATGAAGATACTTTCCATATTCGGAACGCGTCCTGAAGCCATCAAAATGGCGCCGCTGGTGGCCGCGCTGCAAAACGAGCCGCTGATCGACAGTGTGGTCTGTGTGACCGGCCAGCATCGCCAGATGCTGGACCAGGTGCTGGCGCTGTTCGACCTGCACGCCCAGCACGACCTGGACATCATGGTGCCCAACCAGACCTTGAATGGCCTGTATGCCCGCTTGATCAGCCGTGTCGACGACGTGCTGGAAAAAGAACAGCCTGACTACGTGCTGGTGCACGGCGACACGAGCACCGCCTCGGCCTGCGCGCTGGCGGCGTTCCATCGCCGGATTCGTATCGGCCACGTCGAAGCCGGTCTGCGCACCGGCAACTTGGCCATGCCCTTCCCCGAAGAAATGAACCGCCGCGTGGTCGACGCGATTGGCGACTGGCTGTTCGCGCCTACCGCCGAATCGCGTGGCAACCTGCTGCGCGAGAATCTGGCCGGCCGCATCACCGTGACCGGCAATACCGTCATCGACGCGCTGGCCATGACATGCGCCAAGCTCGCCCCCGACGGTGAACTGGCGCGTGGACTGCAAGCGCGTTACCACTGGCTCGATCCCAAGCGTCGCCTCATGCTGGTCACCGGACACCGGCGCGAGAGCTTCGGCGACGGCTTCAAGAACATCTGCGCCGCGCTGGCCGAACTGGCGCGCCGCGAAGACCTGCAGATCGTCTACCCGGTGCACCTGAACCCGCAAGTGCGCAGCGTCGTCATGACGGATCTGGCCGGCCTGGACCGTGTGCACCTGATCGACCCGCTGGATTATCTGGACTTCGTCTGGTTCATGCAGCGCGCCCACCTCATCCTGACCGATTCCGGCGGCGTGCAGGAAGAAGCCCCCTACCTGGGCAAGCCGGTGCTGGTGATGCGGGAAGTGACGGAACGGCCCGAAGCCGTACAAGCGGGCACGGTGGCCCTGGTGGGCACTGATACACGGCGCATCGTCACCGAGGTCACCCGGCTACTGGACGATCCCACGCTGCACGCCTCTTTCTCGCGCCGCATCAATCCCTATGGCGACGGCCGGGCCAGCGAACGCATCGTCGATGCGCTTTGCGGCCGCCCCGTCGCTGAATTCGATCCCTACGGGTCCAACGCCGGCACGCCGGCCTGATGCCTTCAGCCCTGTATCTCCCGCCTGGAGCCCCCATGTCAAAGTCCACTCCCTTTCCCGCCGCGCTGACGCTTTGCCGCGCACTGATGGCCGCCGGCCTGTTGCTGCCCCTGGGCGCGCTGGCCAGCCCCGCCGCAGACGCCCTGCGTCAATTGCAGGGCGACGACTGGGTGACGCGCAACACCACGCTGGCCGATCTGGGTATCGGCGAGCCGGTGGTCCTGAGCAACAGCGACGCGCGCCAGGAGTTCTATGTCCCGGTGCCGCGCGGCGTGCCGATCGCCGACGCGACGTTGAATTTCGACGCCAAGTACACCAAAGGCGAGCCAGGCCGGACCAGCCTGGTGCTGTGGGCTGACGGCGTGCCCCTGAACGCCCAGCGCATCGCCGACGGCGACGGCACCGTAACGCGCAGTTTCGCGGTCGATCCGCGCAGCCGCGAAAGCGGTTTTCTGCGGGTGGGCGTGGACTGGCAGTCCGAGATCGCGCTGCGCCACTGTGAAAGCAACCGCGCCACGGCCAACGCGTTGACGATCTCGCCGCAAACGCGCCTGACCTACCGCTATGACGCCTCGGCTATCGGCAATCTGGATGACGCCTGGGGCACCCTGCCCGGCAAACCGACGCTGATCGTGGCCGGCGCCAAGCTGGACCAGCCGGCCTTCGACAGCGCCTGGCGCATCGGCGTGGCGCTGGAGCGCGCCGGCAAGCGCGTCGCGGTGCGGGCATTTCCGTCCGTGGGCGACCAGGTCGATACCTGGGGTCTGCAGGTCCCGGCCGGACTGGCCTCCATCCCGGCCTTCGCCGCGCTGGCGGGCCACGAGAAACACAAGGTAGCCAATGCCGCCGAGATCGGCGCGCTGCTGGTCATGGGGGCGCCAGACGTCGCCGGCGATGTCGTCATTGCCGATGCCGCGCTGCGTGCGAAGCTGAACGAGGCGCTGGACGCCCTGCAATCGCAATTGGCGTCCGACGCCGATGCGGCCGAGGCTTTCAAGGCCTGGCGCGCCCAGCGCGTGCCGCTGGCCGCCGCGGACCTGCAATCCAAGGAAATCCGGCTGGCCGCGATGGGCCGACAGGCCGTGATCGCGGTGGCGGCGGATGCCGGCGCCCAAGGCGCGGGCGCGTTCGATACCGCGTGGCGCCGCATTCTGGTGACGCGCCAGGTGCAGGTCACGGCCGCCACGCCGCCCGAAACCTTCAAGGACGGCGGCCTGCGCCTGACGGCGCTGGGCGGCTCGCCCAACAGCTTCAACGTAGTGGCCAGCGGCGACTGGACCACGACCTTCCCGCTGGCCGCGGTGTCATCCGACGGCCGCATGCCCGGCGAACTGGTCATGGACCTGTCGGCGGCGCCCGGCGCCTCGTCGACGCGGCCGGTGGCATCGGTGTTCTGGAACGGCATCCTGCTGGCGGCCAAGCAGTTGGACGCCAACGGCCAGCCGGAACGCCTGACCGCACGCGTGCCCGGCTACGCGCTGGGCGTCACCAATGCGGTGCGCGTGACCTTTCAGCGCCAGCCCGTCTCGGTGGACTGCAACGAAATCCCGCAGGGCTATCCGGTAAACGTGCTGCCGACCAGCTATGTGAAGCCTGATCGGGCCGAGCCGGATGGCACGTTCGTCGGTCTGCTGCCGCTGCTTGCCGGCACCCCGCAAGTCATCATCCCCGACACCTATCTGGCCGACGCCCCCGACAACCTGAAGCGCCTGATCGGCATCGCCGCGGCCAGCGGTATCTCCACCTCGCGGGCCGAACTCACGGTGGCGTCAGGCGGCCAGGCCGTCAAGCCCGCCCGCCCCTTCCTGGCGATGGAAGTGGCGATGGAGGGCGCCAAGCCCATGGTCAGCGTCAACGACCGCAAGCAATTGCGCGTGCAGGGCAAGAACGCGACCTGGCTGGACATTTCCGGACTGGATCAACTAAGTACCGCCGAGGTCGTCAGCGCCAGCGGCCAGGACGGCGTGCTGTGGCATACCCTGGGCCAGCGCGCCGGCATGCTGGATGCGCCCTTCGTGCTGAACCGCGGCAACGTCGCGATCATCGGCGCAAGCGGGCCGGTAGCCTGGATCGACAGCGCCAATCCGGATGCCAGCCATCCGCCCGGCGCCGGCGAAAGCGCCTTCTTCGAATGGCGCCGCTATATCTCCTGGAGCGTGCCGGCGATCAGCATCAGCCTGCTGGTACTGCTGTTGATCCTGATCCTGGCGATGCGCGCCGGACGCAGGAACAAGGACAGCAAGTAATCCAGGACACGTCCGCCCATGTCTTCGCTTTACTGGCCCTATCTCATCGCCGATTACTACCGCGGCCTGGAGATCGTGACCGCCATCGTTGGCGTGATCATCCTGCTTTCGAGCCTGGATGACCTGTTCATCGACGCGTGGTTCTGGGTGCGCGAGGCATGGCGGTCGGTCACCATCAAGCGCCGCTATGCGCCGCTGGCGGCCTCGCAACTGCGCGAGAAAGAAGAGCAGCCGCTGGCGATCATGGTGCCCGCGTGGCTGGAGTACGACGTGATCGCGTCGATGCTCGAGACCATGGTGTCGACGCTGGAATACAAGAACTACATGATCTTCGCCGGCACGTATCAGAACGACGAGCGGACGATCAAGGAAGTCGAACGGATGCGGCGGCGCTACCGCCAATTGATCCGGGTGGAAGTGCCGCACGACGGGCCGACCTGCAAGGCGGACTGCCTGAACTGGATCGTGCAGGCGATCTTCGCGCAGGACGCCAGGCAGCCGGTGCCGTTCGCCGGCGTCATCCTGCATGACAGTGAAGACGTGCTGCACCCGCTGGAGCTCAAGTACTACAACTACCTGCTGCCGCGCATCGATTTCATCCAGTTGCCGGTGACCTCGCTGGAACGCCATTGGTACGAACTGGTGGCCGGCACCTACATGGACGAGTTCGCGGAATGGCACACCAAGGACCTGGTGGTGCGCGAAAGCCTGTCCAAGATGGTGCCGTCGGCCGGCGTGGGCACCTGCTTTTCGCGCCGCGCCCTGGTTGAACTGGCGGCGGAAACCAATAACCAGCCGTTCAATACCGATACGCTGACCGAAGACTACGACATCGGCGCGCGGCTGGCGCAGCGCGGCATGCGCCAGATCTTCGGCAAGTTCGGCGTCGAATATGTGACCCGCCGGCGGTCATGGTTCGGCCTGGGACGCGAGAAGATCTCGAGCGTGCATATGCCGCTGGGGGTGCGCGAGTACTTCCCCAACACGTTCCGCACCGCCTACCGGCAAAAGGCGCGCTGGACGCTGGGGATCGGCTTGCAGGGCTGGCAGCAGGTCGGCTGGACCGGATCGCTGGCCACCAAGTATCTGCTGTTCCGCGACCGCAAGGGCTTGGTGACGTCGTTCATCGCGATTTTGGCGTACGTGCTGCTGGCCAACTTTTTCCTCTTCTACCTGGCGGACCTGTTCGGCTGGTGGAAAGTGTATTACCCGTCCTATTTCAAGCCGGGCGGCTGGCTGGTGACGCTGATGTGGATCAACGCCGTGGCACTGCTGCTGAGGGTGGTGCAGCGGGCCTATTTCGTTGGCCGCATGTATGGCTGGGAGCACGCGATCCTGTCGATCCCGCGGATGATCGTGGGCAACTTCATCAATGCCATGGCGGCGGCCCGCGCCTGGAGGCTGTTCATCGGGCACCTGATCACCGGCAAGCGCCTGGCCTGGGACAAGACCATGCACGACTTCCCGTCCACCGACCAGTTGGCCCAACAGCGCCAGCGCCTGGGCGAGCTGCTGTTGTCGTGGCAGGCGATCGACGAGGATAAACTGGCGCGCGCGCTGGAAATCCAGTCGCGCGACAAGAAACCGCTGGGCGAGATCCTGATGGAACAGGGTTGGCTGGACGAGGGCACGCTGAAAGAAGCCATCCACTTCCAGCAAGGCGGCCAGAACGCTGCCGCAGCAGCGCATCCCGACGACAAACCCGCGACCCCATGAAGCCACTGACCCGTTCATTTTTACTGTCCGCCGCGCTGGCTTGCGCCGGGAATGCCGGCCCCGTCTCGGCCCAACAGGCACCGCGCGCCGCCGAGGCGCCGCTGGAAGGCGCGGCCTACCAGTTCGCCGACGAAGGCTACAAAAGCTATGACGCCGGCAACTATGCGCTGGCCCAGCAGCAGGCCGAGTCGGCCATCGCGCTGCGGCCGGACGTCGAGCGCCTGCGCCTGCTCCTGATCTATGCGCTGCAAAAGCAAGGCAAGCTGCAAGAAGCCGACAAGGCTGCCGCCGATGCGATCAAGAGCGGACTGGATACGCCCGCGCTGCGCCAGGCCCGCGCCAATCTGCGGCCTCGCGCCGCGCAACCCGCGGGCAAGGCGGCGGCCGGCGCGCCTGCCACCACGGCGGCCTACCGCCGCGGCTTTCCCATCGCCACCCGCGCCTACGCCGACTACAACCGCAGCGATTTTCCGGCCGCGCAGCGCGGCGCCGAACAGGCCTTCCGCATCGACCCCAAGCAAGGCGCGTGGGCCATGCTATGGCTGGACGCGCTGGAGGCCCAGGGCAAGTACGCCGAGGCCGAAGCCGCCGCCGACAAGGCGATCGCGCTGGGCGCGCCCAACAAGAACGATCTGACCGCGCGCCGCACCACCATGCAGCGGCGACTGGCGATCAAGCCGGCCGAACAGGGCTACCAGGCGCTGATCGCCAACCGGCCGGGCGATGCCGTGCCGCTGGCACGCGAAGCCGTGGCGCTGGCCCCGGATACCGCCAGCCACCGTCTGCTGCTGATGACGGCGCTGATGCTGGACAACCAGCTGGCCGCCGCCGAAGACGCGGCGACCGACGCCCTGAAGCAGGATGACGAGAACACGGTCGCCCTGGTGATGCGCGCCTACTTGCGCCAGCGCCAGGGCAAGACGGATCTGGCCAACGCCGACTTCGACGCCGCGCTCAAGCAGGATTGGCTGGACGAAGACCAGCGCCGCAACGTGCGCCTGATCGCCGCCGACGCCTCCCTGGCCGGCGGCGAGACCGCCCGCGCGCTGGCGTTGCTGCAGCCCCTGGGCGCCAAGGACGAAGCCGCGGCCACCCGTATCAAACGGGCTCGTTCGGCCCCGGCGGTGCCGGCCACGCTGACGCTGGCCAACTACCCTGCCCCGGTGCAGGATTGCCGCGACACGCCCTACGGCACGTCCTGCGAGCTGCTGCCGTCCGACGCCGCGGGCAGCGGCGGCCCGGCGTCGCTGGCTTACGCGGCCTATGCGCGCGAAGACTACCAGGAAGCCATCACCCAGGCCCGCAAGGCCGCTGAGCAGGATCCGACCAACAAGGAATTGCAGCGCCTGTTGACCACCACGCTGGCCGCCGGCAACGCCGCGCAGCTGGCCGAGGCCGACAAACGCATGAGCGACGCGCTGGCCGCGCAGCCCGACGACCCGGCCCTGCTGATGCAGCGCGGCTACCTGCACCAGCGTATGGGCAAGCCCAAGCTGGCGCTGCAGGACTTCCAGGCCGCCCGCGCCACCGGCAAGGCGCCGCCTACCGTCATCCTGGACGAGGGCTACGCGCTGTCCGGCGTGGGTGACAAGCGCGGCGCGGTGGACAAGCTCAAGCAGGCTATCGACGAGGCCGACGCGGGCCGGCTTGAACTTACGCCGCAGCAACGCTTCGACACCCGCAACGGCATCGCCGGGCTGTCGCGCGAATGGGGCGGCTACGTGTCCGCCGGCTACCGCGGCGCCCGGCCGGCGTCGTCCGGGCTGGGCGGCGCGGCGATTACCGTGCCGGGCGACGCCATCTTCAGCACCACGGAGATCTTCTGGCGTCCTTCGGACTTCCTGAATTCATCGACACAGACTTTCGAGCTGTACGGGCGCCTGTCCAATACGCTCTACAACAAGGGCGGCAAGACCGCCAGCCAGACCGTCTCGGACCCTTGCACCGGCGGCTCCATCAATGTCGACGAAACCCGCAACCAGGGCATTTCCGGCATCCCCACTACGGTGGGCTCGCTGGGCATGCGTTTCACGCCGTCCACCGAAGTTGGGCTGACCTTTGGCCTGGAGCGCCAGTTCAACCTGGGCACCGCGACGCGCCAGGGCACCTTCAGCCCCAAGCCCGACGAGCTGCGTTGCAGCCTGAACCGCAGCAACCAGACGGCCCACTACAAGACGGACGCCGGCAGCGGCGGCTGGCTGGCCTATGTGACCTACGGCATGTACGAAGGCACGACACTGCGCATCGACCGGCCCAGCTGGTTCACGATGGAAGGCTATGTGCAGGCCGGCTATTCGTGGCAGGACATGTCGGCCCGCCTCTGGAAGCGCAACAACAGCACCGGCGCCGATACCGACCAGACGTCGGGCAAGCTCAAGCGTGACCAGGCCTTCGGCGCCGGCGAACTGCGCGTGGGCCGCAGCTACCGGGTCGATCCGATCAGCGAACGCCTGGTGTTTTTCCCCTACGCGGTAGTGGGCGTCGACTGGCTCTGGAACAAGAACCGCCTGAGCGGCCTGGATATCGACGGTACCGATTCGTACAGCCAGTTGGGCGACGGCTCGTCGTGGTCGATGGGCGCCGGCCCCGGCTTCAATATCCGTTACTGGTTCCGCGAAGACCATTACAACGCACCGCGTTCGTACCTGGACCTGACCACCCAATATCGATTCAATATCGGTGGCGGCCAAGCCGACCGGGCCAAGGGTTTGTTCATCAACCTGACCCTGTCCTACTGAGCCGCGCCGGTATGCCTCTCCAAGGAGTCCGCCAAGCATGAGTACCGCTACTTCCCCTCTCCCGCGCGCGCCGCGTTGGCTCGCCTCTACGCTGTGCGGCGCGCTGCTGGCGCTGGCCGCCGCCGGCACTCAGGCGCAGCAAGCGTCCTCCATCGTCATCCAGGGCAAGGACAACTGGCTGTTTCCCGGCTGGGGCAGCCTGACCCAGGTGGATACCCGCGGCATCGACGCCTCGACCCAGTTGGTGCGCGAAACCCGCGATGCGCTGGCCGCCAAGGGCGTCCAGTTGGAAGTGCTGGTGCTGCCTGACAAGACCCTGTTCTACCAGGACAAGCTGCCCGACGGCACGGCATTGAGCGCCGAGGTGAAGAAGCGCTACCAGACCATCCAGGACAAGCTCAAGGCCGCCGGCATCGCCACCATCGACGACGAGGCGGTACTGCGCCGCATCAAGGACGCCGGCCAGGACGTGTTCTACCGTACCGACCAGCACTGGACCCAGGCTGCCGCCGACGCCACCGCCGAAGCGCTGGCCCAGCGGATCAAGCAGGACGTGAAGACGTTGGCCGGCAAGCCGGGCACCGGCATGCCGCTGGGCAGCGTGGTCAACGAACGCCGCTACGGCGACTTGGCCGAGCTGTTCCTCACGCCTGACCAGCGCAAGCAGGCCGGACGCGAGACCTTCACCGTGCGCCGCCAGGCCGACAACCAGAGCCTGATCGACGACGCGCCGGCGCCGGTGCACGTGACCGGTCACAGCATGGTGCAACCGTACTTCGGCTTCCCGCAAAAGCTGTCCAACGTGCTGGACCGCCCCGTTTCCGTGAACTGGAAGCCGGGCAACGTCGGCCAATGGATCATGCTGCTGGAATACCTGGAATCGCCCGCCTTCAAGCAGAACAAGCCGCAAGTGCTGGTGTGGCAGATGTTCGAGCCTACTTTCGCGCAGGGGCCGGACGCCAAGGGGCTGTGGGACAACGCCTCCATCATGACCGCCGACAGCTGGCGCAGCCGCATGAAAGCGGCGGTGGGGCAATAACACCGTGGCGCAAGCGGACAAGGCGGCGCCGCCTCCAGCTTCCGGACACCGGCTGCACGCCATCGTCTTTGGCATGCTGTTGGCGCTGGGCCTGGGCTGGGGCGTCTGGTGCCTGTTTCAGGCCAAGCTGACCGCGGCCGACGTCGCGCCGTCGGCCTGGATGAACGGCACCGCGGGCACGGCATTGAACAAATCACTGCGCCTGCCCGCGCAAGCCAGCCTGGACACCTGGAATTCCTCGGTGCGCTACCGCGTGCTGGGAGCGCTTGGCGACCAGGTCGCCATGGGCTGCCCCCAATGGCTGTTCTATCGCGACGGCCTGCGGCCGCAACCCGGTGTGCACGTCTTCGAGGAACGCCTGCGCCTGATGCGGCATTGGGTCGAGGAGCTGCGCCGCCAGCAGGTGCAGGTGCTGGTGGTGGCGGTGCCCGACAAGTCGCGCATCGAAGCCGACCATCTGTGCGGCCAGACCGTGTCGCTGCCGATGCGGGGCACGCTGGACGCCTGGCAGGACGCCTTGCGCGCGCAGAACGTGCCCTTCGTCGACCTGCGCCAGGCGCTGCAAGCCGCGCCGGCGCCGCGCTTTTTCCGGACCGACGTCCATATGAACGCGACTGGAGCGCAGGCCGCCGCCCGACAGGTGGCCGAGGCCGCGCTGCCTTTGCTCAAACGTCCCGGCACGCAGGCCTTCAATGAAGAAAAGCCGGGGCCACTGCAACCCCGCATGGGCGACCTGATCGTGCTGGCCGGGCTGGAAAATGCCCGGCCGGGCTGGCGCCCCGAACTGGACATGGCATCACCGCAGAAGATCGAACCGATACGCGGCGGCGGCCTGCTGGACGAGACGCCGCCGGTGGAAGTCCTGCTGGCGGGCAGCTCGAACGGCCGCCGCAGCAATTTCGCCGAACGCTTGGGAATGGGGCTGGGCCGCGAGATCTGGAACCTGAGCCTGGACGGTGGGCAGTTCTCCGGGGCCCTGCTGGTCGCGCTCAAGCAGCGCGAGCAATGGCCCAAGAGCCTGAAATTGGTGATCTGGGAATTTTCGGAAATGGCGCTGTCGCTGCCGTTGACCGACGACGAGAAATCCGTGCTGGCCCGACTGCCCTGACCCGAGATGCTATTCAATTCCTACCTGTTCCTGCTGGTCTTCCTGCCTGTCACGCTGGCGGTGTACTACGGCGCCGGGCGCTTGAACCTGCGGCTGGCGGCCCTGTGGCTGTGCCTGACGTCCTTCGTGTTCTACGGTTGGTGGAATCCGCAATTCGTGGTGCTGCTGGCTGGATCGATCGCCTTCAATTACCTGGTCAGCCTGCTGATCCTGCACACGGCTGCCAAGCCGCGGCTGCAAGGGCTGATCGTGGGCCTGGGCGTAGGCGCAGACCTCGCACTGCTGTTTCACTACAAGTATTTCGCCACGCTCTTGAACTTCCTGAACGATCTGGGCATGACCAGTTCGACCATGGACTCGATCATCCTGCCGCTGGGGATTTCGTTTTTTACGTTCACCCAGATCGGCTACCTGCTCGACTGCCGCGCCGGCGTCGTCAAGGAACGCAGCCTGCTCAGCTATGTGCTGTTCGTGACGTTCTTTCCGCACCTGATCGCCGGCCCGATTCTGCATCACAAAGAAATGATGCCGCAGTTCGCGCAGCCGGAGAACTACCGCTTCAAGGCCGAGAACCTGTCAGTGGGCGGCATGCTGTTCGTCATCGGCCTGGCCAAGAAAGTACTGCTGGCCGACGGCATCGCCCCCTACGCCGATGCCGGCTTTGCCGCGCCGGGCGACTTGCAGTTCTGGGGCGCCTGGGGCGCGAGCCTGTGCTATGCGCTGCAACTGTACTTCGACTTTTCCGGCTATTCGGACATGGCGCTGGGGCTGGCCAAGATGTTCGGCATCCGCTTCCCGCTGAATTTCAACTCGCCCTACAAGGCGGGCAGCATCATCGAATTCTGGGCACGCTGGCACATGACGCTGACGCGATACCTGACCGCCTACCTGTACTAC
>NZ_JAELTJ010001009.1 GCF_016428805.1 Achromobacter sp. ASV32
TTCAAATGCAGCTCATTATGCAAGCTAAATTAATACCCTAATGTGCATACGCTAAGTATGTAAGGCTATGTGCTGTTTATTACGCTTCAATGAGAATGCTACCGTCGACTTATACCAAGGCATTGCGAGTATGACGCGTTCCCGGCTTATTCAGGCTTTGCTTCTCCCGCGATTCACGACACTGTAAGGAGTACTCTCAAAACGGCTTTCACAACTCACGTCGACTACCCGTATAGAATTATGCTCATTGCTTAGCCAAGAAAAAACAAAGGTTGCGGCGCCGTATTTTGCTTCTTAATCCACGACTACGTCTTGCGTTGCGAGTTTTGCTTTTGGAGCGGCCCGAGATGGCAAGTGCAAGGTCGCTGAGACCTGCATGTTAGTAC
>NZ_JAELTJ010001010.1 GCF_016428805.1 Achromobacter sp. ASV32
GCACATACCTGATGGGTAGCTTCCGCAGCTCCTGCATTTGCTCCTGGTGGCGAAATTTGAAAAGTCGCACTATGCAACGTTAGAGCCATCCACTCACGTCTTTGGAGCACTTAACCTACCTGCGGGCAATTCCAGTCACCAGGTTGGTTCGAACGAGTATCGTCTTCCCGATTGCGGGCATAGTGAACGTATGCATCAAACTGGCCTTCTGGTACCTCATCAGTAGACTGTTGCAATGGAACCAGAATCTTTGGATAGTGCTCTTTGATGAAAGCAATTGCCTGATCGACGTGCTCGAATTGCACAAATGCGCGGCGGATTCCTGTGGCTGTTAGCTCACATAACTCGGCGACACTGGCGGTTTCAACATACCCTTTGCAGAAGAT
>NZ_JAELTJ010001011.1 GCF_016428805.1 Achromobacter sp. ASV32
CCCCCCCCCCCCCCCCCCCCCCCCCCCCCCCCCCCCCCCCCCCCCCCCCCCCCCCCCTTTTCACCTCCCCCGCCCCCCCCCCCCATCTACACAACCGCATCGTCGTCGGCAGCGTCAGATGTGTATAAGAGACAGATACTACCTGAGTGGCAGTTGCATCGATACCCCACTCACGAATTACGACTATGATTTAATGTACGCCTATTTGGTCAACACTTGACCACATGCAAAGTGTTGCCTCGAGGCAGCAGCGGGGGCGGATAGACATCTCCGAGCCCAAGAGACCTAATAACCGATCTCGTATGCCGTCGTATTCTGGAAAATGGGGGGGGGGGGGGGGGGGGGGGGGGGGGGGGGGGGGGGGGGGGGGGGGGGGGGGGGGGGGG
>NZ_JAELTJ010001012.1 GCF_016428805.1 Achromobacter sp. ASV32
TTCATCCCCTCCACCACGTCCCCATCCTCACTCTTCCCACCGCGACTCAACCCCAAAAACAAACTCCTTACCCTCCTCTGCATCTCCGCACGTTCATACAGCTCGCCTCCCCAACCGCCTCTCTGCCGCGCCTGTTCCTCGTCCAAGTCCAGAAACACAACTCTATCAGGCCGCGGCAAGCCCCTGTCGGGCGCCCTTGCCCACGAAAGCGAGAGAGATGGATTATTCTTGGCGGCGGAGTAGACAATACCAGAGTGGAAATACCGATCACAAACAACTGTTGTGCCTGCTTCTAGCAGCGAGTTGATCTTTTTCCTTTAAGCCACCAGCGGCAGCAGCATCATGTCAGTATGTATCCCGCTTTACACTCTGGGGCTCATTCTGTC
>NZ_JAELTJ010001013.1 GCF_016428805.1 Achromobacter sp. ASV32
CCCCCCCCCCCCCCCCCCCCCCCCCCCCCCCCCCCCCCCCCCCCCCCCCCCCCCCCCCCCCCCTTTACACCCCCAAGACGGAATACGAGATCGGTTATTAGGTCTCGTGGGCTCGGAGATGTGTATAAGAGACAGGCTGTAGCCCGCCCAAAAAAAGAAAGAGTGCAAAACTCTGAACTAATGCCATAATGTCTCATATATTAAAACGTTTCCGTTATCCAATGTAGTTTCACGAGCCCAACGTCTCATGTCTGGGTGGGAGGGGCGTCTGACGCTGCCGACGACGATGCGGTTGTGTAGATCTAGGTGGTCGCCGGGTGATTAAAAGAGGGGGGGGGGGGGGGGGGGGGGGGGGGGGGGGGGGGGGGGGGGGGGGGGGGGGGGGG
>NZ_JAELTJ010001014.1 GCF_016428805.1 Achromobacter sp. ASV32
CCCCCCCCCCCCCCCCCCCCCCCCCCCCCCCCCCCCCCCCCCCCCCCCCCCCCCCCCCCCCCTCTTTCACGCCCAAGCCGGCATACGAGATCGGTTATTAGGTCTCGTGGGCTCGGAGATGTGTATAAGAGACAGCCCTTGGCTTGCGCGGCATTTTTCCGCTGCAGGAGAGGCGCCCTTAGCTGCCGCGTGATATCTGACGGCGCTTTCTTCATCATTTTTGACTGAACGAGGACACCACTTGGATTTGACTGTCTCTTATACACATCTGACGCTGCCGACGACGATGCGGTTGTGTTGTTGGGGGGGGGGGGGGGGGGGTGGGAGTGGGGGGGGGGGGGGGGGGGGGGGGGGGGGGGGGGGGGGGGGGGGGGGGGGGGGGGGGG
>NZ_JAELTJ010001015.1 GCF_016428805.1 Achromobacter sp. ASV32
CCCCCCCCCCCCCCCCCCCCCCCCCCCCCCCCCCCCCCCCCCCCCCCCCCCCCCCCCCCTCTACCTCACCCGCCCCCCCCCTAGAACTCCACAACCGCATCGTCGTCGGCAGCGTCAGATGTGTATAAGACACAGCCACCTACCTGGACGACGGCGCCGCCTCCGCCCGCGCCGTCCACCCGCACCTGGTGGCGGCCGGCGGCGGCGCCATCGTCAACTTCACCAGCATCTCCTCGCGCGTGGCCCAGACCCTGTCTCTTATACACATCTCCGAGCCCACGAGACCTAATAACCGAGCGCGGATGCCGGCGTCTGGTTGAGAAAGGGGGGGGGGGGGGGGGGGGGGGGGGGGGGGGGGGGGGGGGGGGGGGGGGGGGGGGGGGGGG
>NZ_JAELTJ010001016.1 GCF_016428805.1 Achromobacter sp. ASV32
TGATTCCTCTGGTAAACGTTCGCACATGGAAACGCTGCTGAATCCTAATATACGGTACGTGTGGCTTAGGCGCCTATTTATCCACGCGTTAGTTACGGCTCCAGTCGAGGCAGCCAGGAACTTAGCCGTGCGACGGCGCGTTAGATAGCATCCACCAACAGGGAGCCGCCATCACGGTGAACGGCACTCATCACTAAAATTTTCTACTGAGTGATGGATGGCCGACCTTACTAGTGCGGCTAAGGTTCTGGAGGCTAGGGGCACGATGAATCGGAACGAGGCGACGATGCTGCTCCGCAGCTTTTACTGGGCAATAAAATCTCCAGCACTTAGAAGTTTATGGAGGCCCTGCTGACAGGAAAGCGAGCGGGGAATCGGCCGGAGAC
>NZ_JAELTJ010000105.1 GCF_016428805.1 Achromobacter sp. ASV32
GCGCAAGACCTGCTGCGCGAGGCCGGCGAGCGCGACGCGCAGCTGGCGGCGGGGCAATGGCTGGGCTGGTTTCACGGCATGCCGCAAGCGCCCAAGGACCTGACCGCGGTGCGCGGCATGGTCACGTCGATGGGGTCGCTGGTCTACAAGGACCAGGTGACCCAGCACGACTCGATCCTGGTGGAACGCATGCGCGCGGCCGGGGCCATTTTCATCGGCCGCACCAATGTGCCGGAATTCGGCCTGGGCTCGCATACCTACAACCCGGTCTACGGCACGACCCGCAACCCCTACGACACCACCAAGACCGCGGGCGGCAGCAGCGGCGGTGCGGCGGCGGCATTGGCCGCGCGCCTGTTGCCCGTGGCCGACGGCAGCGACTTCGGCGGCTCGCTGCGCAATCCGGCGGCATTCTGCAACGTGTACGGCATGCGCCCGTCGGCCGGCCGGGTGCCGTTCGGGCCGTCCAATGAGGTCTTCCTCAAGCAGCTGTCCTACGAGGGGCCCATGGGCCGCACGCCGCGAGACCTGGCGCGGATGCTGTCCGTGATCGCCGGGCCCGATGCGCGCACGCCGCTGTCGCTGGGGGAGGATCCGGCCGTGTTCGCGCAGCCCCTGGACGCCGATCTGCGTGGCAAGCGCATCGGTTGGCTGGGCGACTGGGACGGCTACCTGCCGATGGAGCCGGGCATCCTGGAACTGTGCGAGCAGGCGCTGATCGATCTGGGCGCGGCCGGTTGCCGGGTCGACGCCTGCCGCGTGCCGTTCGATCCCGCGCGGCTGTGGCGCATCTGGCTGGCGCACCGCCACCTGCTGGTGGGCGGCCAACTGCACGGCCTGGTCAGCAACTCCGAGACCCGCAAACTGGTCAAGCCGGCTGTCATCTGGGAAGTCGAGGGCATGGACGGCATGACCGCGCACCAGGTTTTCCAGGCCGCCGAGGCGCGTAGCGAGTGGTACCAGACCGTGCTGACCCTGTTCCAGGACGTGGATTTCCTGGCCGTGCCCACCGCGCAGGTGTTCCCGTTCGACGCCGAGCTGGACTGGCCCAAAGCCATCGCCGGACGCGCCATGGACACCTACCACCGCTGGATGGAAACCGTCACGCCCTGGACATTGGCCGGTTGCCCGGTGATCAGCGTGCCGGTCGGGTTCGGCGCGGCGGGGCTGCCCATGGGCATGCAGTTGATCGGCCCGCCGCGCGGCGACCTGGCGGTGCTGCAACTGGCTCACGCCTATGACCAGGTGCGCGACTGGGTGGGGCAGCGTCCGCCGCAGTTTTGAGGGTATTCGGTACGCGTTGTCACAGTAAAAGACAAGCCCTTGTAAGAGGGCTTTGCTTTTTTCCGACGAACCACGCCAAGATAGCGGGGTTTCCCCCGTTTTTTCATAGCTGATAGGCTGCGCCTTTGCAATAATTGTTGATCTTTTCCACATCCCGTCATGAATGGGTGGCAAGCGCGCGGAAAATACGCGCCGGAAACCTCGACCGTGCCGATCCGGGCGCTGGCGAGCCGACACAGCACAAGGGTCCCCGGTATGAAGAATCTGACACTCCGCGAGCGCATCATTGCCAGCTTCCTGGTCATCCTGGCCATCATGGCGCTGATGGTGGTGGTCGATTACCAGCGGCTGCTGCAGGTCGAGGCCGAGGCCAAGTCGATCAATACGGACGCCGTGCCAGGCATCTACTACAGCACCTCGATCCGCTCGTCGTGGTTCGCGGGCTTCGTGGTGGTGCAGGATGCCTTCAACAGCGACACCGAGCAGGAGCGCCTGGCCGGCCTGGCCGCGCTGCCCAAGAACGACCAGCAGTTGCGCGAGGACATCGAGCAGTACCGGCGCACCGTGGTGCGTAGCGACGACCAGCGCATGTTCGATGACTTCGAGAAGGCGCTGCAGGTCTACATGCGCATCCGCAGCGAAATACTGGATCCCTCGATGGGACCGAATCCGGCGCGGGCGCAAGTCAAGATCAAGTCCGACCTGCGTCCGGCGTTCTATGCCGGCCGCGATGTGCTGGCCCAGATGGTGGCGGCCAACAAGGTGCAGGCCGATGAATCGGCCGTCAGCATCCAGAAGGCCGTGGACAAGGCCGAGGTCGGCATGCTGGTGTCGCTGGGGCTGGCCATCGTTGCCGCCATCATCTGCGGCTTCTTGCTGCTGCGCGCCATCGTCAACCCCATGAGCGCCATCGTGAAAACGCTGGAAGCCACCGGCAGCGGCGACCTGACGCGCCGTCTGACGCTGGCGCGCAAGGACGAGTTCAATGCCATCGAAAGCGGCTTTAACGGCATGGTGGACGAGCTGACCGGCCTGGTCGCCAAGACCCAGCGGTCGGCGGTACAGGTGGCCACGTCGGTGACCGAGATCGCGGCCACCTCCAAGCAGCAGCAGGCCACGGCATCCGAAGTGGCCGCCACCACCACCGAAATTGGCGCGACCTCGCGCGAAATCTCGGCCACGTCGCGCGAGCTGGTGCGCACCATGACGGAAGTGTCCGGCGCCGCCGAACAGACCGCCTCGCTGGCGGGCAGCGGCCAGGTCGGCCTGGCGCGCATGGAAGACACCATGCGCAACGTGGTCGGCGCGGCCGGTTCGGTCAACGCCAAGCTGGCCATCCTGAACGAAAAGGCCGGCAACATCACCCAGGTGGTTACCACCATCACCAAGGTCGCCGACCAGACCAACCTGCTGTCGCTGAACGCCGCGATCGAAGCCGAGAAGGCTGGCGAGTACGGCCGCGGCTTCGTGGTGGTG
This sequence comes from Achromobacter sp. ASV32, assembly GCF_016428805.1. GTDB lineage: Bacteria > Pseudomonadota > Gammaproteobacteria > Burkholderiales > Burkholderiaceae_B > Achromobacter. The sequence goes on from NZ_JAELTJ010000105.1 coordinate 2,761, forward strand.
GCGACCGAGATCCGGCGCCTGGCCGACCAGACCGCGGTGGCCACCTACGACATCGAGCAGATGGTGCGCGAGATCCAGTCCTCGGTGTCGGCCGGCGTAATGGGCATGGACAAATTCTCGGAGGAGGTGCGCCGCGGCATGGCCGACATGCAGCAGGTGGGCGACCAACTGTCGCAGATCATCCAGCAGGTGCAGACGCTGGCCCCGCGCGTGCAGATGGTCAACGAAGGCATGCAGGCGCAGGCGACCGGCGCCGAACAGATCAACCAAGCGTTGCAGCAACTGAGCGACGCGGCCCAGCAGACGGTGGAATCGCTGCGCCAATCCAGCCTGGCGATCGAAGAGCTGACGCTGGTGGCCAACGACCTGCGCAGCGGCGTGTCGCGCTTCAAGGTCTGACGCGGTCATGGCCGAGCTTGCCTCCATCCCGCCCGTCGCGGCCGGTCAAGCCGCCGCCCGGCGACGGCTGTACCTGCTGTTTCGCATCGGGCCGGACCGCTATGCGCTGGACGCCGGCGACGTGGTCGAGGTGCTGGGCATGCGCGGATTCAAGCAGGTGCCGGGCACGCCGCCCTGGGTGGCCGGCATGTTCGATTGCCGCGGCGTGGCCGTGCCGGCCATCGACCTGAGTGCGCTGGCCGGGGCGGGCGCCGCGGCAATGGTGACCAGCACGCGGCTGGCGCTGGTGCGCTACCGTCCCGACGGCCAGACGCAGGCCCGGCTGCTGGGCCTGATTCTGGAGCAGGCCACAGAGACCGTCCACTATGATCCGGCCGCGTTTCAGCCCGCGGGGCTGGACACGCCGGCCGCGCGTTACCTGGGGCCGGTGCTGAGCGACACGCGCGGCATGGTCCAGGCCGTCAAGGTGGCGGACCTGCTGCCCGAACCGGTGCGCGCGCTGCTGTTTCCCGCCGAGTCGGCGCAATCGCTTGGGGCTCGGCCATGATGCTGGTGGACGACTTCAGCGCGGTGCTCAAGCGCAAAATGGGGTTGGACAGCGGCTCGATCGGCAAGGCCGCCGTCGAACGCGCGGTGCGCCACCGCATGCAGGCGGTGGCCATGGGCGACGTACAGGACTACCTGATGCGGGTGCAGACCTCGCCGGCCGAAATGCAGCAGCTGATCGAAGCCGTGATCGTGCCGGAGACCTGGTTCTTCCGCTATCCGGAATCGCAGGCCGCGATGGCCGCGCTGGCGCGTGCGCGCCTGTTCGGGACGGGGGGTGTCAGCGGACCGGGCAGGGCGGCCCTGGCGGCCGAGGGCCCCGCCGCGCTGGACGCCGGCGCGCGCGTGCTGCGTGTGTTGAGCGTGCCCTGTTCGAGCGGCGAAGAACCTTATTCCATCGCGATGGCGCTGCTGGACGCGGGCGTGCCGGCCTCGCGCTTTGAGATCGACGCGGTGGACATCAGCGAGCGCATGGTCGAATTCGCGCGCCGCGCCTGCTATGGCCGTAATTCGTTCCGGGGCGAAGATCTGGCATACCGCGACCGCTATTTCACGGAAACCGCCGATGGCCATCAATTGACCAGCCAGGTGACGGCCCGTGTGCATTTCCTGGCCGGCAATCTGTTCGACGCGCATCTGCTGCAGGATACGGCGCCGTATGACTTCGTGTTCTGCCGCAATCTGCTGATCTATTTCGACGCGGCCACGCAGGAACGCGCCGTGGCGGTGCTGCGGCGCTTCGCGCGGCGCGATGGCATTTTGTTCGTCGGGCCGGCCGAGACCAGCTTGATGACCGGCCGGCGCTTGCCCGCGGTGCCGATGCCGCGCGCATTTGCTTTCCGCGCCGAACCCGAGGCCGCGCCGGTCGAGAACAGCGTACCGGCGGCGATGGCCTGGACGCCGCCGCCCGTGTCGCGTCCTGCCACCCGCTTGCATGGTCTTGCGCCGACCCGCGCGCCGGCGGCCGTTGCGGCGCCAGGCGTCTGGCCGGCCACGGCCCTGCCGGGCAATCCGCCCGCGGCGGTGGCGGCCGGCAAGCCGGCCGTGGATCAGCGGTTGCCCACCCCGGCAAGCGGCCAGGATGTGGACGCTTCCTTGCGCGGCATCGCCGCATTGGCCGATCAAGGCCGGGTGCAGGACGCCATGGTCCAATGCCGCGCCCATCTGGACCGTCACGGCGCCAGCGCCGAAGCGCTGTATCTGCTGGGCCTGTTGCAGGACGCCGAAGGCGATGCGCGCCAGGCCCAGGCCGCCTATCGCAAGGCGCTGTACCTGGATCCGACCCACCGCGAAGCGCTGCTGCATCTGGCCGCGCTGATCGCGTCCGACGGTGACCAGGAAGGCGCCCGCCGTTTGCAGGCGCGCGCCGCGCGCCAGGAGGCCCGCCGTGAATGACGCGTTGGCACGGCTATCCGAAGTCGATGATTGCTGGAACCGTATCGGCATCCGTGGCGACAAAAGCTGCGAACGCCTGCCCGAGCATGTGCATTGCCGCAACTGTCCGGTATATGCGGCAGCGGCCAAGCGCATCCTGGACCGCCTGCCGCCGCAAGCCGACACGCATGAGCACAGCGTCGCGGACACGGCCGCCGCCCAGGCGGCGCAGGCCCGGCTGTCCTCGTTGCTGGTGTTTCGCCTGCAAGGCGAATGGCTGGGCCTGCCGACCAAAGCGCTGGACGAAGTGGCCAGCACGCGCGCCATCCTGACGCTGCCTCACCGCCGCGACCCGGCGGTGCTCGGCGTGACCAATGTGCGCGGTACGCTGACGGTCTGCGTGTCGCTGGCGCGCCTGCTGGGCTTGGATACGGTGGCGGCCGATGCCGGCCGCGAGCGGCCGGCCGCGGCGCGCATGCTGATTTTTGGCGGCGCGGGCCGCGCGGTGGTGTTGCCGGTCGATGAGGTCGAAGGCATTCACTCGGTGGACCTTGACGCACTGGAGAGCCTGCCGGCGACGCTCGACGGCGCCAGCCTGAAATACTCGCGCGGCATGGCCCGCTGCGGCGCCCGCAGCGTGGGCGTATTGGACGAGAATCTGTTGATGCAAGCCTTGGAACGGAGCCTGGCGTGAACCCGGACCAGATGCGCGACGCCTCGCTGCTGGAACTGTTCCAGCTGGAAACCCGCAATCAGGTGCAGGTGCTGAACAACGGCCTGTTGGCGCTGGAGCACGACCCGACGTCTGCGCCCCAGCTCGAAGCCTGCATGCGCGCCGCGCATTCGCTCAAAGGCGCGGCGCGCATTGTCGATCTGCATCCGGCGGTGCGCATCGCGCACGCCATGGAAGACTGCCTGGTGGCGGCGCAGGAAGGGCGGTTGCGTCTGCAGGCTGCCGACATCGACGCGCTGTTGCTGGGCGCCGATCTGCTGCAGCGGGTGGCCACGCCCGGCGCCGAGCTGGGCGAAGAAATCGACGACCTGGTGGCGCGCCTGTCCAACGCACCCAACGCGCCGCCGGCCGCGCCGGTGGTCGAGCGCCCGCCCAAGCCCTCGGACTTCCTGCCGCCGCTGCAACGGCCCGGCGATCCGCCGCCGCCCCCCCCGCCCGCGCGCCGCGTGTCGGACCAGAGCCTGGGCGAAGGCGAACGGGTGCTGCGGGTCACGGCGGATACGCTCAACAAGCTGTTGGGCCTGTCCAGCGAAACCCTGGTGGAGTCGCACTGGATCGCGCCTTTCAGCGTGTCCATGCTGCGCCTGCGGCGCCTGCAGTCAGGCGCTGGCCAGGCGCTGGACAGCCTGCGGGCCGCGTTGGCCGAGGTGCATCTGGATGCCCGCAGCCAGGCAGCGCTGGACGATGCCCAGCGCATCGTCGAAGCCTGCCAGCAGGAACTGACGCAACGCGCCAGCGAGGTCGACGAATTCGGCTGGCGCATGGGGCATCTGGCGCAGCGCCTGTACGACACCGCGCTGACCTGCCGCATGCGGCCCTTTGGCGACGGCGTGGGCGGCATGGCGCGCATGGTGCGCGACCTGGGCCGCTCGCTCGGCAAGCAGGTACGGTTGGAAATCGAAGGCGACGCCACGCAGGTCGACCGCGACATCCTGGACAAACTGGATGCGCCGCTGATGCATCTGCTGCGCAATGCGGTGGACCACGGCATCGAGATGCCCATGGACCGCCTGGAAGCCGGCAAGCCGGCCGAGGGCCTGATCCGGCTGTCGGCGCGCCACGCCGCCGGCATGCTGCTGATCGAGCTGAGTGACGACGGCGGCGGTATCTCGCTGGACCGCCTGCGCGTCGAAGTCGTGCAGCGCAAGCTGGCCAACGCGGAAACCGCAGCCCGCCTGAGCGAGGCCGAGCTTCTGGAGTTCCTGTTCCTGTCCGGTTTCAGCACGCGTGGCGAAGTCACCGAGATCTCCGGCCGCGGCGTCGGGCTGGACGTGGTGCAGACCATGGTGCGCCAGCTGCGCGGCGCCGTGCGCATCCATCAGCAGACCGGGCAGGGCACGCGGTTCGTGCTGGAAATGCCGCTGTCGCTGTCGGTGGTGCGCAGCCTGCTGGTCGAGGTGCAGGGCGAGATCTACGCCTTTCCGCTGGCCTATGTCAGCCATGCCTTGCAGGTGCGGGCGCAGGACATCGAGCAACTCGAAGGGCACCAGCACTTTCGCTTCATGGACCGGCAGATCGGGCTGGTGTCGGCGCGCCAGATCCTGCGTTCCGGCGACCCGGCGCCCGCCGCCGAGACCCTGTCTGTGGTGGTGGTGGGCGACCACGACAAGCTTTACGGCATCGCCGTGGACCGCTACATAGGCGAGCGCACGCTGGTGGTGCAGCCGCTGGACCCGCGCCTGGGCAAGGTGCAGGACGTCATGGCCGGCGCGCTGATGGACGACGGCACGCCGCTTTTGATCCTGGACGTCGAAGACATGCTGCTGTCGGTGCAGAAGCTGGTCGAAGGCGGCCGCTTGAGCCGCGTGGACGGCGGCGGCTCGGTGGCGCAGGCGCGTCGCCGCAAGCGCGTGCTGGTGGTGGATGACTCGCTGACCGTGCGCGAGCTCGAGCGCAAACTGCTGTTGAACCGCGGTTTTGACGTGGCGGTGGCAGTCGACGGGATGGACGGCTGGAACATGCTGCGCAACGAACCCTTTGACCTGGTGGTGACCGACGTGGACATGCCGCGCATGGACGGCATCGAACTGGTGTCCCGCATCAAGGCGGATCCCAAGTTGCAAAGCCTGCCGGTGATGGTAGTGTCTTACAAGGATCGCGAAGAGGACAGGCGGCGCGGGCTGGATGCCGGCGCCGACTACTACCTCGCCAAGGGCAGCTTCCACGACGACGCGCTGCTGGACGCCGTCGAAGACTTGATCGGAAAGGCGCGAACGTGAGAATCGGCATCGTCAACGATCTGCAGATAGCCGTCGAGACCCTTCGGCGCGTCATCGCGCTTGAGCCGGGGCTGGAGGTGGCATGGGTCGCTTCCAACGGCCAGGAGGCGCTGGAACAATGCGTGCTGGACCGTCCGGACGTGGTGCTGATGGACCTGATCATGCCCGTCATGGACGGCGTCGAGGCCACCCGCCGCATCATGGCCGAAGCCCCGTGCGCCATCGTCGTGGTCACGGTGGATGTCGCGCGGCATACCTCCCGCGTGTTCGACGCGATGGGGCATGGCGCCCTGGATGCGGTGGATACCCCGGTGGTGGGCAGCGCCGACCTGCGCACGGCGGCCGCGCCGCTGCTCCGCAAGATCCGCAATATCGGCTGGCTGATCGGCCGCTACGGCAACAACCGCACGGCGCTGTCGCCGGTGCCCCGCAGCACGGCGCAGCCCGGTCCGTCGCAGGGTCTCCTGGTGATCGGTGCGTCCGCCGGCGGCCCGGCCACGCTGGCGCAGTTGCTGCGCGACGTGCCGGTGACCTTCCCGGCAGGCATCGTGCTGGTGCAGCACGTGGACGCCTCGTTCGCCGCCGGCATGGCCGATTGGCTCAACGACCAGGTGACGCTGCCCGTGCGGCTGGTGCGCGAAGGCGAACGGCCGGCGCCGGGCCAGGTGCTGCTGGCGGGCACGGACGACCATCTTCACCTGGTGGCGGATGGTACGCTGCGGTACACCGAGAATCCCAAGGAAAGCCTGTACCGTCCCTCCATTGACGTTTTTTTTCATAGCGTCGCGCAGCATTGGCGCGGCCAGGCGGTCGGCGTGCTGCTGACCGGCATGGGGCAGGATGGGGCGCGCGGCCTGAAGGCGCTGCGCGAACGAGGCTACTTGACCATTGCCCAGGATCAGGCCTCCAGCGCGGTCTATGGCATGCCCAAAGCAGCGGCGGCCTTGCAGGCCGCGGTGGAAATCTGCCCATTGGATAAGATAGCGCCCCGTCTGGTGCGGGCTTTTGCCTGACCCGGCCGATACGGCGAGACATCAAGGAAAGACACTATGCACCCTCCCATTGACAGCCCTGCCTCGGCCGACCTGAATTCGCACGCGGCCATGGTATTGCTGGTCGACGATCAGGTGATGGTCGGTGAAGCCATCCGCAGGGCGCTGGCCACCGAGGGCAACATCGACTTTCACTACTGCTCGGACCCCTACAAGGCCCTGACCGTCGCCATCCAGACGCGACCCACGGTGATCCTGCAGGACCTGGTGCTGCCGGGCGTGGATGGGCTGAGTCTGGTGCAGGAATATCGCGGCCACCCGGTCACGCGGGACATCCCCATCATCGTGCTGTCCACCAAGGAAGACCCCGCCATCAAGAGCGCTGCCTTCGCGGCCGGCGCCAACGATTACCTGGTCAAGCTGCCCGATTCGATCGAGCTGGTGGCGCGTATCCGCTACCACTCGCGCTCGTATCTGGCGATGGTGCAGCGCGACGAGGCCTACCAGGCGCTGCGCCAGAGCCAGCAGCAGTTGCTGGAAAGCAATATGGAGCTGCGCCGCCTGACCAATTCGGATGGCCTGACGGGCTTGGGCAACCGCCGCTATTTCGACGAATACCTCAATGCCGAATGGCTGCGCGCGCGCCGCGATGGCCGCGAGATCAGCATGCTGATGATCGACGTGGACCACTTCAAGTCCTACAACGACACCTATGGCCACATTGCCGGCGACGAAGCGCTCAAGCGCGTGGCCAACACCATCTTTGCCAGTTGCGACCGGTCCACCGATCTGGCGGCGCGTTTTGGCGGCGAGGAATTTGCGCTGGTGCTGCCGGGCACGCCGGCCGGCAGTGCCCGCCTGGCCGCTGAAAAGCTGCGCCGCGCGGTCGAAGCCATGCAGATTCCGCAGAAGGACCTGGGCGACGGGCCGTGGCTGACCGTCAGCGTGGGCACCGCCACCGCTATTCCTGCCGCCGACCAGCCCTGCACCGACCTGATCCAGGTCGCCGATCGCGGGCTGTACCAGGCCAAGCGCCAGGGCCGCAACCGCGTGGTGCAAGGCGAGGGGTAGGAATACGCTGCGCCCGGGGCTGGATTCAGGCCCTAGGCCCGCGCGGCGCGACGGATCGAGGTGGCTGCCAGCATCAGCGCCAGGCTCACGCTCACGGCCACTGCGGCCATGGCCATGCCTTCGCCCACCGATCCCTGTTCGAACTGGCGCCAGACGAAGATCGACACCGTCTGCACGCCGGCGGGCGCCAGCAGCAGCGAGGTCACTAATTCGCGCGAGGCCACCGCAAATACCATCAGCATCGACGCCGCCAGGCCCGGCAGCACCAGCGGCAGCACGATGCGCCGCAGCGCCGCCGCGGCGCTGGCGCCGTGGACCCGCGCGGCCGCTTCCAGGTTGGCGCCGATCTGCGCCAGCGCGGCGCTGACATAGCGCACGGGGTAGGGCAGCAGCAGGCAGGTGTAGGACAGCAGCAGGATGCCCCAGGTGCCGTAGGGCGTGGCGGGCCAGAACGGCTGGTTCCAGGCCAGGATCAGTCCCACGCCCACGACCACGCCGGGCAGCGCCGCGGGCAGCAGCGCCAGCCCATCGATGGCCGCGGCCCCCGGCACATGGCGGCCGGCGACGCACCAGGCCGCCAGGAGGCCGACCGCGCCTGCCACCAGGGCGGTGCCGGTGGCCAGCAGCAGGCTGGTGGACAGCGCCTGCCAGGCTTCGCCGCCGGCCTGGAACAGGGCCGCGAAATTGGCCAGGGTCAGGTTGCCGGGTGACAAGCCCGCCGAGACGTGGCGCGTCAGCGCGGCGGCCAGCATCGACGCCAGCGGCGCCGCCACGGCCACCAGCGCGACCGCCGCGAACAGCGTCAGCACCGGCCAGCGCCATCGCCCCAGTTGCCCGCGCGCCAGCGGCGCCGGCTTGCCGGTGGTGGTCTCGAAGCCGCGGCCGGCCGTCAGCGCGCGCTGCACCGCGTAGGCCGTCAGCGCCAGCGCCACCAGCACCAGCGACAGCAGCGCCGCGCCGGGCAGGTCGATGGGCCAGTCCGCCAGGCGCCGCTCGATGGCGGTGGTCATGACGTTGACGCCGGCCTGCGCGCCCAGCGCGGCGGGCACGCCGTATTCCTCGATGGCCAGCGTGAACGCCAGCAGCAGGCTGGCGGCGATGGCCGGCAGTGCCAGCGGCAGGGTGACGCGCAGGAAGGCGCGCCACGGTCCGGCACCGAACACGCGCGCCACTTCTGCCAGCCGTGCGCCGGTCGCCGCCATGCTGCGCGACACCGCGAAATACACCACCGGAAAGATCGCCAGCCCCATCGCCAGCGTCACGCCGGTGGGCGAAAACAGCAGCGGGCCCAGGTTGAAGCCGGCCAGCTGTTCGAGATAGCCGCGTGGCTGCAAGGCCATGGTCCAGGACAGTGCGGCGATATAGGGGGGCAGCAGAAAGGGCACCAGGAACAGCAGGTCCCACAGCCGCGCCATGGGCACCTGGAACAGGCCGCGCAAGGCGCCCAGCGGAATGCCGATCACGGCGCTGACCGCCGCCACGCCCAGGCCCAGCTTGAGGGTGCCGCCCACCAGTGTCAGCGCGGCCGGGGTGGCCAGCGTGGCGGCCCAGGCGCCGAAGGGATTGCGCAGCGACCCTTCGGCCAGGTGCGGAAAGATGGCCTGCAATCCGACGAAGGCCATCGGCAGGGCGACGAGCACGCCCAGGGCGGCCAGGGTGAGGGCCGCCAGGAGGAAAACGCTTTTCATGGTCGGGGTGGGGACGCCGGGCACGCCGGCATCCCGGCCTGTCAGTGTTGGCCGAACAGGCGCGCGAAACGCGCCAGCACCTCGGCGCGGTTGGCGCCGGGGGCGGTGTCGGGCAGCAGCGCCAGGTCCTTGAACAGCGGACGCTTGCCGGCCACGTCCTGGCGCGCGGGCATCAGCCAGGCGTCGGCGACGGCGCGCTGGCCGTCTTCGGACAGCACGTAGTCGATGAACTTGCGCGCCTCGTCGGGCACCTTGGTGGTTTTCAGGATCATCATCGGGCGGGGCGCGATAGCGGTGCCGCTGGAGGGGAAGATGACCTTGATCGATTCGCCCTTTTCGACGCTGGCGTAGGACACGTAATCGACCGCGCCGAACACCGCCGCCTTGGCGCCTTGCAGCACTGGCGTCAGCGCCTGGGCGTTGGGGCCCGAGATGGTCATGCCGTTGTCGCGTAGCGATTCGAACAGCTTCCAGGCGGCTTCGCCCTGCGCGCTTTGCAGTCCCAGCAGCAGGTCCAGCGAGGCGCCGGACAGGGCGGGGTCGGGCGTGGTGACGGCCTGCCTGAATTGCGGGCCGGTCAGGTCGGACCAGTCGCGCGGTTCGGGCGTGCCGCTGCGCGAATTCCAGACGATGCCCAGGGCGGAAATGCCCTGCGCGACATAGGTGGGCGCCTTGAAGCGCGCCGGCACCTGGGCCGCGTTGGGGCTGTCATAGGCCAGCAGCCAGCCGCGCTGGTCCAGGTCTTGCGCGGTGTCCCACGACGCGGAGATCAGCACGTCGGCGCGCGGGTTGGCGGCCTCGGCTTCCAGGCGCGCCATGACCTTGCCGGTGGTGGCCTGGAACACGTCGACCTTGATGCCGGTCTTTTCCTGGAAACCCGCGGCCAATTGCTTGATCAGGCCGCCCGGGCCCGCGGTGTAGACGGTAAGCGCCCTGGCCTGGCCCGAGGCCAATCCGAATGAAAGCGTCATGAAGAGCGTTGCAAGGAGTTTGGAAATGGGTGCGTGAGGCATTTTAGGCAGAGTCCCGGGGTTTGGACATGACCAGATCGGCGATACGGCCGTGCGCCATGCGGGCGATGGTGTGCGCCAAGGCATGGGCTTCCTCGTGGTCATGGGTGACGTAGACGGCGGTGGTGCCAAGCCGGCGCAGCAGCGCGCCGATCTCGACGCAGAGCGATTCGCGCAGGGCCCGGTCCAGGTTGGACAGCGGTTCGTCGAACAGCAGCACTTGCGGCCGCGCCACGATGGCGCGGGCCAGCGCCACGCGTTGCTGCTGGCCGCCGGACAGTTCCGACGGGCGCCGCGCCGCGTGCTCGTGCAGGCCGACCAGCGCCAGGGCTTCCTGCACCCGGGCCGGCCGGTCGCGCCGCGGCACGCCGCGCATTTCCAGCGCAAAGCCGACGTTCTGCGCCACGCTCATGTGCGGCCACAGGGCATAGTCCTGGAACACCATGCCCAGCCCGCGGCGCTCCGGCGGCGCGTGGCGCCGGTCGTCGCAGACGGTGGCGCCACCGAAGTCGATGCGGCCGGACTGCGGCCGCAGCAAGCCCGCCAGCGCCTTGAGCAAGGTGCTTTTGCCGCAGCCCGACGGGCCGAGCAGCGCCAGGACGGTGCCCGCGGGCACGTCCAGATCGACGCCGTCCAGCACCGTGTGGTCATTGAAGGCGTGTCGCAGGCCGCGCACGGCGATCGCCGTGCCGCCCGTGGAAGGTTCAAGCGCGCTCAAAACCGGTGCCGCAGGCCGAGGTTCAGGCCGAACTGGTTTTTGCCCGGCTCGACGTTGGCGCCGTACTTGCCGCCGATGACGCTCTGCGAAGACTTCTCGTCATTGACCGCATAGGCCGCCACCGCGTACACCGTGGTGCGCTTGGACAGGTCGTATTCGTTGCCCAGGACGAACAGGGTGGACTTCTGGCCGGAGCCGGCGGCTTGCGCGGCCGGGCAGACGGCGTTGTTCATGTCGTCGCAGACCGCGTCATTCAGGTGGTACACGGTGAACGACAGGCGGTTGTTCTGCACCGGCAGGTAGGTAAAGCCCAGCCAGGTCAGGTTGTTCTTGTAATTGCGCTGCGTCAGCTTCTGTTCCAGCCAGCGGTAGCCGCCATACAGCTTGAAGCCGTCGAAGTCGTAGGACACGCCTGCCACGATGCGGTCTTCGCGGTTATCGCTGTTGGCGCCCTTGGCCGGCTTGTCGGCGTTCTTCGAGTGATACAGCAGGCCCGCATCCAGGCCGCCGGATTGGTAGCGCACACCGCCGCCGATCATGCGGCCCAGCGTCTTGTCGTCGAACGATTGCTCGTTGTTCCAACCGAAGCTGTAGTAGCCGCCGACCGACACGGGGCCGAACTTGCCGACGTACATCACCGCGTTGTCGGTGCGGTCGGAGAAGGCGGCGTCGGGGCGCTTGATCGAGAAGTTGGCATTGTCGAACGGGTTGTACTTGCTCATCCATTCGATCATCAGGGTGTTGTGGCGGCCCAGCGTCAGGCGGCCCCAGTCCTTGCTGGCCAGGCCCACGTAGGCCTGGCGGCCGAACAGGCGCCCGCCTTGCATGGTGGTGCCATTGTCGGAGTCAAAGCCGTTTTCCAGCACGAACACGGTGGACAGGCCATCGCCCAGATCTTCGGTGCCGCGCAGGCCCCAGCGCGATCCGCTCAGGTTGCCCGTGGACAGGCCCGTCTTGCTGTTGCCGCCTGGGCCGTTGCTGAGGTATTGCAGGCCGGTGTCGATCAAGCCGTAGAGCTGAACCGAGGTGGCGGTGGCCGCCGCCGAGAGGGCGGGGGTGAGTGTGATGACGGACAGGCAGGCGCCAGCCGCCGCAATGCGGAGTGTCGATTTCATAACACGAAGTCCTCTTTGGGATTCAATCGGAATCGACACTCTATTTTTCGGGCGCTACAGCTTCATGACACTGCCCTAAACGCTACAGATGCAGCTTGGTCGACGATTTCACTTCGTGCATTGACAGCGTGCTGAGCAGTTCCTTGACGCCGGGCAGGGTGCGCAGGCGGTTGCGCACGAATTCGGAATAGGCGTCGAAGTCGCGCGCCACGATGTGCAGCAGGTAGTCGTGCTGGCCGGTGGTGTTGTGGCAGGCCAGCACCTCGGGCATGGCGGCCACCGCGGCCTCGAACGCGTGGCAGGTTTTCTCGGTGTGGTTGTCCAGCGAGATGCTGACAAAGGCCACCACCCCCATGCCCAGCGCGCGGCGGTCCAGGATGGCCTGGTAGCCACGGATGACGCCCGAGGTCTCCAGGCGCTTCAGGCGCTTCCAGCAGGGCGAGGCGGACAGCGACACGCGCTCGGCCAGTTCGGCGTTGGAGAGCCGGCCATCTTCTTGAAGGATTTTCATGATTTTCCAATCGATCGCGTCAAGTTGATGTAACAAGGCAGTGTCTTTCATGGTTCTGGTGTTATGAGAAACGATGTTTCTCATTATCCGATTCCAACAGCATAAATGGAAAGAAAATTGTGGCCGGGGCGGCCCATACTCGCTGCATCGCCCGGCAGGCGGCGCTATCGTGTCCGAACGGGCACGGTGCCCGCCAGGTAGGCCGCAGTTCCCCCAAAGAGAGGCACACCATGAGTTATTCCAGCTATCACAAGAAAGACATCTCCGGCCGGCCGCTGCACGCGGAAACGCAGATGATGTCGTACGGTTTCGATCCCTTCCTGTCCGAAGGGGCGGTCAAGCCGCCGGTGTTCCTGACGTCGACGTTTGCCTTCCGTTCGGCCGAGGACGGCGCCGAGTTCTTCGATCTGGTGTCGGGCCGCAAGCCGCTGCCGCAGGGCGAATCGGCCGGGCTGGTGTACAGCCGCTTCAACCACCCCAACCTGGAAATCGTCGAAGACCGCCTGTCGCTCCTGGACGGTTCCGAAGACGCGGCGGTCACCTCCAGCGGCATGTCCGCGATCAGCGCGGTGTTCCTGGCGTTTCTGCGGCCCGGCGATCAACTGGTGCAGTCCGTGCCCCTGTATGGCGGCACCGAGACCCTGATCGCCAAGATCTTTCCGGAATGGGGCATCGGCTCGCATCCCATCCACGACGGCCTGTCGGCGCAAAGCATGCGCGATGCGCTGGAAGCGGCCGCGGCCAAGGGGCCGGTGCGCCTGTTCTATGTGGAAACGCCGGCCAACCCGACCAATGCGCTGATCGACTTCCACGCCATGACCGCCGAGCTGGACGCGTTTGCCGCGCGCCACGGCTACCGCCCGATCTCGGTATGCGACAACACGCTGCTGGGTCCGATTTTCCAGAAACCGGCCGAGCTTGGCGTGGACCTGTGTGTGTATTCGCTGACCAAGTACGTAGGCGGCCACAGCGACCTGGTCGCGGGGGCGGTCACCGGGTCCAAGGACCTGATCAAGAAGGTGCGCGCCATCCGCAGCGCTTTCGGCTCGCAGCTGGATCCGCATTCGTGCTGGATGATCACGCGGTCGATGGAAACCGTGGTGCTGCGCATGAAGCAGGCCGCGCGCAGCGCCACCAAGGTGGCCCAGTGGCTGGCCGGCAATCCGCACGAGAAAGTGCGGATATTCCATCCTGAAATGATCGCGGACGAGGCCTACCAGGCCGTCTACAAGCGCCAATGCACCGGGCCGGGTTCCACCTTCGCGTTCGTGCTGGACGGCGGGCGGCCCAAGGCGTTTCGCTTTATCAACGCGCTGCGCCTGTTCAAGTCGGCGGTCAGCCTGGGCGGCACCGAGTCGCTGGTGTGCCACCCGGCGTCCACCACGCATTCGGGCGTGCCGGCCGCCGAGCGCGATGCGGCTGGCGTGTCCGAAGGGCTGATCCGCATTTCCATCGGCCTGGAGCACGAGGAAGACCTGATCGCCGATATGGACCAGGCCTTTCGCACCGCCGCCATGACATAAGCGACGGCCGGCCCGGCCGGAGGGCGGCGCGTCACCCGGCCGCCGCCGCGCCGCGCGTGCCGGATCCGCCGCGCACGCGGTTCAGTAGCACCAGGACCGCCGTGCCCAGCAGCATCAGGGCAGCCGTGGCGATGACCACGGCATAACCCGAGTCGAAGGCGGCCCGGGCCAGTTGCGCCAACGAGGCGCCCAGGTGTCCCGGCAAGCCTTCGGCCACGATCAGGGCCTCGTCCAGGCTGTCGCGCGCGGCGTTGGCGCCAGCCGCGGGCAGGCCCGCCGGCACGTCCAGCGTGTGCGCGTAGACCCCCGACAGGATCGAGCCCATCAGGGTCACGCCCAGGGCGCCGCCCAGTTCGTACGACACTTCTTCGATGGACGCGGCCATGCCGGCGCGTTCCGGCGTGGCGCTTTGCATGATGGTGCTGGATGCGGCCGTCATGGTGGCGCCGATGCCCACGCCCAGCACGCACAGGCTGACCATCTGCGGCAGCAGCGCGCCGTCGTAGCTGAACAGGTAGCCGGCCATGCCCACGCCCGAGACCAGCAGCGACACGAACAGCATCCGCGCGCCGCTTACGCGCGACAGCAGCCAGCCCGCCAGCGGGCCGGCAATGAACGCGGCCAGCGGCAACGGCAGGATGTACAGCGCCGCGTCGATCGGCGACATGCCCAGCACCAGTTGCAGGCGCTGGCTGAAGACCAGCTCCATGCCGAGCAGGGCCGCCGCGGCGAACAGCGCCGACGCCACGGCCGAGCTGAAGCTGGGGTTGCGGAAGACGGCGAAGTCGATCATGGGATAGGGCCGCGCACGCTGGCGCCGCGCGAACACGGTGAGCATGACGGCGCCCGCGGCGCAGGCCAGCCCGGCGTGCAGCCACGAGGGCTGGGCGCGGCCCAGTTCCTTGAGCGCATAGGCCGTCAGGATCAGGCCCGCCATCACCTGCAGCGAGCCGGTCAGGTCCCAGGGACGCTGGCGGTCGGGCCGGCTGGCCGGGATATAGCGGCGCGCCAGCGGCAGCGCCAGCAGCACGATGGGCAGGTTGATCAGGAAGACCGAGCCCCACCAGAAATGTTCCAGCAGCACGCCGCCGATGACCGGCCCCAACGCCGCGCCGCCCGAGGCCACCGAAGCCCACACGCCGATGGCGACGGCGCGCTCGCGTTCGTCGGTGAAGGTCAGCCGCAGGATCGACAGGGTGGCCGGCATCATCATGGCCGCGCCGATCGCCAGCACCGCGCGGGCAGCGATCAGGGCGCCGGGGTTGGGCGAATAGGCCGCCGCCAGCGAGGCCGCGCCGAACACGGCCAGGCCCATCATGAACAGGCGCTTGTGGCCCAGCCGGTCGCCCAGCGTGCCCATGCCCAGCAGCAGGCCGGACACGACCAGCGCGTAGATGTTGACGATCCAGAGCTTGGACGAGGCCGTCACGCCCAGTTCGTGCGTGAGCCGGGGCAAGGCGGTGTACAGCACCGTCATGTCCACCACGATCAGCAACAGTGCGCTGGACACAATGGCCAGCACGAGCCAGCGGCCGGGGGTGGCCGGGGCGACAGCGTGTGAAAGATTCCGCTGCGTCATAGGGTTACTCCTGTAAGACCGGCATTATCTATCTAGTTATGCGCTATAAAAAGTTTGATTCCATCTATAAAATTGATGGATAAGACAGGAGCAACCATGAACTGGACCTTGGATCAGCTCAGGCATTTCGTGGCGGCGGCCGACGCGGGCTCGTTTTCGGCGGCGGCCCGGCAACTGGGCCGGGCGCAGTCCGCCGTCAGCACGTCGCTGGGTCTGTTGGAAGCGGACCTGGGCGTCGAGCTGTTCGACCGCTCGCGCCGCAACGCCACGCTGACGCAGGCCGGCGAGGTCCTGCTGCAGGAGGCGCGCGAGCTGCTGCGCCAGGCGGCCGGGCTGGAACAGCGCGCGCTGTCATTCGCCGCCGGGCAGGATGCGCGGCTATGCGTGGCGCTGGACGAAGCCTTGCCATATCTGGTGCTGGGCGAACTGGTCAAGGAGGTGTCGGCGCGCTTTCCGGCGCTGGAACTGACCCAGCTGAACGGCACGGCCACCGAAGTGGCGGACTACGTGCAGCAGGGTCGCGCCAGCGTGGCGTTCCATTTCGACCGGGGCGATCCCGGCCCGGCCTTTGCGCACCGCTATCTGGGCGACGTGGGACAGGGCATCTTCGTGGCGCGCGGGCATGCGCTGGCCGCGCTGTCCGAGGTGACGCGCAACGACCTGGCGCGGCATCGCCAATTGGTGATGCAGATGGAAGGGGTCGAGGACGTGGTGATGAGCCCGTCGGCCTGGCGCTCGGACAGCTTCTACAGCATCGCGGCGATGGTGGCCGATGGGTTGGGGTGGGCGATCCTGCCGCTGAACATCGCCGAATACGAGGGCTACCGCAACGACCTGGTCAGCGTGCCGTGCACGGGCCTGTCGCTGCCGCCGCTGTCGGTGCGCACGCTATGGCTGCAGGGCGGCACGCCCAGCCCGACCGAACGCTGGATGCAGGAACGCATGGGGCAGCTGCTGCGCACGGGGGCGTGAATCCGCGCCCGTGCGGACGGGCCGGATCCCGGCACGGCGCCTGCCAGGAGGGTCTTGGCGGCCGCCAGGCCTCAGCCTTTCTTGCGATACACCAGCACCGGCGTGGTGGAATGCGCCAGTACCTTCTGTGTCTGGCTGCCCAGCACCACGGCGGCCATGCCGCGGCGTCCGTGCGAGGCCATGGCGATCAGGTCGCAATGGCGCTCGCGGGCCGCGTCGATGATGGCCTGGTAGGGGTCTTCGTGCGTGGCGCGCAGGGTTTCGCAGGGCACGCCGGCTTCGCGCGCCTGCGTGGCCGCCGCGCTCAGCAGCCGCTCGGCCTGGGCGCGGATCTGGTCCTGGTACGCGTTCAGGTTGTGGGCCACCTGCGCCGCGCCCATGGCGAACACATGGAAGGGCTCTTCGACCGTCAGGATGGTGACCTGGGCGCCCAGGGCGCGGGCCAGGTCCAGGGCGTTGACGACGCCCTCGGAGGACAGGGGCGAGCCGTCCGTGGGGATGAGGATGTGCTTGTACATGGTGTCTCCCGTGCCTGTGTCGCGGCCCCCCGCGAATGGCGGCCGTCTACGCAACACTGTATCGGGCCGGCACGGGGCGCAGTTTGCGCGAAATCAAACCCGGTGCGCGTTCAGCTCAGCAGCGCGGTGACCAGATCGCCGCCGGCGCGGTCGCCGTCGTTGAAGTCCAGCGCGGTCTGCACATGTTCCAGATGTTCATCCATCAGTGCGCAGGCGCGTTCGGTGTCGCCGGCGCGGGCGGCCTCGATGAAGGCATGGTGCTCGCGCGACGAGCAACTGGCATCGTGCGAGCTCTGGTACAGCACGGTGATCACGGCGCTGCGCGCGGACAGCTCGCGCAGCATGCCGGTCAGCACCGAATTGCCGACCGTTTCGGCCAGCAGGATATGGAAGTCGCCCAGCAGGCGGTTGCGGGCCTGCACGTCGCCGCTTTCCACGGCCGCGCGTTCCTGGGCCAGGTGGGCATCGATGCGGCGATAGTCGGCCGCCGTGGCGCGGGCCACGAATTCGCGCGCCAGCGCGGCTTCGAGAATACGGCGCACGGCGTAGACCTCGCGCGCCTCGTTGGCGTCGGGCTTGCTGACAAAGGCGCCCTTGTCGGGCACGATGTTGATCAGCTTGTCCTTGGACAGCATCAACAGGGCCGCGCGGATCTTGGTGCGGCTGACCTTGTAGACCCGCGCCAGGGCCTCTTCGCGCAAACGGGTGCCGGGGGGCAGGCGATGGGCCACGATGGCGGCGGCGATGGCGCGGGCGATGTCGTCGGCGCTGGGGTCGGGAGGGGCTTGCTCGGTCATTAGGCGCGGCAACTTGGGCCGACAGGGGAAGACGCAGGGCAGTCAGTCTAGCAAAAACGGGTACAGGAAAGGCAACATTTATTGCATACCAAACTTGTGCGCGGCGGCCCCGCGTCCCGCAATCCCGGACTTGGCGGGCGCAACCTGCCTTTGCGCGTCGTACTGCCGGGTCCAGGGCCTGCCCCCTGCGTGCATCGACCTGGACGCCTGGCGCGAGGAACCGCAAGGTCATTTTGCCGTATCCTGCTGCGGTCCGTTCGGCCTGCCCGCCGAGCTTTGCCCAGCTCGCCTTCACCCTTGTTTCAGGAACGCATCCATGTCCACTGGCCTGTCGTCCGCGCTGCAGCGCTTTCCCCGTTACGCCTTGCTCGACGGTCCCACGCCGATCCAGCGCCTGAGTGGCCTGGAAGCGGCTCTGGGTGCCGCGGCCAATGGCGTGCGCCTGTACGTCAAACGCGATGACCACATGTCGCTGGGGGGCGGCGGCAACAAGCTGCGCAAGCTGGAATTCCTGCTGGGCGACGCGCGGCAGCAGGGCGCCGACACCGTGGTGACGGTGGGCGGCCTGCAGTCGAACCATGCCCGCCTGACCGCCGCGGCCGCCGCGCGCGCCGGCATGGCCTGCGAACTGGTGCTGGGCCGCGTGGTGCCGCGCAGTGACGTGGACTATGAAGAAAACGGCAATATGCTGCTGAACCGCCTGCTGGGCGCGGTGGTGCATGACCTGCCCGTGGGCGCCGACGCCATGGCCGCGGCGCTGGAACGGGTGCGGGCGCTGGAACGGTCGGGCCGCCGCGTCTACCTGGCGCCGTTGGGCGGGTCCACGCCCACGGGCGCGCTGGGC
>NZ_JAELTJ010001017.1 GCF_016428805.1 Achromobacter sp. ASV32
CTCCACTCCAGCTTTGGCACAATTGGAGCATGGCTTCTTCTTGTCGCATCTGACCTTGCGTTGTTGGCATAGAACACAGCTTGTACCACGGGTGAGCTTCATGGATGCGGGATCTGGCTGTAGAGGTTGGTTCTGCTGGGTGACCGGGTGATGAATGGTGGCATCCACCCCGGGGACCACAGTCGGGTGCCGAGACGCCATAGTTATCCGGTAGCTCGGTTCCTGCCTGGGCTTGTGTCGGCGTCAAGGTGTCCCAGAACTGTTGTGTCGCAGCTAGTGCGAATAAACCTTCCCTGCCCACCTGTCTCTGAATGCAACCCAGCACAGTAGGGCTGAGAATCGAGGTGCGTAATCGTCCGTTAGGTGCGTCACACCTGTGAATTGG
>NZ_JAELTJ010001018.1 GCF_016428805.1 Achromobacter sp. ASV32
CTAGACACACAACAGCAGCAGCAATCGCAATGGCAATCGTCAACAGCAAAGGGCTTCCCGCGCTATCCAGGGTTACCCAAGCTAGACTACCGAATATACTCCCCGCCGCTGTTCAAGCTCTCGTCCGACTTTACCACCATCTCCTCCAAAGCTGAATACCTGTCTTCCAATGCCTCGGCGCTCGTCGCCCTGCTGCGCACGCAAGCCTCTGTGCCGCCCAAGCCATTCATTATCGTCAAGGGCACCCGTGGCCGCAAGGTTGACTTTGAGATTAAGCTGAACCTCATGTCGCTACTGGTTCCAGAGGACGAGCGCAAGCGCATGGACTACATCCGCTGTGTCGGCCACGACGAAGTTGCGTATCGAGGCGGCGTGCGCCCTGATG
>NZ_JAELTJ010001019.1 GCF_016428805.1 Achromobacter sp. ASV32
TTGTTGGTCTGCTCATGCTTACGGCTTCTTGGGGCTTGACTCTGAATGGCTGGGTCATTTGCTACGCTTGGTCTCTCTTTTTCTACAGTGTTGGTGTCGGCGGCGAATACCCCATCACTGCCACCTCCTCTCTTGAGAGCGCCGTCACTGCCGGCAAATTGTCCACTCGTGAAGATCGTCTGCACCGTGGCCGCCGCGTCACCATGGCTTTCCTCATTCAGGGTTGGGGTCAGTTTGTCAACCAGGTCCTGCTGATTGTCCTGCTCGTCATCTTCAACTCGGGCAGCGGCTCGCCTCCTTATTCTACCTCGGCCGCTCAGTACGCCTACCGCCTGTCGTTTGCCTTTCCAGCCGTTGGCACGCTCTGGCTCGCCTACTACAGAAC
>NZ_JAELTJ010001020.1 GCF_016428805.1 Achromobacter sp. ASV32
CCCCCCCCCCCCCCCCCCCCCCCCCCCCCCCCCCCCCCCCCCCCCCCCCCCCCCCCTTCTCACTCCTCCCCCCCCCCCCCACACCTCCACAACCGCATCGTCGTCGGCAGCGTCAGATGTGTATAAGAGACAGCTTCTAGGTACTGCATGTTCTCCTTTGCCGTGTTTTTGACAGTCACCTAGTACCCTCATCTGATGCTCATCGCAACCCCGACCGAATCTCGTTTCTCCAGCACATACTAGATCCGCGGGGGGGGGGGTACACATCTCCGAGCCCACGAGACCTAATAACCGAGCTCGGATGCCGGCTTGTGGTGGGAAAGGGGGGGGGGGGGGGGGGGGGGGGGGGGGGGGGGGGGGGGGGGGGGGGGGGGGGGGGGGGGG
>NZ_JAELTJ010001021.1 GCF_016428805.1 Achromobacter sp. ASV32
CCCCCCCCCCCCCCCCCCCCCCCCCCCCCCCCCCCCCCCCCCCCCCCCCCCCCCCCCCCCCCTTTCCACCCCCAAGACGCCAACCGAGATCGGTTATTAGGTCTCGTGGGCTCGGAGATGTGTATAAGAGACAGGAGCCGGCTCCACGGGAGATGGGTCAGGACAAAACAGGGGATGGAGGCTCCAGGTTGATGTGTTTCATGTGGCCCGATTAGGCTTAGTGGGATTTAAAGCTGGGCTCACAACAGGAACTGTCTCTTATACACATCTGACGCTGCCGACGACGATGCGGTTGTGTTGATCTGGGTGGTCGCCGGATGATTAAAAAAAGTGTTGGTGGGGGGGGGGGGGGGGGGGGGGGGGGGGGGGGGGGGGGGGGGGGGGG
>NZ_JAELTJ010001022.1 GCF_016428805.1 Achromobacter sp. ASV32
GCCAGCGCGGGGATGCCTGGAAAGTGGATCGTATAAGTTTCACTAATGTGAGGGATGATGGCAGCGGCGCAAGCGATTCATCCGCGGATGCGATTAGTAAGGGGCGTTCGAGTGATCATCCTGCCGATGATGATGCTCCGAAGCAAGCGTGGCAAGTGCGGCTGCTAAAAAATAGCTGGCAGAGGCGTAAGAGCCCTGAAGCTGCGCCTATGAAACGCAAACGTACCCTGCAGGCCAACCGTCTGCGTCAAGCCGATGTAGACTATGATGAGAGCGATGATGGCGACTCTTCTAGGGATGGCGATGATGGAAGTGACTACTCAAGTGGTAAAGACGCAAGTAATGACCTGGGCACTAGGCGTCGCCGTTGGACAGAGCTAGAAGT
>NZ_JAELTJ010001023.1 GCF_016428805.1 Achromobacter sp. ASV32
CCCTTTCGTCCTGTTGCTGATTTGCCGTTGAAGAAGCTTGAAAGATGGAGAAGCTTGGAAAAAAGTTCCTTGGTGATCGGCGCAGTCATGGCACATGGGCTGTTGGCGAGCCGTTTTTTCTGTGGGACGATGCATCCCGTGTGCAGGTGCTGCAATATTCTGGTTGGATGGCGACAAGATAAGAGGGGTGTTTGAGGCATATAGTTATTGCTTTAACTGGTTCATATGGCTTCATCGTCACAAAGAAGAGTCACGGATCTAATAAGCGCGCGGTGCTTAGCGGTGAGGCTAAGGGGAACCGACACTTGGCCGGCTTGAGCCTCTGATACGCCCTTGCTCACCATCCGCCAAATCTCCGGTGTCAACCACTCACCGTCTGTCATGG
>NZ_JAELTJ010001024.1 GCF_016428805.1 Achromobacter sp. ASV32
CCCCCCCCCCCCCCCCCCCCCCCCCCCCCCCCCC
Organism: Achromobacter sp. ASV32; assembly: GCF_016428805.1. GTDB lineage: Bacteria > Pseudomonadota > Gammaproteobacteria > Burkholderiales > Burkholderiaceae_B > Achromobacter. The sequence continues at coordinate 35 of NZ_JAELTJ010001024.1, forward strand.
CCCCCCCCCCCCCCCCCCCCCCCCTCCCCACCCCCCCCCCACCCCCCACCCCAACACAACCGCATCGTCGTCGGCAGCGTCAGATGTGTATAAGAGACAGCTGTTGTCCTCCTTGTCAAGAACTTGCAAAATAAACCTTAAAAGCTTGTCGACCACAGCAATCTTTCTGTCCGTGCTCGCAAGCCTCCCTTTGTAACCGCTCGCAACGACAGCTAAGCTGTCTCTTATACACATCTCCGAGCCCACGAGACCTAATAACCGATCGCGGATTGCGGCTTCTGCTTGGAAAGGGGGGGGGGGGGGGGGGGGGGGGGGGGGGGGGGGGGGGGGGGGGGGGGGGGGGGGGGGGGG
>NZ_JAELTJ010001025.1 GCF_016428805.1 Achromobacter sp. ASV32
ATTTTTCTGGGCAGTAATACCGTAGTCAAGAAGTTTCTCAACCGGATGAAGGACCATATCTTGTTTAAAATGTAAACATACGAGCTTTCAACGAACACGACGCGCACAAGAGTCTACGTGTGGCCTGTGCTCAAGCTCGGGACTCCACAACTACCAAAGGTCTATAAGTGATAATTAGTTATCGCCACCCAAGCTCGAGTGACGCAGTGGCCAGCTTATGAGATTGCAGATCTTAGAGTCACCGGTTCGAATCCGGTCTCGAGCTTATCTTGAATTGAGGGATCATTTCCCTCAATTCGCTTTTTGCCGTCGAAGTCGAATATGTTCTTTTTTTTTTTACTTTTACTCTAGCAGTGTCTCTCTCTTTATCGAGAGAGATTACTGG
>NZ_JAELTJ010000106.1 GCF_016428805.1 Achromobacter sp. ASV32
CTGGCGCACGGCTTGCACGGTGGGGTAGTCGTCGGGATGAATGTCCGCGGAGCGCAACTCGGCGGCGTGGGTCGCGGGGATCAGCGTCAGCAAGGCAGCCGCCGCCAGGAAGGCGCGGGTCAGGGTCGGGCGCAGCATGTCTACCTCCGGTAGGGAGTACGGCGTTTCGTTGAGGGCCGGTGCGGCCCCGAAGCTCTTTGATATCTACGGACCTGCTTACTACACGTGCGTGGGCGCCGGGTCGCGCCGCGGTCGGGTGCTAGCCGGCGCTTGCGGTTTCCTCCAGGCCCCGCGCGCCGGGGCGCAGGGCAAAGACGGCGCCGGCGGCGGAGTCGGGGGCGGCGTCCGCGGGACGGATGGAGGTGACGAACAGGATGTCCAGGCCAGGGCCGCCGAAGGCGCACATCGCGACCCGCGGGGCTGGCACCTCGACGCTGCGGTCCAGGCGGCCGTCCGGGGTGTAGCGGTAGATCCGGCCGGCTTCGTTGCCGCAGATCCAGTAGCCGCCGTCGGCGTCCACCGCGGCGCCGTCGGGCCGCCCAGCGGGCAGCTTCGGAATGAAGACGCGGCGGTTGCTCGGCACGCCTGTGTCGATGTCGTAGTCGTAGGCCCACACAATCTGCCGGGCGGGGTGCGAGTCCGACAGGTACAGGGTGCGGCCATCGGGGCTGAAGGCCAGGCCGTTGGGCACGATCAGGTCGTCGACGACCGCTTGCAACGCCTCGCCGCCATCATGGCGGTACAGCCGGCCGGCAGGGCTGGCCAGGCTCATGTCCATGACCATGGTGCCGGCCCAGAAGCGTCCTTGCCGGTCGCAGCGGCCGTCGTTAAAGCGCATGCCGGGCGCGCCGTGGCGCACGCCGGCCAGCGGCTGGGGCAGGCAGGGTACGCCTGCGACCAGGGGGCCGCAGGCGTACAGGCCGTCCTGCATGGCCAGCAGCCAGCCGTCGCCGCGTGGCGCGATGCAGCCTGCCATCTGTGGCAGCGTCCAGTGGTCGATGGCGCCGCTGGCCGGCGTCCAACGCCAGAGCGCGCGGCCGGGGATGTCGGTCCAATAGAAGGACTGGTCGGCGGCGCGCCAGACCGGGCTCTCGCCTACGCCGCAGAGCTGTGTGCCGATGCGTTCAGCGCAAGTCGCCATGATGGGCAGGGAGTCAGCGGGGCGGAAAGGGGAAGGGGCCGGCCTTGACGAACGCGCCGCCCTGGTAGCGGGCGGCGGGGTCGTCGGCGGGCAAGGGCGGCTGCGCCTCGACCTGTGCGCGGAACGGCTCGGAGGAGTCTTGGGGCGTGAAGCCCAGCGCGGCGGCGCGGTGGTTATCCCACCAGCTGTCGCGGTTGGCCGACGCGCCGTAGGCGATCAGGTGGCCGACGCCAGGCGTGAACAGGGATCGCATCACCAGGTCGGTCAGGTCGCCGTAGCTGAGCCAGGTGACCATCATGCGGCGATCCTTGGGCTCGGGGAACGACGACCCGATGCGCAGGCAGACGGTCTCGATGCCATAGCGGTCGTAGTAAAACCGCGACAGGTTCTCGCCGTAGGCTTTGCTCAGCCCGTAATAGCCGTCGGGCCGCAGCGGCACGTCCGCGTCCAGCTGCGCGCCTTGCTCGTAGAAGCCGATGACGTGGTTGGAGCTGGCGAACACGACACGGCGTACGCCATGCACGCGGGCGGCCTCGTAGATGTGGTACACGCCCTGGATGTTGGCGGGCAGGATTTCTTCGAAAGAACGCTCCACGGAAACGCCGCCCAGGTGCACAATGGCGTCGGCGCCACGGACCAGCTCGGACACCGCCGCGGCGTCCGCCAGGTTGCAGGGCACGACTTCTTCGCCGGGGCCGGCGGGCGCCATGGCCGCCACGTCGGACACGCGCAGCACGTCGGCACAGGCCTTCAGGCGTGGCCGCAGCACCTGGCCCAGGTTGCCGGCCGCGCCGGTCAATAACAGGCGCTGGCAACGGGGGGAAGCAGGCATGCGGTCGACAACTGGGCTCATGGCGCAACGCTCGGTGGATGGCGCGGTGGAGTGGACTTACCTGGTACGTTATCGTACAACCTGTCCAAAGTATAATAAGCACGAATTTTTGCAGTCAAGCTCCGCGCAACCGCTTTGGGATAATCCCTGATGAACGCTCCTGTCGATACCCCCGTTTTGCCGCAGCGTCGTCCCCGGAACCTGGCCCAGGGCCTGGTCGAGAGCATCTCCGAACGCATCCGCGGCGGCGACATCCGTCCTGGCGACAAACTGCCGACGGAGTCCGAAATCATGCGGCAGTTCGGCGTCAGCCGCACCGTCGTGCGCGAAGCCTTGTCGCGGCTGCAGGCCTCGGGCCTGGTCGAGACCCACCACGGCGTCGGCACCTACGCCCTGGAGCCCAGCGGCGGCGGGGATTTCCGCGTCGACCCGGCCGACATCGCCACCGTGCGCGATGTGCTGGTGCTGCTGGAACTGCGCATCTGCCTGGAAAGCGAGGCCGCCGGCCTGGCGGCCGTGCGCCGCAGCGAGGCGCAGCTGGCCGACATGCGCCGCGCGCTGGACGCCTTCAAGAGCGCGCTGGATACGGGCGGCGACACCATCACCCCCGACTTCCAGTTCCATCTGCTGATCTCCCAGGCCACCGACAACCGCTATTTCGCCGACCTGATGTCGCACCTGGGCTCGGCCATCATTCCCCGCACCCGCATCAACTCGGCCAAATTCGCCCACGAAGACCGCCCCGCCTACCTGGCGCGCGTCAATCTGGAACACGAAGACATCTACAGCGCCATCGTGCGCCAGGACGCAGAGGGCGCACGCGCCGCGATGCGCACGCACCTGAGCAACAGCCGCGAGCGCCTGCGACGGGTGCAATAGGCCGGTAGCGCCTGGCGGGACGCGCGGGTCCGCAGTGCTGCCCGCCGGTTCAGGCGCATGCGGCGCGAGATCCTTCTTGTTTGAAATACGACGTCATACAACGTTTGGCAAGCGTGCCGCGTCTGCCTTGCCCCGTTTGGCGCCGCTGCGCCCCGGCAAACCGCGTTAACCTTGGCCGTTTTCATTCACCGGACGGCAAGGCATGGATTGGCTCGGTCATCGTAGCAAGGCATCAACACAAGGGCTTTCCAGCCGTCAGGGGAGGGCCGCGACATGCGCCGCCTGACACTCCGATTCATTGTGTCGGTGCTGGTCCTGCTGACGCTCAGCCGGCTGGGCCTGGCCCTGTGGATGTGGGACCGCGTCGAGGCCGCCGGGGGGCTGTGGCCCGTGCTGTTCGGCGGCTTGCGCATCGACGTGTGCCTGCTATCCATGGTGATCGCGCTGCCGGCGGTGTTCTCGCCCTGGCTGGGGCACCGCGCCTGGGCCGCCCGGGTCACCGCCTGGTGGTTCCGCATCTGGTGGATGCTGTATGCACTGCTGGAAGTCTCCACGCCGCAATTCATTGCGGAATACGACACCCGCCCGAATCGCCTGTACTTCATCTACCTGCTCAACCCCAAAGAAGTCGGCTCGATGCTGTGGCAGGGCTACAAGGGCGTGCTGCTGGCCGCCGCGATCGTGCTGGTGCTGGCGGCCTGGCTGGCCGTCAAACTGTTCCCGGTCCGCACCCGCGACCCCTTCATGGCCTGGTGGAAGCGGCCCATCGCGTCCGTGGTGATCCTGGCGCTGGTGGTGCTGGGCGCGCGCGGCACGCTGGAGCATCGCCCCATCAATCCGGCCAAGGTTGCCTTCAGTTCGGACGCCATGGTCAATTCACTGGCGCTGAATTCGCTTTACAGCGTGTTCGACGCCGCCTACCGCATGCGCGATGAACGCTCGTCGGCCGCGATGTACCCCAAGATGCCGGTCGACGAAATGAACGCCATCGTGCGCGAAAAGGCCGGCCTGTCCGGCCCGCCGCTCGATTCGCGCTACCCCAGCCTGCACGAGCAGAAGGCCACCGTGCGCCGCGACAAGCCGCTGAACGTGGTGATCATTCTGCAGGAAAGCCTGGGTGCGCAGTACGTGGGCAGCCTGGGCGGCAAGGACCTCACGCCCAACATCGACCGCCTGTCCAAAGCGGGGTGGATGTTCCACCGTGCCTACGCCACCGGCACCCGATCGGTGCGCGGCATCGAGGCGGTGACGGCGGGCTTTCTGCCCAGCGTCGCCGACGCGGTGGTCAAGCTGCCGCGCTCGCAGACCGGCTTTTTCACATTGGCGCAGGTGCTGGGCAAGCACGGCTACCACTCGCGCTTTGTGTACGGCGGCGAATCCCATTTCGACAATATGCGGGCTTTCTTCCTGGGCAACGGCTTCAACGAAATCATCGACCGCCCGAAGTTCGTGAACCCGGTATTCGAAGGTTCGTGGGGCGCCTCCGACGAAGACATGTTCAACCAGGTCGACCGCCTGCTGCGCGCCGACGGCGACAAGCCGGTCTTCACCCTGGCGTTCTCGGTCAGCAACCATTCCCCCTGGGAGTACCCGGAAGGCCGCATCCAGCCGGTGGGCGATCCGGCCAGCGTGGACAACACGGTGCGCTACGCCGACTGGGCGCTGGGCCAGTTCTTCGATAAGGCCCGCCAGGCGCCTTACTGGAACAACACGGTCTTCCTGGTGATCGCCGACCACGATTCGAGAGTCTACGGCTCGATCCCGGTGCCGGTGCGCCACTTCCAGATCCCGGCGCTGATCCTGGGCGCAGGCATCACGCCGCGCCAGGACGACCGCATCGTGAGCCAGATCGACATGGCGCCGACGCTGCTGTCATTGATTGGCCTGGACAACGTGAATCCGATGCTCGGCGCGGATCTGACGCAGCGCGACCCGAATCGGGCGCTGATGCAGTACGCGGATAACTTCGGATATTTGCGTGGCGACAAGCTGTTGGTTCTGGAGCCTGCGAAGCCGCCGCGTGAATTTCGATATGAGGCAGCGCCTGTCGGGCGTGACGAGATTTACGAGCCTGTGGAGCCGGCGGATGACGGCTTAGTCAAAGAGGCTTTGGCGCATGGGCTATGGGGGAGTTGGGTTTACCGGGAGGAGAAGTATCGGTTGCCTTGAGTTGAGTTCTTGAGCCGCGCGTGGTGGTGTCGGGGTGGGGTGGGCGGGGCTACGATTGCGGTCCGGAGCCTTCGCTCCGGACTGTCCCGTCCTCATCGTCGTTGTCGCCTTCGGCGCCTGCCTTCCGATTCCCTCGGGCGCATCTAACGCCCCGCCCACCCCACCCCGACACCGCCACGCGCTCTTGATGAGGCTTGGCGACGGGCCCCGGGGCGGTCGGTATGCTTGGCATGTTGGCCCCGGTCAGAGTGGGTATGGAGGAGGGGGCGGTGCCCGCTTCGTGCCGGCCGCGCGGGCGGCCTTACGAAGCTTACGCGTCGTCTTGCGTACGCCGATGCCGCTGGCGCGGATGGGCGGCGCGCGAGACGGTCAGCATGCGCAAGCCAGTGCCTGTCGCGCCGCCCATCACCGCCCCTCCCCTCGACGTGCGACCCAACAGAAAACCAATCGCCACCAGCGCGAAGCGCCACCGTCACATAGTCAACAACACGAATGCCAAACGTGGCCGCCCGCGCGGCCGCGGCTTGGCGGCCCCGTAGGTTTCATGCCCTGACCACAGGTCTAGCAGCGCGACAGGTCAAGACGCGCGTAGCTCCTGGCGGGGGTGGCTTGCGGAGTGGGCAACCTCGATGCGCCCGAGGGAATCTGAAGGCAGGCGCCGAAGGCGACAACGAAGATGACGAAGGGGGAGTCCGGCGCCCGCGCGCCGGACCGCAATCGTGGGCGCCCACTCCGCAAGCCACCCCCGCCAGGAGCGGCCTACGAAGCACATACCGCACGAATTAAAAAAACCTCAAACCCGAGCCGGCAAAACAGTCCCGCAAGCCTCACCAAACCCAATCCTCGGATACCCCGCCTTCACACACTCAGCCCGCATAATGACTTGATCCCCATCCTGCAGAAACGTCCGCTTCTCCCCCCAAGGCAGATCAAACGCCACCTTCCCCCCATTGCTCAGTTCCAGCAGCGACCCGGCCTCGGACGCCTGCGGACCCGACAAGGTACCCGTGCCCAGCATGTCGCCCGGTTGCAGATTGCAGCCGTTCACGGTGTGGTGCGTGATCAGTTGGGCGATGTTCCAATAGGCATCGCGGAAATTGCTGCGCGAGAGTTTGGCCGCAGGCAGCTTTTCGGCGCGCGACTTCTCCGTCGTCAGCAGCACTTCCATCTGCACATCGTAGGCGCCCTTGGCACGGTTCGCATCAGAGGCCAGGTAGGGCATCGGTTGCGGTTCCGACGGGCCGCGGTTCCATTGCGTGCGGAACGGTTCCAGCGCTTCCATCGTCACGATCCACGGCGAAATCGTCGAGGCGAAATTCTTCGACAGGAACGGGCCCAGCGGCTGGTATTCCCAGGCCTGGATATCGCGCGCCGACCAATCGTTCAGAATGCACAGGCCGAACACATGCGCGTCCGCGTCAGCCAGCGGGATGCGCTCGCCTTGCGGGTTGCCCGTGCCCACGAAAATGCCCAGCTCCAGCTCATAGTCCAGGCGCGCGCACGGACCGAACTGCGGGTGCTCGCCTTCGTTGGCCGGACGCGTCTGGCCCACCGGGCGCGGGAACTTCTGGTCCACGCCGATGCTCGATGCGCGGCCGTGGTAGCCGATCGGCACCCACTTGTAGTTCGGCAGCAGAGGATTGTCGGGACGGAATTGCTTGCCCACCGACGTCGCGTGGTGCACCGAAATATAGAAGTCCGTGTAGTCACCGATGCGGGCCGGCGTCGTGTATTCCGCCTGCGCCTGGGCCACCAGCAGCGGCTCGACCTCGGCGCGCAGCGCCGCGCCTTCACGCAGGGCGCGAGACAGCGCCAGGCGCAGTGCGCTCCAGTGGGCTTGGCCCAGCGCCATCAGCGCGTTCAGGCTGTCGCCCTGGCAGGCGGCCAGCGCCTGTCCGGCCGTGCCCTCGAACGGCTGCTTGGCCGCCAGCGCGGCCAGATCCAGAATCTGGTCGCCGATCGCCACGCCGGGGCGGAACGATTCCTGCGACCCCTTGCGGCGAAAAGCCGCGTACGGCAGGTTTTGCACCGGGAAATCCGACGTGCCCGTATTGGCGCTGGCCACCCAGCTCTTCAGGGATGGGTCGTGCGTTTCGTTGATCGACGTGGTCATGGTTCAGGTGTCTCGTTCAATGTGTTTGTAAGGGGCCGGCAGGCGCCGGGAAAATCCAAAGCCAAACGGCGATGCGCCTGCGCGCATCGCCGTGGACGGGCGTGACGGCGGGCTGGCCGCTCACGCCTTGCCGGGATCGAAGTGCTTCTTGATGTCCTGCCAGCACCGGTAATAGTCGCCCTGCAATTCTACCGACGCCAACGCCTGGGCGGTCGGACGGATCACGCGGCGCGTCTCGAACATGAATGCCATCGTGTCGCGAATGTAGTGCGCCGTGCTGGTGTCGGCGCGCGAAGCCTTCTCGAACGTTTCGGCGTCGGGGCCGTGGCCGCTCATGCAGTTGTGCAGGCTGGCGCCGCCGGGCGCGAAGCCCTCGGCCTTGGCGTCGTACACCCCCTGGATCAGGCCCATGAATTCGCTGGCCACGTTGCGGTGGAACCAGGGCGGACGGAACGTGTTTTCCATCGCCAGGATGCGCGGCGGAAAAATCGCGAAGTCCATGTTCGCCGTGCCCGGGGTGTCCGACGGGGCCGTCAGCACCGTGAAGATCGAGGGGTCCGGGTGGTCGAAGCTGATCGAGCCGATCGTGTTGAAGTGGCGCAGGTCGTACTTGTAGGGCGCATGCGTGCCGTGCCAGGCCACCACGTCCAGCGGTGAATGGCCGATCGCGGCACGCCAGAAGCCGCCGGTGAATTTGGCGATCAGCTCGAAATCGCCTTCCACGTCTTCATACCAGGCTACCGGCGTCTTGAAGTCGCGCGCGTTGGCCAGGCAGTTCGAGCCGATCGGACCCAGTTCCGGCAGGCGCAGCGCGGCGCCGAAATTCTCCAGCATATAGCCACGCGCCGTGTCGTCGAGCAACTGCACGCTGAAGCGCACGCCGCGGGGAATCACGGCGATTTCCAGCGGTTCCAGGTCGATCAGGCCCAACTCGGTGGCCAGGCGCAGGCGGCCTTGCTGCGGCACCAGCAGCAGCTCGCCGTCGGCGTTGTAGAAATAGCGGCCCTTCATGCTGCGGTTGGCCGCGTACAGATGGATACCCACGCCGCTTTGTTCATCGGGGCCGCCATTGCCGCCCCAGGTCTTGACGCCTTCCAGGAAATCGGTGGGGGCGGCGGGCAGGGGCAGGGGGCTCCAGCGCAGCTGGTTGGGCGTGACGGGACCGTCGCCGAACGTGCTCTGCCAGCCCGCCGCGCCGCCGAACGCCTCGAATGGCTTGTGCTGCGCGCCGGGGCGGATGCGGTACAGCCACGAACGGCGGTTCTCGCTGCGCGGGGCGGTAAAGGCGGTGCCGGACAGCTGTTCGGCGTACAGCCCGTAGGGGCATTGCTGGGGCGAATTGCGGCCCAGCGGCAAGGCGCCGGGCAGGGCTTCGGTGGCGCAGTCGTTGCCGAAGCCGGTCTGGTATTGCAGTTCCATGGAATCCTCCTGGGTGGCGCACGGTACGTGGCCGCGCGGTCTTGGTTCCGGGGCCCAGGCCAGATGGCGGGCGGGGCCGATGCATCATTGTCGGAAAAATTCCCCACCACGGCTACGGGAATGCAAAAATAGCGACTATAAATTTTGTGAATAGTGGGGGGCCGCATGGCCGAGCTGCGCGACGTCGACCTGAACCTGTTGATCCTGTTTCAGCACCTGCTGGAAGACCGCAACCTGTCTGCCGTGGCGCGGCGGCTGGACTTGTCCCAGCCCGCGGTCAGCAACGCGCTGCGCCGGCTGCGCGTGGCCTTTGGCGACGAACTGTTCGTGCGCACCGCCCAGGGCATGCTGCCGACGCCACGGGCCCAGCGCCTGTCGGGGCCTGTCAGCGAAGCGTTGGCGATGCTGTCGCACGCATTGCAGGACCAGGACGCCTTCGATGCCGCCACCAGCACGCGGCGTTTCCGCGTGGCGATGACGGACGTAGGCGAGATCCATTTCATGCCACGGTTGATGGAGGTCTGCGTGCAGGTCGCGCCGCAGGTACGGATTGATTCGGTGCGGGTGCAGGGTCCGGACCTGCCGCGCGAAATGGAGGCAGGCCGCGTCGACCTGGCGATCGGCGCGTTCGACGAAATGGGCGCGGGCACCTTGCAGCGCATGCTGTTCCGCCAGGGCTATGCCACGCTGTTCCGCCAAGCGCATCCCACGGCCCATGCCGGCATGGGGCTGAAAGCCTTTCGCGCCGAGCGGCACCTGATCGTGTCGCGCGCGGCACCCTACGGGCAGGTCAACCAGTCGATGGAGCGGGCCGGTGTGGTGCTGGCCGAGCACTTCAGCGTGCCGCATTTTTCGGCCGTGCCGTACATCGTCAGCGCGACCGACTTGCTGGCGACCGTGCCCGAGAAACTGGCCGCCAGCGCCGCGCCGCCGTTCGGCCTGCGCTACATGACGCCGCCCGTGAAGGTGCCTGCCTTGCAAACCAATATGTACTGGCAGCGCCGCTACGATCGCGATGGCGGCAACCAATGGCTGCGCGCCCTGATCGTCAACGCGTTTGCGGTGGGGGCGCCTGCGCAATGACCGAGGCCCGGGCGTGCGCCAGGGCTTCGCGCAGCACGGCCATGTCGCCCAGGTGGTTGGCCAGCAGCAGGATCAGCGCGGCGTTCATTTCCTGGCTTTGCTCGTTGCTCAGATCGCGGTGCGCATCGATCAGCGCTTCGTAGAAATCGTCCGGCGCGGGCAGGTTGGTGTCAGTGATCAGCATGGAAGTCCCCTCCGGATTCAGGCGCGGCCCGTGGCGCGGTTGATGGCCGACGCGACGGCTTCGGGCTGGAACGCGCGCCAGCGCGCGGCGATGTGCTGGTCGGGCCGGATCAGGTAGACGGTGCCGGGCCGTGCGTCGTAACGCTGGGCCAGCAGGCCTTCGCTGTCGACCACGTGCGCCAGGTCGGCCGGGCAGGCGGACATATCGCATGGCGCGTCCGTCACCAGCACGGGCTTGATCGGCACGGCGGCCAGGCGCAGCGCCTGCAGGGCTTGCAGCGTGTCGCGCGGCGGCGGCTGGTCGCCACAGAACAGCGCCAGCGTGAAACCGCTGTCCAGCACCGACAACCACCACTCGATACCGCCGGCGCCGCGCACCGGGGCGTCCAGGGCCACGGCGCCGGGGCGCATGCGGCCGGCGAAGGCGTCCGTGTCGGGTGTGTTCAGCAGCGAATCGGCATAGGTGGCCGGCAGGGACAGCCGGCCGCTGTTCACCAGCGAGCGCGCAAACGGATGATGGCGAGCCAGATTCAGCACCGCGTTGCGGAAGCTGCGGCTGATGTCGCTCTTGGGGGTGATGAAATCGGTGGCGCGCGATGAGTTCAGGATGTTCTCGTCGGCGGCGTGTTCGCGTTCGGCCGCGTAGCTGTCCACCAGCGTGGCGGGCGCCTGGCCGGCCAGCACCAGCTTCAGTTTCCAGGCCAGGTTTTCGGCGTCCTGCACGCCGCTGTTGGCGCCGCGCGCGCCGAACGGCGACACGCGGTGGGCGGAGTCGCCCGCGAACAGCACGCGGCCATGGCGGAAGGTGTCCATGCGTTCGCACGCGAACGTATAGACGCTGACCCACTCCAGTTCGAATTGCGCGTCCGGGCCGAGCAGGGCGCGGATGCGCGGCAGCACGTTCTCGGGCTTGACCGCTTCGACGGGGTCGGCGTTCCAGCCCAGCTGGAAGTCGATGCGCCAGACATTGTCAGGTTGCATGTGCAGCAGCACGGACTGGTTGGGGTGAAACGGCGGGTCGAACCAGAACCAGCGTTCGGCCGGGAAATCGGCCTTCATCTTGACGTCGGCGATCAGGAACCGGTCACGGAAGATCCGGCCATGGCTTTCCTGGCCGATCAGCTTGCGCACCGGCGAACGCGCCCCGTCGCAGGCGACCAGCCAGTCGGCTTGCAGTGTGTAGGCGCCTTCGGGCGTGTCGATCGACACGGTCACGCCATCGTCCGAGGGCTCGACGCCGACGACCTTGTTCTTCCAGCGCAGTTCGATGTTGGGCTGCTGGCGGGCCTGTTCGTACAGGTAGCCTTCGGCGTAGTACTGCTGCAGGTTGATGAAGGCGGGGCGGCGGTGTCCGGGTTCAGGCAGCAGGTCGAAGCGCCACACTTCCTGGTCGCGGAAGAACACCTTGCCTACGTTCCAGGACACGCCCTTGTCGGCCATGCGCTGGCCGACGCCCAGGCGGTCCCAGATTTCGAGGGTGCGCTTGGAAAAGCAGATGGCGCGCGAACCGGTGGACAGGCGATAGTCGTCGTCCAGCACCACGACCCGTACGCCCTGGCGCGCCAGGTCCAGCGCCGTGGTCAGGCCGACGGGACCGGCCCCCACCACCACCACCGGATGGCGCGCGCGCGTCGCGGCGCCCTGGTCGGCGTGTTTTTCATAGGCGAACTCCATCGCCTGAAAGTCGATGTCTCCCACGGTTGTCTCCTGTGTGGGTCATTTTGTTTTTATGCGCGGATCCGCGCGTCGCGGGCGTCTTGGCGCCCCAGGACGGGCGGATCCGGTTCCTGCTTGATGAAACGCCGCGGCTGGCCGGATGCGGCCGGGCCGCGCGGCGGGATCAGCCCTCCAGCTGGGCCCACATTTCCAGGTCGCGCTTGTCGGTCCAGATGCGCGGATGGACGTGGCCGGTGGCTTCGTCGTAGGCGCGCGAAACGTCAAACGGCATGCAGTGGTCGAAGATGACCCAGTCGCTGTAGCGCGGCTTCATGAAGTCGTAGACCTCGCGGTAGATCGTCTTCAGGTCCCGGCCTTCGGCCACGCCGCGGTTCACGGCGCCATACAGGTCGGTCAGGAAGGCGCGCGTGCCGGCCAGGCCCTGGCGCACTTCGGTGGCGCTCTTGAGGGCCGGGCCGCGGCCGGGCACCATCTTTTCGGCTTCGAAACCCGACAGCGCGTCCAGCGTGGTGGGCCAATCGCGGAAGTAGGCGTCGCCGCAGTACGGGGTGGACTGGTATTCGACCAGGTCGCCGGCGAACAGGATTTTCTGTTCGGGCAGCCAGGCAATGGTGTCGCCCTTGGTGTGGCCGCGGCCGACCTGCAGCAGCTTGACTTCCAGGTTGCCCAGGTTGACGGTCATTTCGCCCTGGAAGGTCATCGTGGGCCAGACCAGGCCGGGCGGAATCGATTCGGCGTTGCGGAACAGGCGCGGGAAGCGGCCGATTTCGCTGGCCTTGTCCTGCTCGCCGCGTTCGGCGATCAGGTCGTAGGTGTCGCGGCTGGCCAGGATTTCCTGGGCGTTGTAGGCCGAGGCGCCGAACACGCGCACGGCGTGGTAATGCGACAGCAGAATGTATTTGATGGGCTTGTCGGTCACTTCGCGGATGCGGCGGATGACGTCCTGCGCCATGACGGGCGTGGCTTGGGTGTCGACCACCATGACGGCCTCGTCGCCGATGATCACGCCCGTGTTGGGGTCGCCTTCGGCGGTGTAGGCATAGGCGTTGTCGGACAGTTTCTCGAACGAGACGACCTTGTCGGACAGGTCGGCATGCGAGGCGAATTGCTTGCTCATGGGGAGGCTCCTTCCACTTTTATAGGAATAGGGTGTGTGGAAGGACTATAGCTTGGCGTTAGTGCTTATGCAATACGTTTGCTATTGACTAATTGTCTGGTTTTTACAGGGATTTCACCAGGGTCGCGAGCTTGGCGTCCATGGCAAACCGGGCCGCGAGGCGGCCCGGACTGGGGGAATGCAGGGGAACTTTCAGGCGGGGCGGGGCCCTGACCGCCCGTTCGCGCGCCAGACCTGGCCATCGGCCAGGCGGGCGGCGCTAGGTTTTCTGGCACTTCGGGCAGTAGTAGGTGGCGCGCTGACCCTGGACGATGCGCCGTATCGGGGTGCCGCAGACCTTGCAGGGCTGGCCCTCGCGCTCGTAGACGGCGGCATGGATCTCGAAATAGGCGCCCGGTTCGCCGCTGGCGCCGACGTAGTCGCGCAGCGTGCTGCCGCCCGAGGTCAGGGCGTCGGCCAAGGTGGCGCGCACCATGTCCGCCAGACGGTCGCAGCGGGCGGCCGACAATTTATTGGCCGGGGTCTTGGGATTGATGCGGGCGCGGAACAGGCTTTCGGACGCATAGATATTGCCCACGCCCACCACCGCCATGCCGGCCAGCAGGACTTGCTTGACCGCCGCGCCATGGCGCTTGAAGTGCCGGTGCAGCCAGGCGCCGTCAAAGCGCGGGTCAAAGGGTTCGATGCCCAGCTTGGCCAGCAACGGATGGGTTTCGATCGGGCCATCGGCGTCGGGATGCCACAGCACCGCGCCAAACCGGCGCGGGTCGTGCAGCCGCAGCACGGCCTGGTCGAAGATCCATTCGACGTGGTCGTGCTTGCGCAGGAATTCGCCCGGGGCCGTGCTGCGCAGCGACCCGGACATGCCCAGATGCACGATCTGGGTGCCGTGTTCGAAGCGCAGCAGCAGGTATTTGCCGCGGCGGCCGCATTCCAGCACGGTCCGGCCGCCCAGCAGGGCGGGCAGGTCGGCCGGGATGGGCCAGCGCATCCGGGACTCATGGACGACCAGCCGCGAGAGGGTCCGGCCGGTGATGACGGCGTCTATTCCCCGACGCGTGGTTTCAACTTCAGGCAGTTCCGGCATGAGCCAGTGTAAGATCATCAATTGCGTGTACGAAGATTGTGCCATCAACCGGACGGGCCGCGTGAAGTCGTCTTTCAAACAAATGAATATCGGGTTTGCCACGCTGGCGCTCGCGTTGGCCGCCGCCATGGCCCCCCAAGCCCAGGCCGCAGACAGCCGGACGCGCGATGCGACCGGCCCGCGCATGGCGCCCCAGAACCGCCAACCCGAAACCGAGGTCATCCGCCTGCGTCCGGGCCAGTTGCCCTACGTCTCGCTGACCGCGGACATCTTCTACCGTGTCCTGGCGTCCGAAATCGCCGCCCAGCGCGGTATGTATGGCACCGCCGCCAACACCATGGTCGGCCTGGCCCGGGACACCGGCGATCCCCGCCTGGCCCGCCGCGGGCTGGAATTCCAGTTGGCGGGCGGCAACCTGCCGGGCGCCCTGGAGGCGGCCCGTGTCTGGGCCCGCCTGTCGCCCAACGATCTCGAAGCCAGTTCCACCGAATTGGCGCTGGCCGCGGCCAACGGCCAGACCAAGGGTCTGTCGCAGGCGCTGCGCAACCGCATCGACGCCTCGCGGGACAAGCCGGCCGCCATCGGCCAGGCCTTGGCCGTGCTCAGCCGCCTGAACGACCGCCGCCTGGCCCTGCGCATCCTTGACGAATCCCTCAGCGACAGCGTACGCAAGCTGCCCGCCGCGCACCTGGCCTTGGCCGACGTGGCGTCGGCCGCTGGCGACTACCCGCGCGCCACCCAGGAAGCCCGCGCCGCGCTGGCGGCCGACCCCAAGTCCGAACCCGCCGCCCAGCGCGTGCTGGAATACGGCGCCAAGGTCGATCCGCAGCGCGCCCAGGCCGACGCCCGCGCCTTTGTCGCCCGCAATCCCAACGCCCGCAAGGTCCGGCTGATGCTGGCCGGCCAGATGGCCGACGCCGGCGACTACGCGGGCGCCCTGGCAGAACTGCAGGCCATGTCGCGCCGTTCGCCCGAAGACTTCGATCTGCTCTTCATGCAGGCCCAACTGGCCTACAAAGCGGGCCAACTGCCGCAGGCCAAGGCGTTCCTGCAGCAGTACCTGGACGTCCAGAACCAGCGCCAGCGCGCCATCGTGCCGGGCGCCACCGACGCTGGCGCTGCCGCGGCCGACGCGCATGTGCTGCTGTCGCGCATCGCCGAAGACCAGGGCCAGTACGACGAAGCCATCGCCGAGCTCGGCCGCATCGACGACCCGTCGCTGCGCTATTCGGCCAGCATGCGCCAGGCTGTCCTGCGCGCCAAATCCGGCCGGGTCGACGACGCCATCAAGATGGTCGACGCCGCCTCGCCCCAGGACGAAGAAGAACGCACCCTGGGTGTCCTGACCAAGGCTCAGATTCTGCGCGATGCCGACCGCATCGGCCAGGCGGTGTCCACGCTGGAAGCGGCCGACCAGGCGCTGCCCGACACCGTCGAAATCAAGTACGAACTGGCCATGCTGTACGAGCGCCAGGACCGCCTGGCCGACCTGGAGCGCATGCTGCGCCAGGTCATCGCGCTGGATCCGGAGCACGCCCACGCCTACAACGCGCTGGGCTACACGCTGGCTGACCACAATCAGCGCCTGCCCGAAGCCCTGGACCTGATCACTCAGGCCCTGGAGCTGTCGCCCAACGACCCGTTCATCCTGGACAGCATGGGCTGGGTCAAATTCCGCATGGGCGACCAGGTTGCCGCCGCCGACTACCTGCGCCGCGCCTACAGCGTGCGCCCGGAAGCCGACATCGCCGCCCACTTGGCCGAGGTCCTCTGGTCCCAGGGCAAGCGCGACCAGGCGACCGACCTGCTGCGCGCCGCGCTGCTGAAAGATCCCAAGAACAAGACCGTGCTCGAAGTCGTCAAACGCCTCGGAGTCAGCCTGTGACGGCAGCAGTATGCCGCGTGCGCGACGGTGTGGCCCTGCTGCGCTGGGCGGTCCTGGCGCTGCTGGCCTTTGCGCTGGCGGCCTGCACCACCACCCCTAAGCCCATCGAAGGCGCGTCCGCCGATGCCTTCTCGCGGATCGGGCGTTTCGCCATCACGGTCAACGAAGAAAGTGGCAAGCAAAATGCGGTGCAGGGCGGTTTCTCGTGGTCGGACGACGGCCGGCGCTACGTGCTGGACCTGACCAACCCCCTGGGTTCCACCGAAGCCCGCGTCGAAGGGCAGCCGGGCGCGGCCAGCCTGACCAAGGCCGACGGCACCCGTCTGGTAGCCGACAATCCCGATGCCCTGGCCGAAGACGCCCTGGGCAGCAGCATGCCGGTGTCGGGCCTGCGCGCCTGGCTGCGCGGCAAATTGCCGGGCGAGCCCGAGCCTACCGACGTTTCCAACGACGAACTGGGCCGCCCCGTGGCCTTCGAGCAGGGCGGCTGGCGCGCGCGCTTGTCGCGCTACGACGCGCTGGGGCCGCAGATGCTGGTCCTGGAACGCCAGGAACCCGGCCGCCGCATCATGGTGCGGCTGGTGGTCAACAAGCCCTGATCCGCCTTTGATTTCCCCGGCCTGGCGGCCGCCCCCTCCTGATGTTGCATGTGACGGATGGCGCGGCCGTCGGCATTAACACGTCTGTCATTTTTCAATCGGGCAAATAAGCGCGGCAAAATCCGTTCTGTTACTGCTTGAAATATCTTGTTTGGCCTGAATAATTCTTCCGATGCCCGCGCGCGCGACCCGCTCGTGCGGCGTGCAAGACCGGTGGCCGCGGATCGCGCCACCGATTTTTTGGAGAATGGCAATGTTCAGGAACACAAGAATCGCGACGGTGCTTTTGGGGATCATCGCGGTATTTTTTACCTTCCAGCTGCTCGTGGGCGGCATGGGCTTTGTCGCTTTGCGTCAGACCAACCAGGACGTTGGCCAGCTCTATCGCCTTTCTTCGCAGCAGGTCAATGCCGTGAACTCGGCCGCGCTGTCCCTGGTGGCGGCGCGCACCGACCTGAGCCGCTACGCCACCCGGGTGACGCAGGGCAATGCCAGCGACACCACCGCGCTGCGGCTGGCGCGCCAGCGCATCGCCGCCGGCGACCGCGCGTTCCAGGGGTTCTCGGGCGGCCTGTCGGCCGATGAGAAGGCCGCCTCCAAGGACCTGATCGAGGCCTACGCCAACCTCAGCGCCAATCTGCAGAACGTCGGCAAGGTGCTTGAGGCGGGCGATATGGACGCCTATTTCAAGCAGGGCACGCAGCAGGCGCAGGAGCTGTTGGTGTCCGAGCGCGACGCCTTCATGCGCCGCGCCGAAGAGGCCGGCCAGGGCGCCATGGACGAGATCTCCATGTTCCACACCCTGTTCACTTATCTGCTGGCCGGCATCCTGGCGCTGGGTCTGGTGATGGCAGTGGGCGCGCATGTGTTGATCCGCCGCATGATCGTGCGTCCGTTGCTGGAAGCCGGCGAGATCTTTCGCCGCATCGCCGAAGGTGATCTCACGCGTCGCGTGGCCGATCGCGGCCGCAATGAAATCGGCGCGCTGCTGAGCGCGCTGCGCGCCATGCAGGACAGCCTGGTGCGCACGGTGTCGGCCGTGCGCCGCGGCGTGGACGAGATCAACGTGGGCGCCCGGGAGATTTCGTCGGGCAATACCGACCTGTCCAGCCGCACCGAAGAGCAGGCCGCCTCGCTGGAAGAAACCGCCGCCAGCATGGAAGAGCTGGCCGCCACCGTGAAGCAGAACGCCGACACGGCGCGCGAAGCCAATCGCATGGTGGCCGCGTCGGCCGCGGTGGCGCAGCGCGGCGGCGATGCCGTGTCCAGCGTGGTGGACACCATGCGCGCCATCTCGGGCAGCTCGTCGCGCATCTCCGACATCGTCGGCGTGATCGACGGTATCGCTTTCCAGACCAACATCCTGGCGCTCAATGCCGCCGTGGAGGCCGCCCGCGCCGGCGAACAGGGCAAGGGCTTTGCCGTGGTTGCCAGCGAAGTGCGCACGCTGGCCCAGCGCAGCGCCGCCGCCGCCAAGGAAATCAAGCAATTGATCGAAGACTCGGCGCAGAAGGTCGGCGTCGGGTCCGCGCAGGTGGAAACGGCGGGCGCCACGATGCGCGAGATCGTCGATTCCGTGCAGCGCGTGACCAGCCTGATGGGCGAGATCTCCGCCGCTTCGGAAGAGCAGGCCAGCGGCATCGATCAGGTCAACCGCGCGGTGACGCAGATGGACGGCGTGACGCAGCAGAACGCCGCGCTGGTCGAGCAGGCCGCTGCCGCGGCCGGCGCGCTGGAAGCGCAGGCGCGCCAGCTGGCCGGCGCCGTGGCGGTGTTCAAGCTGCCGGAAGGCCAGGTCATCGAGGCCGCCGCCGAACGCCTGGCGGGCCGCGCGGCGCCTCAGATCGCCTGATCGCCACCTGGGGCAGCTGCGGCGGAATCGGCCGCAGCACGGCCGGGCGCGCCTGCATTCGTCAGGCCCGGCCGAACCCGCCGGCCGCATCGCGTGTCCGGCGTGGCCGGGCCGTCGTCGCCGGGCGGATCGTTAAAATCGCCGCACCCGTCCATTTTCCCGATCCGCCGTGACCCTCTACGACGTTCCCGCGCCCGCCAAGGTGAACCTCTTCCTGCACGTGGTGGGCCGCCGCCCTGACGGCTACCACCTGCTGCAGACCGCCTTCCGTTTCATCGACCTGTGCGACACACTGCATTTCGAGGCCCGCGCCGATGGCGTCATCAGCCGCGCGGCGGACCTGCCGGGCGTATCCGAAGCCGATGACCTGACCCTGCGCGCGGCTCGCGTCCTGCAGCAGGCCACCGGCACGCGCCAGGGCGCGCAGATCGCGCTGGAAAAGCGCATTCCGCAGGGCGGCGGGCTGGGGGGCGGATCGAGCGATGCGGCCACCGTGCTGATCGCGCTGAACCGGCTGTGGGGCACGGGCCTGACCCGGCGCCAGCTGATGGACCTGGCCCTGCCGCTGGGGGCGGACGTGCCGGTATTCGTGTTCGGCCAATCGGCCTTTGCCGAGGGCGTGGGCGAAAAGCTGACGCCGCTGGACCTGCCTGCGCGCGCCTATCTGGTGGCGCAGCCGGACGCGAGCGTGCCGACCGTTGGAATTTTTTCCGCACCCGATTTGACAAGGGATTCTTCTTACATCACAATAGCGGACTTTCTTGCTTCGCCAACTTTCTGCTTCGGCAGGAACGACTTGGAGCCGGTAGTCTTCCGTCTTTATCCTGAAGTATTCAGGGCATCGCGGTGGCTTGCTGAACAGGATGCCTTGAAGTCTCATGGAATCCCAGTTCGCATGTCGGGATCTGGCGCGTGTTTATACGCCGAGTTTTCCGAACTTTCGGAGGCCGTTTTGGCGAAAACGGAAATTACCGCTACAATGCGCGGCGCTGTTAAAACAAACTGCGAAAACGCAGATTGCACAAGCAGCTCAACGCATCCACGGTTCCGGTTAGTGCAGGCTTGTCCTGGGTTGACTGAGCATCCGTTGCGGAATTGGATTGCAAGATAGTTGGGGAGTCGCCAAGCTGGTTAAGGCACCGGATTTTGATTCCGGCATGCGAAGGTTCGAATCCTTCCTCCCCAGCCAACCGAATACATAAAAAAGCTGTTGAACACGCCTGTAAGACACTGGCCCGGGTTCAGCAGCTTTTTTATTTTCCGGTCCGCAGGTTCTCGCATCATCTCGTCAGTGTCTTAAACGACCATCGCATCATCCATCATGGCAAACGATAGCTTCATGATCTTCACGGGCACGGCCAATACTCGGCTGGCCGTGGACGTAGTCAACCACCTCGATATGTCCCTGGGCAAGATGACCGTTGGTCGCTTCTCCGACGGCGAGGTGATGGTCGAAATCAACGAGAACGTGCGTGGCAAGGACGTCTTCGTCCTGCAGCCCACCTGTGCGCCTACCAATGACAACCTGATGGAAATCATGGTCATGGTCGATGCCCTGCGCCGCGCCTCTGCCGGCCGCATCACCGCCGCGATTCCCTATTTCGGCTATGCCCGCCAGGATCGCCGCCCGCGTTCGGCGCGCGTGGCCATTTCGGCCAAGGTCGTGGCCAACATGCTGCAAGTGGCTGGCGTTGACCGGGTCCTGACGATGGACCTGCACGCCGACCAGATCCAGGGCTTTTTCGACATCCCCGTGGATAACATCTACGCCGGTCCGATTCTGCTGGGCGACATCTGGCGCCGCAATTTCTCGAACCTGGTGGTGGTGTCCCCGGACATCGGCGGCGTGGTCCGTGCCCGCGCGCTGGCCAAGCAGCTCGAAGCCGACCTGGCCATCATCGACAAGCGTCGTCCGCGCGCCAACGTGTCGGAAGTGATGAACATCATCGGTGAAGTCGATGGTCGCACCTGCATCATCATGGACGACATGGTCGACACCGCCGGCACGCTGTGCAAGGCGGCCCAGGCCCTGAAAGACCGCGGCGCCGGCGCCGTTTACGCCTATTGCACGCACCCCGTGCTGTCGGGCGGTGCCATCGACCGCATCGAAGCGTCGGAACTGGACGAACTGGTCGTCACCGACACCATTCCGCTCTCCGAGCAAGGCCAGGCCAGCGGCAAGATCCGCCAGCTGTCGTGCGCCGCGCTGCTGGGCGAGACCATCCTGCGTATCTCGAACGCGGAATCGGTCAGCTCGCTGTTCGTCGACTGACGGCAGACGCCACCCGTTTTTTTGTGTCTTGCTGGTCGCGGCAAGACACAAGCAACACGGCGCACCTGTTGTGCGCCGTGCTTTAACCGGCGAAGTCTCTTCGCTATTTTTTGTTTTTGGAGTTTTCCATGAAATTCATCGCCACTGCGCGTAGCGTCCAGGGTTCGAGTGCGAGCCGCCGCCTGCGCCGCGCGGGCCGCGTTCCCGCCATTGTCTATGGTGGTACGGCTGCCCCTCTGAACATCGAACTCGACCACAACGAGATCTATCACGCGCTGCGCAAGGAAGAATTCCACGCATCGATCCTGCAAATGCAGCTCGAAGGCGCCGCTGAAGAACAAGTTCTGCTGCGTTCGGTTCAATGGCACGCCTACAAGCCGCAAGTCCTGCATGTGGACTTCCAGCGCGTGGACGCCAACCAAGCCCTGCGCACCAAGGTGCCGCTGCACTTCGTCAACGCTGAAATCTCGCCGGCCGTCAAGCTGTCGGGCGCCATCATCAGCCACGTGACGACCGAACTGGAAGTGACCTGCCTGCCGGCAGCGCTGCCCCAGTTCATCGAAGTCGACCTGACCAACATCCTGGCCGGCGCTTCGATCCACCTGGCCGACATCAAGCTGCCGATGGGCGTGACCTACGTCCCGCACGGTGGTGAAGACAACCCGCTGCTGGCCGCCGCAGTCGTCAAGGGCTGTCTCTTATACACATCTCCGAGCCCACGAGACCTAATAAAAAAGGGGGGGGGGGGGGGGGGGGGGGGGGGGGGGGGGGGGGGGGGGGGGGGGGGGG
>NZ_JAELTJ010001026.1 GCF_016428805.1 Achromobacter sp. ASV32
GAGCGGGACTTGCTCAGGCTGCTCAAGGTAGCGCTGGATACGACGGCAACTAATCCAAGACTTACGTAAGTTTGCCGCCATGAGAGGCAACTCACGAACGACACCGTGAAGATTACCAAGCAATGACAGAGCCGCAAATGCAGTAGAAGGCTTGAGGCCCCCATTATCATAAGCGAACACTGACAAAGCCACAGTAGAGAGCATTATTGGGGCGAGATCCGATGCCAGCTTTAAAAAAGCCAGAGCAACATTAGAGGTCCAAAGTTGCGAAAGCTCAGCATCACGAGCCCCGAGAATATTCCTGTCCCACAGAACCTGCATGGATGATAGGCGAATCTGACGCAGCGATGGCAGTGCTTCTGAGATTATGCGAAACAATGCTGCA
>NZ_JAELTJ010001027.1 GCF_016428805.1 Achromobacter sp. ASV32
TCCCACTCCCACTCATCGTGGTATGTACGTGCATCCGGCCCGTAGTATTCGAGGACGGGTTCGTGGCTACAGCGCCGTTGCGAAAAGTCATATTCCCGCCGTACACAGCTCGTCACTTTAGTTATTCCCGCGTCATTCGTCGGCAAGCGCGGCTCACACATTGGAAGGCTGCCCGCGCTTGCCCACCGGTTATAGGCCTTCCAGCCAAAGTAACTCAGGACTACGCCCACGACAAAAATTAGATCCATGCTATCGTGTTGCTGCTATTTCCGATGAAACTTTATCTGATCTTTTTGCCCAGTTTCGGCTTAATATAGAAGATATTCGATGACGACTGGGCCGATGGTAAAAGTCCTTTGGTCTCAAGGATCATGCAGCGTGATGG
>NZ_JAELTJ010001028.1 GCF_016428805.1 Achromobacter sp. ASV32
GTCTGAGAGCTTGAAGGCTCTGTCCAGGAGCCATCCACCGTCTCATGAGAGCGTTGCCCCGGTAGTAGAGTAGTAGTCTCGTCTTTAGAAGAGGTGTTCTCTGCAGCCAGAGGTGTGTAGCTTCGATAATAACCTTCCGCACCGGAAGTAGCTGTCGTATCGAAGATGACAGAAGAAAAGCTTGGAGATTCTGGTAATACGTTAGCATAAAAATGGTATTTGTTGAGGATGAATAGACATACGAGGTTCGTTCGTTACCGTGGCTGACATGCTCGTCCCAAAGTCATAAGCTGGAGGATAATCATAACCGTACTCCTCTGCGGAAGAACCACCGCGAGTTACGTGGCCTTTCTCCAAACGAGATGCGTGAGACGGTTTCCAGATC
>NZ_JAELTJ010001029.1 GCF_016428805.1 Achromobacter sp. ASV32
CCCCCCCCCCCCTTTTTCAAGCAGACGCCGGCATACGCGATCGGTTATTAGGTCTCGTGGGCTCGGAGATGTGTATAAGAGACAGAGGTTGGACGAGTCGGCCGGCGCGGAAATGGCTTTGGCGCCCGAGGCGAGGTTGGGCTGGGCGTTGAGGGCCTTGACGGCTTCTTCGCAGGCCTTGGCTTTGCGAGAAGAGATGAAGACTTTGCTTGCGCCGGCTTGGAGGAATCTAGGATGGCACATTTCTGATTAGATATTTTTCGTTGGGACGATTACCTGTCTCTTATACACATCTGACGCTGCCGACGACGATGCGGTTGTGTAGATCTAGGTGGTGGCCGGATCTATAAATAGTGGGGGTGGGGGGGGGGGGGGGGGGGGGGG
>NZ_JAELTJ010001030.1 GCF_016428805.1 Achromobacter sp. ASV32
CCCCCCCCCCCCCCCCCCCCCCCCCCCCCCCCCCCCCCCGCCCCCAACCACACAATCTTTTTGACAAGCTACGCCGACCACCGAGATCTACACAACCGCATCGTCGTCGGCAGCGTCAGATGTGTATAAGAGACAGAGCCTGGACAGACCGGGGGCAGTTGTGCGGGACAACAACGAAAAGGTCCCAAAAGAGGCAGATCTCGCAACGAAAAAAGGGCCGACGAATTGCCGAGTCGCGACGGGCGGAATCGTCACTGTCTCTTATACACATCTCCGAGCCCACGAGACCTAATAACCGATCGCGGATGCCGTCTTCTGGTTGAAAAAATGGGGGGGGGGGGGGGGGGGGGGGGGGGGGGGGGGGGGGGGGGGGGGGGGGGGGGGGGG
>NZ_JAELTJ010001031.1 GCF_016428805.1 Achromobacter sp. ASV32
CCCCCCCCCCCCCCCCCCCCCCCCCCCCCCCCCCCCCCCCCCCCCCCCCCCCCCCTTCTCCACTCCCCCGCCCCCCACCGACCACCACACAACCGCATCGTCGTCGGCAGCGTCAGATGTGTATAAGAGACAGTTCAACAATATGGCGCTGCTATATCGCCATTCCATCTTTGTCCGCCCGTGCTCTTTGTCGAGCTAATTAGAATTAACCACCTTCGGTACTTGGCAACAATCGACAAAGACCCGAGTCACTGTCTCTTATACACATCTCCGAGCCCACGAGACCTAATAACCGATCTCGTATTGCGTCTTGGGCGTGTAAAAGGGGGGGGGGGGGGGGGGGGGGGGGGGGGGGGGGGGGGGGGGGGGGGGGGGGGGGGGGGG
>NZ_JAELTJ010001032.1 GCF_016428805.1 Achromobacter sp. ASV32
CCCCCCCCCCCCCCCCCCCCCCCCCCCCCCCCCCCCCCCCCCCCCCCCCCCCCCCTACTTACACCCCCCCCCCCCCACCGACCCCCACACAACCGCATCGTCGTCGGCAGCGTCAGATGTGTATAAGAGACAGGCCATCACCAGAAACATGCAAATAGACACCACAGCCAGGCTGATTGCTCAAGTTTAAACTATAGAACAGTAACGTTTAATGGCTTTATTTTGGTATTACCATAAGCTCACTTAAACATGGGGCGGTTGGACACATCTCCGAGCCCACGAGACCTAATAACCGATCTCGTATGCCGTAGTGTGGGTGAAAAGTGGGGGGGGGGGGGGGGGGGGGGGGGGGGGGGGGGGGGGGGGGGGGGGGGGGGGGGGGGG
>NZ_JAELTJ010001033.1 GCF_016428805.1 Achromobacter sp. ASV32
GGGTAGCCACGTACGCTACCCTGCGTCAGCTTGGGCGACAAGGAGTTTGCAAACTAATTGAACGGTGCTGTGGTCACGCTCAAACCTTGGTCACCAGCATTGGTGCGTTACCTGGAGCTGAGCTGATCTCGAAGCCGACGATTAATCAAGGCCTGGTGCGGTTTTTAGATGAGAGGTCAGATGGGATAGCGGCTAATCACAACCGATTCACTGATGCGATAATAAAGGCTATCAACAGATCCGGGGAAGCCTTCTTTACCGGTACCGACTGGCGAAAAATGCGGTGCATGAGAGTGTCAGTCTCAAATTGGCAAACAAACGATGGGGACGTAACACGGGCAGTTGCAGCTGTCAAGCGCGCTCTCGAAGACGCATTGCCTACGC
>NZ_JAELTJ010001034.1 GCF_016428805.1 Achromobacter sp. ASV32
CCCCCCCCCCCCCCCCCCCCCCCCCCCCCCCCCCCCCCCCCCCCCCCCCCCCCCCCCTTTCACTCATCCCCCCCCCCCCCCGAACCCCACACCCGCATCGTCGTCGGCAGCGTCAGATGTGTATAAGAGACAGGGCGCAGAACGGCATCGTGCAGCGGCCGCTGACGGGCCCGGTGGCCGAACGCTCGATCGGGTTGGTGACGGCGCGCAACCGCAGCCTGCCGCCTGCCGCGGCGGCGCTGGTATCGATGCTGTCTCTTATACACATCTCCGAGCCCACGAGACCTAATAACCGATCTCGGTTGCCGTCGTCTGCTTGGAAAGAGGGGGGGGGGGGGGGGGGGGGGGGGGGGGGGGGGGGGGGGGGGGGGGGGGGGGGGGGGG
>NZ_JAELTJ010001035.1 GCF_016428805.1 Achromobacter sp. ASV32
GCTACAGGCCTGCGTCATTGGTGATGTGCCGAGACGGGGGGCACGGGTAACATGTCTGAATAAATATCACTCAGGTTTGTATTTAATATTCATTGCAAAATATATATATATATATATGCAAAAAATGCCACGCTACATCCATCCTCATAAAAGAAACCTACTATAGCTTCACTCTACTATCCTATTTTACCAGACCTTTACAGCTTCGGACTTCCACCCTTGCTCGCAACCTGCGCAAGCTGCCAGGCAAACTCGGCCAGCGGGATTCTCGTCACCGAGTACGCTTTGGCCTTTTCGCTGCTCGCCTGCCGCAGGGCGTATCGCGCCGCAATACCCTGACACACGCCCGCTAGTCTGAAAATGTTAAACGCCATGCCCCAGTTG
>NZ_JAELTJ010000107.1 GCF_016428805.1 Achromobacter sp. ASV32
CCCCCCCCCCCCCCCCCCCCCCCCCCCCCCCCCCCCCCCCCCCCCCCCCCCTTTTTCAAGCAGAAGACGGCATACGCGATCGGTTATTAGGTCTCGTGGGCTCGGAGATGTGTATAAGAGACAGGCCCCGGCTCGCGCCGGTGGCGAAGGCCGTGGCAGCCAAGGCCCGCGCGACGGCAAGCCCGCCGAGCGGCCGGCTCACGCCGGCCGCAACGAGGCCCGCCCGCAGCAGAACCATCGCCGCCCCGAAGGCACGACGTCGCGTCCCGCCGGCAACGGCGGCGCTGGCCGTCCGGCCGGCGGTCCGCGCGCCGCGCTGCTGTCCAAGTAATATCCACGGCATAGCCACCACAGCGACCCACGGACCCGCGCCATCATGCCCCTTTCCACCTGGTTGACGTTCTTCCTGGCCTCCTGGGCCATTTCGTTCTCTCCCGGCGCGGGGGCCATTTCGGCCATGTCCTCCGGACTGAAATACGGGTTTGCGCGCGGCTACTGGAACACGGCCGGCCTCATCATGGGCATCCTGTTCCAGTTCGTCGTGGTCGCCGTGGGCCTGGGCGCGGTGCTGGCCACTTCCGAGATGGCCTTCAACGTGGTCAAGTACCTGGGCGTGGCCTACCTGATCTACCTGGGCGTGCGCCAGATCCGCACCGACGCCGCGCCGGTCGCGGTGGACGCGGGCGATCCCAAGCAGGCCTCGATCCGCGAACTGGTCATGCGGGGCTTCCTGATCAACACCATGAACCCCAAAGGCACGGTGTTCCTGCTGGCCGTGGTGCCGCAATTCGTGGACACCGCCTTGCCGCTGACGCCGCAGTACGCGGCGCTGGCCGGCACGCTGGCCTTCACCGACCTGGTCGCCATGGGCGTCTACACCTTGCTGGCCGCCCGTGTGCTGCGCCTGCTGCGCGATGCCAAGCACATTCGCTGGATGAACCGCACCTTCGGCTCGCTGTTCATCCTGGCCGGCGTGTTCCTGGCGTCGTTCCGCCGCCATTCCTGAATTCTTCCGCGCGGGGCATGCGCCGGCAGCGGCGCGTGCCCCGCTTGTTTTGATGCACCATCCCGGTCCGCGCCGGACTGAAAAGCGGCGTTAAGTAAAATCCTCCGACCATGAACATCCCTCAAGAAGTCGCACGGCGCCGCACATTCGCCATCATTTCCCACCCCGACGCGGGCAAGACCACACTGACCGAAAAGCTGCTGCTGTTCGCAGGCGCGATTCAGATCGCCGGCAGCGTCAAGGCGCGCAAGGCCTCGCGCCACGCCTCGTCGGACTGGATGGAAATTGAAAAGCAGCGCGGCATTTCCGTGGCGTCCTCGGTGATGCAGATGGAATACCGCGACTGCGTCATCAACCTGCTCGACACCCCGGGCCACCAGGACTTCTCCGAAGACACCTACCGGGTGCTGACGGCGGTTGACGCCGCGCTGATGGTGATCGACGCCGCCAACGGCGTCGAACCGCAGACCATCCGCCTGCTGCAGGTCTGCCGCGCACGCAACACGCCCATCATCACGTTCATCAACAAGATGGACCGCGAAGTGCGCGAGCCGCTGGAACTGCTGTCCGAGATCGAAGGCCACCTGGGCATGGACGCCGTGCCGTTCTCGTGGCCGGTGGGCATGGGCAAGTCCTTCGGCGGCGTGTTCGACATCCGCCGCGACCGCATGCGCGTGTTCCGCCCCGGCCAGGAACGCCGCTCGGACAACGACGACGTCATCGAAGGCCTGACCAATCCCGAAATCGCGCGCCGCTACGGCTCGGCCTTCGAGCAGGCCAGCAGCGAGATCGAACTCATCAACGAAGCCGCGCCTGCGTTCGACCGCGACCAGTTCCTGGCCGGCAAGCAGACCCCGGTGTTCTTCGGATCGGCCATCAACAACTTCGGCGTACAGGAAGTGCTGGACGCGCTCGTGGACCACGCGCCGCCGCCGGGTCCGCGCGTCGCGCTGCAACGTGAAGTCCTGCCCGAAGAACCCAAGTTCACCGGCGTCGTGTTCAAGGTGCAGGCCAACATGGACCCCGCGCACCGCGACCGCGTCGCGTTCGTGCGCGTCAGCTCCGGCCGTTTCGAGCGCGGCATGCGCCTGAAGGTCGCCCGCACCAACAAGGAAATGCGGCCCAACAACGTGGTGTCGTTCCTGTCGCAACGCCGCGAATTGCTGGACGAGGCCTATGCCGGCGACGTGATCGGCATCCCCAACCACGGCGTGCTGCAACTGGGCGACGTGCTGACTGAAGGCGAGACCCTGCAGTTCACGGGCCTGCCGTTCTTCGCCCCCGAACTGTTCCAGGCGGTCGAAGTGAAAGACCCGCTGCGCACCAAGCAGTTGCGCACCGGCCTGACGCAATTGGGCGAAGAGGGCGCCATCCAGGTGTTCCGCCCCGAAGCTGCCGGCGGCGCTTTGCTGCTGGGCGCGATCGGCCAGCTACAGTTCGAAGTCGTGGCCCATCGCCTGAAGACCGAGTATGGCGCGGACGCCCGGATGCTGCCTTCGCGCTACACAATGGCACGTTGGATTACGTCTGAAAACCCCAAGGCGCTGCGCAAGTTCATGGATGCCAATGCCGCCCATATCGCCTATGATGTCGTCGATGCGGCGGCGTTTTTGATCAGTTCCCCTGCGCAGTTGCGCGTAGCCGAGGAACTGTATCCGGATGTGAAATTCCACGCCATGCGAGAGCACGGCGGCAAGGTATTCGGAGACAAGGCGTAGACCCGTTCGGGTACCGCACGGCAGATGAGGGTAGCAATGTCTTGGCGTTTATTATTCGCAACGCTTCTACTGGCGCTCGGCGCGTCGGCCTGGGGCGGTATTCAATTGGGTGACTGGCTGGTGGCGCATGCGCCGCCCGCCGCGCCTGCGCCCGGCCAGGATGCGGCCGCGTCGCAGCAGCCCGTCCTGGACGCCAATGGGCGTCCCTACGTGGCCCAGCCGCCCCAACCACGCATCGACGGCACGCTTGGCGTGCCCGACAAGCCTGCCGACCGTGAATGGGCCATCAACACCGTGTCCCTGTTCGATACCGTCAGCGATCCGGCCGTGAAGATCTCGCGCGAACGCATCAGCCAGGAACAGGCCCGCGAAATCGCCGCTGCCTCGGCAGTGCCGCTGCCGCAGGGCACGTCCGATGTCAGCACGCTGGACCTGCAGGCGCCCGGCACCGGCACCGCCGTCAACGGCGGCCAAGGCCAGGCCCCCGCTCAGGTGCAGGCCGGCGGCTATGGCAACCCGCAGCTGATGCAGCCGCCCCCGCCCAACTCGTCGCCTGCGCCTGGCGCGCCCGGCTGGCAGGACGCGCTCAAGCGCGAGCTGGCGCAATGCGCCTCCCAGGGCTTTTTCGAACGCCCCTCGTGTTCCTGGGCCGCCCGCAACAAATACTGTGCGCCGAACCGTGCCTGGGGCACGATGGCCGAATGCCCGGCCCGTCCGCAGTAAGCAGCTCCTCCTGACCGCGCCATTCGCGCGGATAAAAAAATGGCGCCCCGAGGGGCGCCATTTTCATGCCGTGGCCGCGATCACTCGGGCACGGACATCTGGCTTTGCAGGTAGTTCTGCAGGCCAACCTTGTCGATCAGATCGATCTGGGTTTCCAGATAGTCGATGTGCTCTTCCGTGTCGTCCAGGATGTCCTGGAACAGGTCACGCGAGACGTAGTCGCGCACGGATTCGCAATGTGCGATGGCTTCTTTCACCGTAGCTTGAGCGCCTTGCTCCAGCTTCAGGTCACAAGCCAGAAGCTCGGGCACGTCTTCACCGATCAGCAGCTTGTGCAGGTCTTGCAGGTTGGGCAGGCCATCGAGCATGAAGATGCGCGCGATCAGGCGATCGGCATGCTTCATTTCGCCGATGGACTCTTCGTATTCGTGCTTGCCCAGTTTGTCGAAGCCCCAGTGATTCAGCATGCGCGCATGCAGGAAATACTGGTTGATTGCCGTCAGTTCGTTGGTCAGTTGCTTGTTCAGGAACTGGATGACGGTTTTATCGCCTTTCATAATGGACTCCTTGCAGTCAGGCGCGACGCGCATCGCATCGCGACAAGAAGCGCACGATGCCGCGAGTACGCAACCCCGGCAGACTACCATCCTGCGCGGGCCCGCGACTACCCTTGGCGCGCATTTGGTAAACCGCTTTACGAGCGCTACAAGAAAGCGACAAACAAATGAGAATGAGTATGTGTGCTTGAGGATTTGCAGACGCAGCGCAAGCGATCCGCGCCTTGCGCGCCCCCGCTTTGCGGGATTGCGCCTGCATTTATCGCACTCTCGAGCCGCACAAACGTCCAGGCTGCGCGGATTTGCGCACGGGTTCGGCGCAAATCGCCGCGTTGCACAAGCACAACCCAGAGCGGCCCGCTCGAACCGCCCGGCGGCCGATGCGCTCTTGCGCCTTGCGCGTCGCAGGGCTCACGGTGCACGCCGCGTGGCCAGCCAGATGCCGAACGCGATCGGCACGATGCCCAGCAGATCCAGCCACGACACCGGCTCGCTCAACACGATCCAGCCGAACAGCAGCCCCAGCGGCGGCATCAGGAAGTGCAGCGCGCTGGCGGCCGTGGCGCTGGCGCGACCCAGGATCATGAACCACAGGTAGTAGCCGCCGATGGACACGGCCACAATCATGTAGGCCATGCTCCAGAACAGGCTTGCAGTGAAGCGCGCATCGCCGATGTTCTCGTGCAGCAGCGTGACAGGCAATATCGCCACCGCGCCCGCCAGCGACTGGATGCCCGTGGCCATCCACAGGTCCGCCGTGGGCTTGAGCCGCTTGTAGAGCAGCGTGCCCGCGACCAGCGCAATCAAGCCGCCCGTGACCAACAACGTGCCGTGCAGGTCCTCTTGCATGCCCGACAGCCGCGAGCGCAACACCAGTGCCACGCCCGCCAGGCCCAGGCACAGCCCGAGCATCTTGCGCCAGCCGAGCCGCTCGCCCAGCACGGGACCGGCCAGCACGCCGATCAGCAGCGGATTGGTGCTGATCAGCACGGCGGTGAAGGCGGACGACACCGTGGTCATCCCGCTCCAGCTCAGGCCCAGGTACAGGGCGTTGTTCAACGCGCCCAGCACCACCAGCGCGGCAACATCACGGCCGCTGGGGCGTGACCAGCGGCCGCTGGCCGCCGCCACGCCCAGCATCAACGCCCCTGCAATCAGGAAGCGCACCGTCAGCAAGGTCAGGGGCGGGCAGTCCCGCAGGGCGATCTTGGCCGCTGCGAATGCCGAACTCCACAGAAAGCAAAAGGCCGCAATCGGCGCCCAGGCCACGCCCATCGGCGTGGCGGCAGGGCAGGCCGCGGGGACAGAGATGGGCAGGGTCGATGACGCCTTCATGGGCAGGTCCGATTCAGACAGGCAGGAAAGAGGAGCCCATTCTGGGCGCGCCCCTATCCATTGACAAACGCTTTATTTGGATCAAAAGTATTTGAAAAACCAATGCAAAGGCCTTTGCCATGCTTGATCTCGATCTCTTGCACAGTTTTGTCTCGGTGGTGGACGCTGGCGGCTTTACCCGCGCCGGTGAACGCGTGCACCGCAGCCAATCCACCGTCAGCCAGCAGATCCGCAAGCTGGAAGAAACGCTGGAGTGCGCCTTGTTCGTGCGCGAAGGCCGCCAGGTGCACCTGACCGAGGACGGCGAGCGCCTGCTGGGCTATGCGCGACGCATGCTGGCGCTGTCGACCGAAGTGCGCGAGGCGGTCAGCGGACGCAAGCGCATCGAGGTCATCCGGCTCGGCATTCCGGACGATTTCGCCGCGGACACGCTGACCGCGATCGTGGCGCAGTTCGCCCGCGCGCGCCCCGCCGTGCGGCTGTCGGTGCGCTGCGACCTGACCACCGCTCTGACGCGTGGCCTGGAGCGCGGCGACCTGGACCTGGCCCTGCTCAAGCGTGAACCCGGCGCGGGCGCCGCGCTGGCGGCCTGGCCCGAGCAGTTGCACTGGATCGCCGGCCAGGACGAGCTGCCCGCCGCGGCCGAACCCGTGCCGCTGGTGGCCTTTCCGCAAGGCTGCATCTACCGCAACCGCGCCATCCACGCGCTGGAACACGCCGGGCGCCGCTGGCGCATTGCCTACGAAAGCCCCAACCTGATGGGGCTGCAGGCGGCGCTGGCGGGAGGATTGGGCGTGGCCTTGCTGGAACGCCGCTGCATGGCGGCGGGCCATCGTCTGGTGGATGCGGCGCTGCCGTCCGTGCCGCCGACCGAGCTGGCGCTATGCCTGTCGGAACCGGCGCGCGAGCCCGTGCGCCAATTGGCGGCGGCGATCAGGGAGTTTTGTGAAGCGGAAACGCAACGGCTCGCGGGGCAAAGCCTGCGAGCCGTGAAGGGCGGCGCCGCTCAGGCGACGGCGACCTGGATGACCGGATAGCTGCTGTTCGCCGCGGACGCGCCCACATCGGCCATGGGGGCCGGCGGGTTGACCGGAACGGCGATCGAGCGCACATCGCACACGCTGGAGCAGCGGCCGCCCGGCAGGTATTCGGCGGCGGTGGCCGCACAGCAGCCGCAGCACGTGGCCACGCCCAGCTCGAATTGCAGGTCGGAAAGCGACGTCGCGCCCGCGTCCACGCTGGCGCGGACTTGGCGTTCGGTGATGGCATTACATACGCAAATGTACATGAGAATAATTATCGAAAATTATTCCGATGCTGACAAGTCCCCTCATGCAAAAAAATTTGCAACCGACTTGTCACGCAAGCCGTTGAAATAAGGGACGTTTTTGGAAAAGCCCGTCCCTTATTTCATCGCGCCGACGCCTGCGCCTTGCGCAACGCGGCGGGCGCAATCCGCAGCGCTTCGCGGTATTTTGCGACCGTGCGCCGGGCGATGACGATGCCCTGATCCGCCAGTTTTTCCATGATCTGGCTGTCCGACAAGGGCTTGGCCCGGTTCTCTTCGGCCACCATCTGGCGGATGAAGGTCTGCACCGCCGTGGCCGAGGTGGCGTCGCCGCCATCGGTCGATACCCCTGCTCCGAAGAAGCGCTTGAGCTCCAGCGTGCCAAACGGAGTAAGCATGTACTTCTGCGTTGTGGCCCGAGAAATGGTGGATTCGTGCAAACCCAGCTCGCCCGCGATGTCTTTCAGGATGAGTGGCCGCATGGCCGCCGGCCCCTGGCTGAAGAACGCCGTCTGGCGCTCGACGATGGCCTGGGCGACGCGCAGGATGGTGTCAAAGCGCTGCTCGACGTTGCGGATCATCCACTTGGCCTGCTGCAGCTGCGATTGCAGGCCGGCATGGGCGGACTCTTTCTGGTTGCTCAGCATCTGCGCGTACAGGCCGTTGATCTGCAGCCGCGGCACGGCGGCGCTGTTGAGCGTGACCTGCCAGCCGCGGCGTGTCTTGCGCACGATGACGTCGGGCACCGCATAGTCGGCCGCCGGCACGGTCCAGGCGCGTCCGGGGCGCGGCTCCAGGCGCAGGATCAGGCTGTGCGCGGCGCGCAGCGTGGCCTCATCGCAGCCTACCGCGGCGCACAGGCGGGCGTTGTTGCCGGTGGCCAAGAGCGCCAGGTGCTGCGCACAGATCACCCGGGCGCACGCCAGCACCTTGGGGTCCGCGGCCTCGGGCAAGCGTGACAGGTCCGGGTTGCGCAATTGCAACAGCAGGCATTCGGACATGTCCCGCGCGCCGATCCCGATGGGGTCGAACGATTGCAGCAGCGACAACGCCGCGCGCAACTCATCCAGGTCGGGTTCGGCATCGGCCGGCAACCACCCCAGGATCTCTTCCAGGGGCGAGCCCAGGTAGCCGTTTTCGTCCAGTTCGTCGATCAGCAGCGCGGCCAGCGTGGCATCGCGCGGTGCGGC
The DNA here is from genome assembly GCF_016428805.1 of Achromobacter sp. ASV32. GTDB lineage: Bacteria > Pseudomonadota > Gammaproteobacteria > Burkholderiales > Burkholderiaceae_B > Achromobacter. The sequence continues at coordinate 7,818 of NZ_JAELTJ010000107.1, forward strand.
CCGCGTCAGCGCCAACTGTCCCAGCAGGTGTTCGCGCAGCGTGTCGGGCCGGGCGGCCTCGGGCAGGCTGGAATCATCGTCCGGATAGACCCCGCCCGACCCCGGCATTTCGTCCACCGGGGTCTCGCGCTCGGCGGCGGGCTCATCGTCCTGCACCGAGGACTCGCGTTCGGATTCCGCCGGCGCTTCCGCCGACGGCGACTCATCGTCGCGTTCCAGCAACGGATTATCCGCAAGCACTTGCGAGATTTCCGCCTCGAGATCGAGCGTAGACAGCTGCAGCAACCGGATGGATTGCTGCAGCTGGGGGGTCAGCGTCAGATGCTGACCAGGCCGCAGTTCTAAAATTGGACGGGTCATAGGTACAATATTTTGCATGATGAATCAGACTTCGCCCGCAAGCGTTCGCCAGGATTGCCGACTGATCGGTCAGACCCTGCTCAAACTGGCACTTCCCAGGCTCATCCTGCGCGCGATCGTGATCGCTGTCGCCGTGATCGTCTGGTATCTCGCCGCCTCCTGGATCCTGGATTTCGGCAAGCGCGTCAACTACGAATTCCTGCATTCGCTGGGCCAGCCCACCATGGACATGGTCCAGAAGGTCAATCCGTACATCTGGTGGGTCGCTGCCGGCATCTGGACGCTGATCGTCTTCTTCATCCTGCGCGCCTGGCTGTCAGCCAGCCTGGCCTCGGGCCGCGCCACCCCCGTCAGCACCGGCGTGCTGGCCGACCTGGCACCGCAACTGTCCGAAGCATCCCTGGGCGTGCTGCGCTGGACCTGGGGTACCCGTGAAGAACCCTTCACCGTCGGCGACCTGCAGCGGTCACTGTCGGAAATCCGCCACAACCGCATCGGCAAGATCGCCATGGTGGCCGAACAAGCCAGCATCCTGGAAGGCACCGCCGCCAAGCCCGCGCGCGACAGCCGCGACGACGGCCGCCGCGACACCCGCGCCGAGCCCCGTGGCGAACGCGAACGCTACATCGAACCGCGCATCGGCGGCCCAGCCCGCTAAGCCTTCTTTCCCTGACGTTTTTCCTGCATCCAGGCCGCCGCGAGGCGGCCTGTTTGTTTCAGTGCCCTGCCAGCCGGGCTCCCCTATACTGGCCCTCCAGGCTCGCGCAACCGCGGGCTGCGCACCCTTCCAATAAAACAAGCCGGCTGACGAGACACGCCGGATGCGCGGCCGGCCCCCTGGAGTTGTTTTTCATGTTCCGCACCCCTGTCCGGTATGCCGCCGGCCTGCTGCTGGCCTGCTCGGCCGCTGTCGTCGCCGCCCCGGCATCCGCCGCCTGGCCCGACAAACCCATCACGTTCGTCGCGCCCTTCAGCGCCGGCGGCGCCAACGACCTGGTCGCCCGCATCATCGCCAAGGCGGTGGGCTCGACCCTGAACCAGCCGGTCATCGTGGAAAACCGTCCCGGCGCCGGCGGCGTGGTCGGCGCCGCGCACGTCGCGCGCAGCGCCGCCGATGGCTACACCTATCTGGTGGGCAGCAACGGCACGGTAACCAACAGCCTGATCCGTTCGGACCAACCCTACAAAGACGAAGAACTGACCCCGGTCGCGCTGTTGACGGTGACGCCCTCGGTCATCGTGGCCAATCCGTCCAACCCGGCCAAGGACCTGAAAGACTTCGTCGAGCGCGCCAAGAAGGCTAAGACGGACCGTATCACGTTCTCGACCGCCGGCAACGGCAGCACGCCGCATTTCGTGGCTGAGATGGTCAAGGAAGCGACCGGCCTGCCGATCGAGCCCATCGCCTACAAGAGCGGTTCGGAAGGTGTGACTGCCGTGATCGGCAACCAGGTCGACGCCACCTCCGAGGCCAGCATCGTCACGCTGCCGCTGATCCAGGCCGGCAAGCTCAAGGCCCTGGCCACCACCTGGGACAAGCGCATGGCCAGCGCGCCGGACATCCCCACCACCGCCGAACTGGGTTTCCCCGCCATCCGCATCGGCCATTGGGCGGGCCTGTACGCGCCGGCCGGCACGCCCGCCGACGTGCTGGACAAGATGAACGCGGCCATCGAGAAGTCCCTGCAGACCAAGGAAGTGCAGGACGCGCTGCGCCAGAGCAGCATCGAACCGGGTGGCGGCTCGCGCGCCAGCTTCGTTGAATTCGCCGCCAACGAGCGCGAACGCCTGGGCAAGGTCGTGAAAAACGGCCACATGCAGACGCAATAAAGCGCGCCGGGGGCAGATCCGCCCCCGGTTTTTTTGCACGCTTTCATTTGCGCTGGCCCGAAAAGTATGTTTGACTAGCAACCTATGGCCGCTTACCGCACCCCCATCGCGATTGCCACCGGACGCTTTGCCGCCCCGGTTGCCGGCCTGCGCGCTTCGATCTCTTCCATCGCGCTATCGCTATACCTACCGATCGGTTGCCGGGCCTAGTGTCCCCGTGGTAGCTCGGCAGCCACGCTTGCCACACGCGATTTCCCTTTTTCAAAACTGAATCCCCTCGCCAGACTCGGCGAACCCCTTGGCATCAGAGCGCCTGTCGGCGGCCTGCCATCCGGATTCAGCATCCAACCGAAAGAACTGATCGAGGTGTAGTGATGATGCTTGCCAACCCCGCCACCAAATACGTCCCCTTCGCGCCCTTTGCCCGCGACTTTTCCGAGCGCACCTGGCCCAGCCGCCGCATCACGCAGCCGCCGATCTGGATGAGCACCGACCTGCGCGACGGCAACCAGGCCTTGATCGAGCCGATGAGCGTCGAGCGCAAGCTCCGCTTCTTCGAACAGCTGGTCAAGATCGGCTTCAAGGAAATCGAAGTGGGTTTCCCGTCTGCCTCGCAGACCGACTTCGATTTCGTGCGCAAGCTCATCGACGAAAAGCGCATCCCCGACGACGTGACCATCATCGTGCTGACCCAGTCGCGCGAAGACCTGATCAGCCGCACCGTTGAAGCGGCCGCGGGCGCCAAGCAAGCCATCGTGCACATGTACAACGCCTGCGCGCCGGCCTTCCGCAAGGTCGTCTTCAACATGTCCAAGGACGAGATCAAGAACATCGCCACCACCGGCACGCGCTTGATCAAGCAATACGTGGCGCAGCACCCCGAAACGCAATGGCGCTACGAGTATTCGCCCGAAGTCTTCAGCACCACCGAACCCGAGTTCGCGCTGGAAGTCTCCAATGCCGTGGCCGATGTCTGGCAACCGACGCCGCAAAGCAAGATGGTGCTGAACTTGCCCGCCACCATCGAAGCCACCAGCCCCAACCTGTACGCCGACCAGATCGAGTGGATGCACAAGAACCTGGCCCGCCGCGACAGCATCGTGCTCAGCGTGCACCCGCACAATGACCACGGCACGGCCGTGGCCGCCGCCGAATTCGCCGTCATGGCCGGCGCCGACCGCATCGAAGGCTGCCTGTTCGGCAGCGGCGAGCGCACCGGCAACGTCGATCTGGTGACGTTGGCCTTGAACCTCTATACCCAAGGCGTGCACCCGGGCCTGGACTTCTCGGACATCGACGAAGTGCGCCGCTGCGCCGAGTACTGCAACCAATTGCCCGTGCACCCGCGTCATCCGTATGCCGGCGATCTGGTCTTCACGGCGTTCTCCGGTTCGCACCAGGACGCCATCAAGAAGGGCTTCGCGCTGCAGCAGGCCGACGCCGTCTGGGAAGTGCCGTACTTGCCGATCGACCCGGCCGACCTCGGCCGCAGCTACGACGCCGTGATCCGCGTGAACAGCCAGTCGGGCAAGGGCGGCGTGTCGTACCTGCTCGAGCAGGAACATGGCCTGGTGTTGCCGCGCCGCTTGCAGATCGAATTCAGCCGCGCGATCCAACGCGTCACCGACGAGACCGGCCGCGAAGTCACCGCCGACGACGTGCACACGATCTTCAACCGCGAATACCTCGAGCAGAAGTCGCCCTGGAAGCTGATCCGCCATCGCATCGACGGCAACCCGTCGGCCGGCGAAGGCCAGCACTTCAGCATCGAAGCCGAACTCGAATACAACGGCGAACGCCGCATCGTGACGGGCAAGGGCGACGGCGCCATCTCGGCCTTTGTGGCCGCGCTGGACGTGCCGGTGCGCATCATGGACTACCACGAGCACGCCATCGGCACCGGCACCGACACCCGCGCCGCTTCGTATGTGGAACTGCGCGTCGGTGAGTCCAGCACCGGCTTTGGCGTGGGCATCGACCGCGACATCGTGACCGCGTCCTTCCAGGCCGTGCTGAGCGCCGTGAACCGTCACATCAACGCCGGCGCCGTCACCCCCGAACAAGAGGCCGCCGAGGCCGCGTGATCCGCACCCCGGAAGCAGGGGATGGGCTTACCGCCGTCATCCTCAACGCCCGCCTCTTATCCTGAGGCGGCGCTGCACAAAAAAAGGCCCGCCGTTATCCGGCGGGCTTTCTTTTTGGCGGCAGGCGCGGCGCAGGCATACGCCGCGCAGCCGGGCCGGTCAGCCGCGCGGCCACATGTCGGACGCGCCGATGTCCGGCTCGCGCGCGGCCAGCAGGCGCTCATGCACCCAGGCGGCGATCGACAGCGTGCGGTAGTCGTCGTGGCGCCGGCCGATCAACTGCAACCCGACCGGCAGGCCTTGCGGGCCGGTGGCAAAGGGCAGGTTCAGGCAGGGTAGGCCGAACAGGGTCCAGGCGCGAGAGAACTGCGGATCCCCCGTGCCCAGGTCGGCGAAGGGCGCCTCGCCGCTGGCGCTGGGTGCCAGCAGGATGTCGTACTTGTCGAACCACTGGTCCACCCGCGCGCGTGAATCCGCGGCCCGCTCGAGGTTCTTGATGTGCTCTTCGGCGGTGATCTGGGCGCCGGCTTCCAGGACGGCCTGGATCTTGGCGCTGAGCTGCCCGGCATGCTCGAGCCGTTCGTACGCCAGCGACTGGGACGCCTCGAAGGCCATGATGTCCGCGTGCAACTGCACCAACATGCAGTCTTCGGGCGGCAGCGGCACTTCTTCGACATGCGCGCCTGCGCGCGACAGCGTCGCCGCGGCCTGCGCGAAGGCTTCCTTGGTTTCGGATTGGGCATGCCGCCATTGCAGGCTGCGGTACATGCCGATGCGCGGCTTGGCGTCGTAGGAAAGCTCGAGCATGCGCGGATCGCGCATCAGCACCGAGGCAAACAAGGCCACGTCCGGCACCGAGCGGGCAAAGCCACCGACGGTGTCCAGCGACTCGGCCAGGCTTTTCACGCCGGCGCGGGGAATGGCGCCGAAAGTGGGCTTGAAGCCGACGATGCCGCAATACGAGGCCGGGCGGATGATGGATCCGGCCGTCTGCGAACCCAGCGCGAAGGGCACCATATCGTCGGCGACCGCCGCCGCCGAGCCGCTGGACGAGCCGCCGGGGGTATAGGCTTCGTTGCGCGGATTGCGCGTCGGGCCCGCCTGGTAGGTGGCGAACTCGGTAGTGACGGTCTTGCCGACCACCACCGCGCCGGCATGGCGGCACAATGCCACGGCGGCCGCGTCCAGCCCCGGACGGTGCCGTTCGTAGATGGGCGAACCGTAGCGCGTGGGTAGATCGGCGGTGTCGAACAGGTCTTTCACGCCTAGCGGCAGACCGTGCAGCGGGCCGCGCAGGGCGCCGCGGTCCAGTGCTTCGGCATGGTCCAGGGCGGCCTGCTTTTGCAGCGCCGTCCAGGCATGAATGGTGTTTTCGCGCTGCTCGATGCGCGCAAAGCAGGCGCGCACCAATTGCACCGCAGTCAATTCGCGCCGTTGCAGCTTGCGCGCCGCTTCAAGCGCGCCAAGTCTGTTTAAGGCAGTAGACATGATCCTTTCCTCTATCCCGGTGCCGCGCGATATGCGCGGTACTGACTTCCGCACCCGGTCCCCTTGACCTGGGGTTTATCCCGATCCGGCGCGGCATGATGCGCACCGTTTGTGACAAACCCAGCCATTGTGCGCGTTGCGTCAATTAGGAAAACCACTGAAAAACCGCGATTTTTCAGGCATTTCCGCATGCATGGCGCCATGGCTTTATGTTGTTGCGTTGTTATCAGCATAGCGCAAACGGATGCAACACAAAGGTCATAATTCCCTTGTAAGATGAAAACGTTTTCAGCAAACCGCCAGCAATGTAGCCATGGTGTCGCGCGCATCGCCCCGCTTTTCCATTATCGAAGTGGCCCGCAAGGCGGGGGTATCCCCCGCCACGGTTTCGCGCGCGTTCAATCAACCGGACATCGTGCATCCGGAAACGCTGGCCCATATCCGCGCCATCGCCAAGCGCGCGGGCTTCCGGCCCAACCGGGTCGGGCGCAGCCTGCGCTCGGGCAGCACGCGCACCATCGGCCTGATCCTGCCGACCCTGTCCAACCCCGTGTTCGCCGAATGCTTCGAAGGCGCTGAACGCCGGGCTCGCGAATCCGGCTACAGCGTCATGCTGACCGCCACCGGCTACGACCCCGCGGTGGAATCCGCCGCCGTGCAGGGCCTGATCGATCATCAGGTCGATGGCCTGATCCTGACGGTGGCGGACGTGGCGCGCAGCGCCACGCTGGATGACCTGGACAGCGCGGGCATGCCCTACGTGCTGGTCTACAACGAATCCGCCGCCCACCCTTACGCATCGGTCGACAACCGCGCCGCCGCCATCGACATGGTGGCGCACCTGGCGGCGCTGGGGCACCGCCGCATTGCCATCGTGACCGGCCCGCTGACGGCGTCCGACCGCGCGCGCCGCCGCCTGATGGGCGCCCGCGCCTGCGCCAAGAAGCTGGGCCTGGAACCCATCCAGCACATCGCCATGAGCTCGCACACGGGCAGCGACGCCGACGCCCTGAAAGCCGCCTTGCGCGGCAAGCAGGCGCCCACCGCGCTGTTCTGCTCGAACGACCTGCTGGCCACCGCGGTGATCGCCGATCTGGTCGCCCTGGGCCTGTCCGTGCCGGGCGACATTTCGGTGTGCGGCTTTGATGGCATGCGTTTCGGCGCCTTGCTGACGCCGCCGCTGACCACGGTTGCGCAGCCCAGCGACGGCATCGGCCAGGCGGCGTGTTCCAACCTGCTGGCGCAGATCCATGGCCAGCCGCCGCAATCGAATCGACTGCCTCACTGCATCGTTGTCGGCGGCACCGCGGCGCCCGTGCGCCGCTGACCTCTCCATCCCGATTCCTGCAAGAGACCTTTCCATGCTTATCGCCCAGATCACCGACCTGCACATGCGCACGCCAGGCGACAAGGCCTACGGCATCATCGACCCCGCCGCGTTCCTGGCGCCCGCGGTGCGGGCGCTCAACGACCTGTCGCCGCGCCCCGATTGCGTGCTGATCACCGGCGACCTGACCGACCTGGGCAGGCCCCATGAGTATCAGGCGCTGCGCGAGCAACTGCTGGCGCTGGAGATTCCGTATTTTCTGCTGCCCGGCAACCACGACGACCGCGCCCAGTTGCGTGCCGCGTTTCCGGATCATGGCTACCTGCAAGGGCAGGGGCCGTTCATTCAATACGCCGTCGAGACCTATCCGCTGCGCTTGCTGGCGCTGGATACCGTGGTGCCCATGAAAAGCCACGGTGAACTGTGCGCGGACCGCCTGGGCTGGCTTGCGGCGCGCCTGGCCGAGCAACCCGGCCGGCCGACGCTGGTGCTGATGCACCATCCGCCGTTCCTGACGGGCATCGAGCACATGGACGCCATCGGCCTGCTGGCGGGCGCCCCTGAACTGGAACAGATCGTGGCGCGTTATCCGAACGTGGAACGCGTGTTGTGCGGCCACCTGCACCGCACCATCTTTCGCCGGTTCGGCGGCACCATCGCATCAACCTGTCCGGGCACCGCGCACCAACTGGCGCTGGAACTCGGGCCGCGGCCGACATTGCAGTATGTCATGGAGCCCCCCGGCTACCAGCTGCATTGGTGGCACGACGGCACATTGGTCACGCACCACGCGGTGATTGGGGAATACCCCGGCCCGTATCCCTTCGCCTGAACCGGATTCTCGATTACAAACACAATGCCATATGTCCGTCATGTTTGCGCTGCACAATGAAAAGGATTTCATTGCACGCGATACAGGGCGGATCTAACAATTAGATCTACGAGACAGCATGTCATCCATCGTTCTGGATAACCTCACCAAGCAGTACGGCAACGCGGCGGCGATCCACGGCGTCAGCTTCACGGTGCCGGCGGGCAGCTTCACCGTGCTGCTGGGTCCGTCGGGCTGCGGCAAGTCCACCACCTTGCGCATGATCGCCGGGCTGGACACGCCCACCTCGGGCACCATTCACATCGGTGACCGCGACGTGACGCAGCTGCCGCCGGCCAAGCGCCGTATTTCCATGGTGTTCCAGTCGTATGCGCTGTTTCCGCACCTGTCGGTGCGCGAGAACATCCTGTTCGGCCTGAAGGTCCGCAAGGAACCGGCGCGCGATTTCGATCGCCGCCTGCAGCGCGTGGCCGGGCTATTGGGCCTGGGCCATCTGCTGGATCGCAAGCCGTCGCAATTGTCGGGCGGCCAGCAGCAGCGCGTGGCGCTGGGCCGCGCCGTGATTTCGGAGGCGCCCGTCTGCCTGATGGACGAGCCCCTGTCCAACCTGGATGCCCAGCTGCGCCACGAGATGCGGCGCGAGATCCGCGCCCTGCAACAGGACCTGGGCATCACGATGGTGTACGTCACGCACGATCAGACCGAAGCGATGAGCATGGCCGACCAGGTGGTGCTGTTGCGTGGCGGCCAGATCGAACAGCACGACACGCCGGACGGCCTGTACGCTCGCCCGGCCAGCGAATTCGCGGCGCGCTTCATCGGCACGCCGCCCATGAACCTGATCGGCCTGAGCACGCAGCAAGGCGTCACGCTGATCGCAGGCATGCACGGCCCGGCCGTTGCCGGCGCGCCCGCTGGCGCGGTCAAGCTGGGCGTGCGGCCCGAGCACATCCGCATCGACGGCGACGGCATCGCCGCCACCGTGGAAAGCGTGGAGTACTTCGGCGCCGATTCCATCGTGGTGTGCCGGGTCGGCGACACCAGCGGCGTGGCCGTGCGCGTGGGCGGACACCTGCGCGCCCGCGCCGGCGAAGCGCTGCGCTTGTCCTGGCCCACGGAACAACAGCATTTCTTTGCCGCCGATTCGGCGGTCATCAACACCGTCGGGCGCTGAAGACGCCCAATCCACAGGAAAGGAAACGCAATCATGCGACGCATCGTACTGAAGACCCTGGCTGCCAGCCTTGCCGCCGCTTGCCTGTCGCTGCCCGCGCACGCGCAGCAAAAGCCCGTTGAAGTGGAGTTCTACTACCCCGTCGCCGTGGGCGGCCCCATCACCAAGATCGTGGACGACATGGTGGCGGACTTCCAGAAAGAGAACCCCAACATCAGGATCAAGCCGATCTACGCGGGTTCCTACCAGGATTCGATCGCCAAGGCCCTGACGGCCCTGAAGGGCGGCACCCCGCCGCAACTGGCCGTGCTGCTGTCCACCGACATGTTCACCCTGATCGACGAAGACGCGATCGTGCCGGTGGACTCGCTGGCCAAGAGCGATGCCGACAAGAAATGGCTGGGCGGCTTCTACGATGCCTTCATGCAGAACAGCCGCACCGGCGGCCACACCTGGGGCGTGCCGTTCCAGCGTTCGACCATCGTCATGTACTACAACAAGGACCTGTTCAAGGCCGCTGGCCTGGACCCCGAGCGCGCGCCCGCCACCTGGGCCGAGCTGGTCGAGTACGGCAAGAAGCTGACCAAGCAGGACGCTTCCGGCAACACGACGCAGTGGGGCATCGAGATCCCGTCGGGCGGCGCATTCGCCTACTGGCTGTTCCAGGCCCTGACCACGCCCAACGGCGCGATCCTGATGAACGAGGCCGGCAACGAGACCTTCCTGGACAAGCCCGCCGTGGTCGAGGCCGCACAGTTCTGGCGCGACCTGTCCGCCAAGCACAAGATCATGCCCACCGGCACGATCGACTGGGGCACCACGCCCAAGGACTTCCTGGAAAAGAAGGCCGCCATCATCTGGACCACCACCGGCAACCTGACCAACATCCGCAAGAACGCCGACTTCCCGTTCGGCGTGGCGATGATGCCGCAGCAAAAACGCGGCGGCAGCCCGACCGGCGGCGGTAACTTCTATATCTTCAAGAGCGGCACGCCCGAGCAGCAGCAGGCCGCGCTGAAGTTCGCGCAGTGGGCCACCACGCCGGAACGCGCGGCCGACTGGAGCATCGCCACCGGCTACGTCGCGGTGACGCCGGCCGCCTGGCAGACCGAGAAGATGAAGAAGTACGCCCAGGAAGTGCCGGCCGCCGCCGTGGCGCGCGACCAGTTGCAGGTCAGCGTGGCCGAGTTCTCCACGCACGAGAACCAGCGCGTCACCAAGACCCTGAACGACGCCCTGCAGGCGGCGCTGACGGGTTCGAAGACGCCGCAGCAGGCGCTGACCGACGCCCAGCGCGAAGCCGACCGCATCCTGCGTTCCTACAAGTAGACCGCCAAGCACGATGAGCCGCTCTTTGAATGCGCTTTATGGCTGGCTGCTGTTGCTGCCAGCCATCGTGCTGCTCGCCGCCTTCACGCATTACCCCGCGTTGGCGACGTTCTGGCACAGCTTCTATTCAACCCCCAAGGGCGCGCGCCCGGCCCGCTTCGTCGGGCTGGACAACTACGCGGTCATGCGCGACGACCCGGTTTTCTGGCAGTCGCTCTGGAACAACCTGTGGTTCGCGCTGGGCACCATCCCGACTTCGATCGGCATTGCGCTGGTCATGGCGCTATGGGTGAACCGCAACCTGAAAGGCCGCGGCTTCCTGCGGATGGCGTACTTCACGCCGACCGTACTGCCCATGGTGGCCGTGGCCAACATCTGGCTGTTCTTCTACACGCCGCAGTACGGGCTGATCGCGCAGGTGATGCAGCTGTTCGGCTCGCCCGGCCCCAACTGGCTGGGCAATCGCGAAACCGCGCTGCCCGCGCTGATGCTGGTGACCGTGTGGAAGGAATCGGGCTTCTTCATGATCTTCTACCTGGCCGCCTTGCAGACCGTATCGCCGTCGCTGCGTGAAGCCGCCATGCTGGAAGGGGCCTCGCGCTGGCAGTACTTCCGGCGCGTGCTGTGGCCGCTCTTGATGCCCACCACGCTGTTCGTGCTGATCAACGCGTTGATCAACGCCTTCAGGCTGGTGGACCACGTGGTGGTCATGACCCGCGGCGGGCCCGATAACGCCAGCACGCTGCTGCTTTACTACATCTACCAGGTGGGCTTCAGCTTCTGGGATACCGCCTACGCCGCGACGCTGACCGTCGTGCTGCTGGTGGTGCTGGCGCTGACGGCACTGATCAAGTTCCGCTGGCTCGACCGCAGGACGCACTATCAATGAAAGACAAGCTCGATACCCTGGGCGCGTGGGCGCTGGGCCTGTTGTGGATCCTGCCGCTGGCGTACGCCATGTGGGCGGCGTTCCATCCGCCGGCCTATGCCACCCGCTTCGACCTGTTCGCCCCGTTGACGCTGGATAACTTCGCGCGCGCCTGGCAGGCCGCGCCATTCCCGCGTTACTTCGCCAACACGTTCCTGCTGGTCACGATGGTGCTGGCCGCGCAACTGGTGCTGTCGACGCTGGCCGGCTATGCCTTCGCGCGGTTCGAGTTCCGCGGCCGCGACTTCGTCTTCATGCTGGTGCTGTTGCAGCTGATGATCATGCCCGACGTGCTGCTGGTCGAAAACTACCGCTCCATGAGCCAGCTGGGCATCCGCGACACGGTGTTTGCCATTGGCCTGCCGTACTTCGCGTCGGCATTCGGCATCTTCCTGCTGCGCCAGACCTTCAAGACCGTGCCGCGCGAGCTGGAAGAAGCCGCCCGCATGGAGGGGGCCAACGCGCTGCAGATCCTGTGGAAGGTGTACGTACCGCTGGCCAAGCCGATCTACGTGGCCTATGGGCTGGTGTCCGTCAGCCACCACTGGAACAATTTCCTGTGGCCGCTGATCATCACCAATTCCGTGGAATCGCGGCCGCTGACGGTGGGTTTGCAGGTGTTCTCGTCAACCGACCAGGGCATCGACTGGTCGGTGATCACGGCTGCCACGCTGATGTCCGCCGCGCCGCTGCTGATCGCTTTCCTGCTGTTCCAGCGTCAGTTCGTCCAGTCGTTCATGCGGGCGGGCATCCGCTGAGCAGGAGAGTCAGTACCCCACGGTCAGGCCGGGCAGGTCCACGGTGATGCGCGGGCGTTCCAGCGCCAGCGCCAGGTTCTCGGCGAACTCGCGGGCTTCCTTTTCGTCGGTGGACAGCGTGTCGTAGCCCAGCGCGTCCGCCACACCCAGCACCTTGTCCAGCAGCAGCACCTTGCCGCTGGGGCGCAGCGGTTCGCAGCCCAGGGTTTCCCAGGCGCCGTCGAACCAGTCGCGTGCCTGGTTCTGACGCTGCGGACTGGGTTCGACGTTGGCCGAGAGGTCCAGCGAGCGCCGGGTATCGAAGACGATCGTGATGTCGCTGCGCATGGCAGGGTTTCCTTGAAATGGCGTCAACCGCAAAAACACGAGGGTAGGCAAAAACCGCCGGGCAGATTGTCCCGCCGGCGACATTGCCTACCAGCCGCGGGACACTTCCCAGGTGACCTCGGCGCCCGCGGCCTGGGATTGCCGCATCATGTCCAGCAGCGGATAGGCCCGTTCCTTCAGGCCGACCGTGCGCGCCATGGGCGGCACCGGCGCCTTGTCTTCGTCGTCTTCGTCATCATCGTGGTGGCCCAGGGATTCCTCGATGGCGTGCTCGATGCCCTTGATGCCCGGGCCGAGCTGGTCGACGGTGAACACGCCACGCTCGGGAATCTTGTCGCCGAAGGACTTGCCCGCCGCCTGCAGCAGGACGCCGGCATGGTCGGTGAGCATCAGGACTTCCGCCACGACCTTGGAATGAAATGTAATCAGCATATTCCGGTCTCCTACATTGAATACCTTCCATACACTACCGCAACGTCCGGGGGATGCCAACTGACCCCCAAGGCGCGGGCCGCCCGGCGCGGGCCCGGCGCCGGTGGCGCCCGCCAAATCACGCTATGATTCAGGAGATTCCCGTGACGGCAGGCGCCGCGGCGGCCGAGAATCCGGCGCTTGACGCCGGGTTGCGCCCGCCAGGCGCCCCCGCCGCGCCGATGCCGCCCCCAGGCCTGTCTCTTATACACATCTCCGAGCCCACGAGACCTAATAACCGATCTCGTATGCCGTCTTCGGCTGGAAAAGGGGGGGGGGGGGGGGGGGGGGGGGGGGGGGGGGGGGGGGGGGGGGGGGGGGGGGGGGGGGGGGGGGGGGGGGGGGGGGGGGGGGGGGGGGGGGGGGGGGGGGGGGGGGGGGGGGGGG
>NZ_JAELTJ010001036.1 GCF_016428805.1 Achromobacter sp. ASV32
CCCCCCCCCCCCCCCCCCCCCCCCCCCCCCCCCCCCCCCCCCCCCCCCCCCCCCCCTCTCCCCCCCCCCCCCCCCCACCCCCCTCTCCACAACCGCATCGTCGTCGGCAGCGTCAGATGTGTATAAGAGACAGGTGTCAGTAGGCCCTATCAGATGTTAAGTCAATAAAGACAGTCAGTTTAGTGGGGTGTGCGTTTATCAACATACACTGGCAAGATCTACCGCATTACCCATCCGTCCCGGTGGAACACCTGTCTCTTATACACATCTCCGAGCCCACGAGACCTAATAACCGATCTCGTATGCCGTCTTGAGCTTGAAACTAGGGGGGGGGGGGGGGGGGGGGGGGGGGGGGGGGGGGGGGGGGGGGGGGGGGGGGGGGGG
>NZ_JAELTJ010001037.1 GCF_016428805.1 Achromobacter sp. ASV32
GTTTTGACGTTGGTGCGCTCCGGTCATCGGCAAACGGATCTTCATTCACTTATCAACTCCCACTCGGAGCCGTCACATGCTTCAACCTATTTCACGCGCTGTCTGATTAATTTAAAATAAAATTAAAATAAAAGTGAGAGTAGGCCAATTTCCAATGGTTTTTCGTCTATAAAGCCTACTGCTATTACAGGCCGTTCATTGCTCAGCGAGCGTCCTTTGACATGGTCCAAATTGCCATCGCGAACCCGTACGCCAAAAGAGAAGAAGAAAACAATCGCTCAAAACCGCGTAACGCCATGCCATGTAAGCTTAAAATGCAATCATGTGTATGTATTTCATTCCACGTCCGCAAACGGTGCAAACGCTCCTCTCCCTGTAAAGCGC
>NZ_JAELTJ010001038.1 GCF_016428805.1 Achromobacter sp. ASV32
CCCCCCCCCCCCCCCCCCCCCCCCCCCCCCCCCCCCCCCCCCCCCCCCCCCCCCCCCCCTCTTTTCATGCTGAAGACGGCATCCGAGATCGGTTATTAGGTCTCGTGGGCTCGGAGATGTGTATAAGAGACAGATTCAGTGGCAAGAAGGGAGCTCATGCGTTTTCCAGTCTTGTTCAAGTAGTCGGCGAAAGCACCAGCTCTTTGCAAAGGGTATGTGCCCATCTTTGTTATGCTCTGCAGTGTTGGAGTGGGGGGGGGGGGGGGATCTGACGCTGCCGACGACGATGCGGTTGTGTGGATGTGGGTGGGGGGGGGGTGGTGGGGGGAGGGGTGGGGGGGGGGGGGGGGGGGGGGGGGGGGGGGGGGGGGGGGGGGGGGGGGG
>NZ_JAELTJ010001039.1 GCF_016428805.1 Achromobacter sp. ASV32
GTGCAGAATGTAAAGTGACTTACACCAATGATGGCGACGTGCTCAACGCGGTTTGTGAAGCCAGCGGGCTGATTTTTGGCGTACTCGGGAGCCATTGTGTTTGTGATGGTGAAGAAAATTTAGAAGATGACAGTGAAAATTAAAATTTACAGTATAATGGGTGCTGGGTTAAAAGGAGCTTGATTTGGGATTTCCTGTGTATGAAAGCTTTATTTCAGTAAAAGGCCTTGGAGGGTGTTTTATACTCTTCTCGGGGTCCAGGATAAGACCAACACCCTGTAAGAAAACCAGCTCTTTAATATGAAAACATTTCGTGAATCCAAAGCAGCAATATGCATCTCTGGTCCGTTATGTCCGCGTCGAGTTTGCGTCGCGATATCAACC
>NZ_JAELTJ010001040.1 GCF_016428805.1 Achromobacter sp. ASV32
GGTCTAGACCAACCGGTCCTACCCTACTCCCCTGATTCGTGTACCTTACCCATTCCTCTATAAGGGAAATAGGTATAAAATGCTGGAAAAGTAACAAAGCCGTTAGGGGCAGCTGGGAAATAACTGGTGCGCGGTTACTGACTCGAAGCGGATAGAAGTGCTTCCCACACTCTAATTCAGGCGCCTTATGGTCTCTGTAAGTGCTGTCACCTGGCTGCTTGCGCTGCGCATCATCAAGACGAATTATAAGGTCGGAATCGGCGGATTCGATAGTCAGAAAGTCAATCTCTTCAGCCATACTGATTTTGATAAAGAATTACTATGATAAAGGCACTTTAGAGGTTTGTTTTGATGGGCGCGTTACGGAACTTGTACCTGGCGTGT
>NZ_JAELTJ010001041.1 GCF_016428805.1 Achromobacter sp. ASV32
CCCCCCCCCCCCCCCCCCCCCCCCCCCCCCCCCCCCCCCCCCCCCCCCCCCCCCCCTCCACAACCCCCCCCCCCCCACCCACAACAACACAACCGCATCGTCGTCGGCAGCGTCAGATGTGTATAAGAGACAGATCGCTCATAGATCCAACAAGCAGTGCCGACCTGTTCTTAGAAATAGCCTTCCCGACATTAAACATGTCCGCTAAAGTCGTAACCACAACATGATCGCTTCCTCCATCGGCCACCACCCTGTCTCTTATACACATCTCCGAGCCCACGAGACCTAATAACCGATCTCGTATGCCGTATTAGGCTTGAAAATAGGGGGGGGGGGGGGGGGGGGGGGGGGGGGGGGGGGGGGGGGGGGGGGGGGGGGGGGGGG
>NZ_JAELTJ010001042.1 GCF_016428805.1 Achromobacter sp. ASV32
GCTCAGCACCAAGACTTGTAAGAGCCTGAGCCTTGTACCATTTGGTAGTACCTATTCCTATCAGCAGAAGTCACTGTGATATTCGTTCTTTGATAACGCTTACGGTCTCCATGGCGAGTAAAGACAACTGCGCCGTGCACAGTCACCGCGGCGGCAGAGCTCGCCAGGGTACTGGCAGTAAGAAGCACTTTAGTATGCATGATATGCAGCAGGTAGAGAGAGTGGGCGAGCTAGACTAATAGATTTCCTGAGGATGCTTTAGCCTAAACCCTTAATGATGCATCAGGGTGCTCAATTTCTTTTTATACTGCCAATTTTGTACCGTGTTTACCCTTTTACTCGCCGGTGAGGGGCGACCTCCGCATGCCAGTTTCTTGGCAAATG
>NZ_JAELTJ010001043.1 GCF_016428805.1 Achromobacter sp. ASV32
CCCCCCCCCCCCCCCCCCCCCCCCCCCCCCCCCCCCCCCCCCCCCCCCCCCCCCCCCTTCTACCCCCCCCCCCCCCCCCCCCATCACCACAACCGCATCGTCGTCGGCAGCGTCAGATGTGTATAAGAGACAGGTTCGAGACCGCCCAGTCGAGAGAGGTCGCAGCCGCTGCGACGTTTGTATCACAAGATGGAGCCATCACGTTGTCGCACAATATCCAGCATCAGGTTGCGCTGCCGCCAGACCTGGGGGGGTCTCTTATACACATCTCCGAGCCCACGAGACCTAATAACCGATCTCGTATTCCGTCTTCTGGGTGAAAAATGGGGGGGGGGGGGGGGGGGGGGGGGGGGGGGGGGGGGGGGGGGGGGGGGGGGGGGGGGG
>NZ_JAELTJ010001044.1 GCF_016428805.1 Achromobacter sp. ASV32
CCCCCCCCCCCCCCCCCCCCCCCCCCCCCCCCCCCCCCCCCCCCCCCCCCCCCCCCTCTTCCTCCCCCCCCCCACCCCCGCCACCTACACAACCGCATCGTCGTCGGCAGCGTCAGATGTGTATAAGAGACAGCTTCTAGGCTCCAGAAGCCAAGTCTGTTGTCTATGCGGAACCGTTTATGGGGGTGTGGGGAAGAGATCATCAGTTTTCCCCAGAGTTAATGGGGGAGAACTTGGAAACCAGTTGGTGTCTGTCTCTTATACACATCTCCGAGCCCACGAGACCTAATAACCGAGCGCGTGTGGCGTGTTGTGCTTGAAAAGGGGGGGGGGGGGGGGGGGGGGGGGGGGGGGGGGGGGGGGGGGGGGGGGGGGGGGGGGGGG
>NZ_JAELTJ010000108.1 GCF_016428805.1 Achromobacter sp. ASV32
GCGGCGTGGAGGCGTTCGAGGGGCTTCATGGTTGCTTGCGCGTGATGCGCCAGGTGTTGTCGGTATCGCCGCGTTCCAGCTTCAGGCCCAGCGCCGCGGCCTGTTGAATCAGGGCAGGGGTTTCCGCGACGCGCTGGGCGTCGGGGCCGGCGTCGGCCAGTTGCAGGGTCAAGGCCTGGTCGGCGTAAGTGAGCCGCGCGACCTTGTCGGCGGCAAAGGGCAGCGTCTGCGCGGCGGCGCGGGCCAGCGGCAGGAAATCCCCCGCGCTGGCGGCGCCGCGGTTGTTGCGTAGGGCGTCCAGGCCCTGCTGCGCCTGCCGGGCCGGGTCCAGTACGACGGGAATATCGGGAAACGCCGCCAGCACCTGCCGGCGCATACCGTCGCGCAGGGCCTGGGCCTCACCGCGCAGCTGGGCCGCGTGCAGATTCAGGCCGCCGATCCAGACCACGGCGGCGGCCGCGCCCCAACGCCAGACCGGTCGCCAGCGCGAGA
Organism: Achromobacter sp. ASV32; assembly: GCF_016428805.1. GTDB lineage: Bacteria > Pseudomonadota > Gammaproteobacteria > Burkholderiales > Burkholderiaceae_B > Achromobacter. The sequence continues at coordinate 493 of NZ_JAELTJ010000108.1, forward strand.
CGCGGGCGGGCGCCAGTTGCGGCATGGCCAGCGACCAGGACGGCGACGCGGCGCGCCAACGCGGGTCGCCGGGATCGCGCAGCGGCGCGGCGTCAAGCGGGGCCAGCGTCTGGGGGGCGATCAGGGCGTGCGTGCGCAGACCCTGCACGTTCAGCAGGCTCCAGGCGCGGCGCACGGGCTCGCGCGCGGCCCAGGCCAGCGCCACCGAGCCGTCCGCCGCGCGCGGGCCGTGGCCGATTGCCAGGTCTTCCACGTCGCTCAGCACCAGCGGTTCCAGCGCGCTGAGCACGGCCGCGTCGAAGCGGGCGCGGGAGACGGCGGGCACTTGCACGGTCGCGGCGATGACGTCGCCCGGGTGCAGCACGGCCTCGCAAGCGGCCTGCGGATAGGCCTGGCCCAGGGCCTGCAGCGTCAGTTCGCCCTGGCGTGCACAATTGCCGCGGCGGTCGAACCACGCATGGGGCACAAGCGAACCGGGGCCGAGTTCGGCCAACGGGGGCAGCGCGATGCGCAAGGCATTCTTCACGGGTTTTCTCTCGTCCAGATAGTGTCGGGCGCGGCGGGCGGAGCGCTGCGGATCAGCGCCTGCATCGCCACCCGCGCCCGTTCATAGGTGACCACGCCGCCGGCCATGAACCAGCCGCTGGCGGTGGTGACGGCCGGCGCGGGGTTCTTGACGCCGGTGGCGGCCAGCCGGTTGGCGAAATCGCCGCTGTTGTTGAACCAGTTGCCGCGGTCGCGTTCGCCGGTCAGCGAGCGTGCCTGGCTGAGCGATAGCCCCGGCACCAGGGCGGCAATGACCTCGGGCGGCGCGGTATTGACGTTGACGTTGGTGGCCAGCGGCAGCACGGTCATCGTGCGGCGCAGCGCGTTGCGCACGGCCGGCTCCAGGCCCAGCAGCGCGGCCACGTCGTCGATGCCGCGCGGCAGTGGCGCCCGCGCATCCGGCGTCTGGCCGCCCTGGGCCGGCGTGGGCGCGTCGGCCGGCTGCGCCGGCGGCTGGCTGGCGGCGATGATCTCGACCATGCGCGCGGCCAGCGTGTCGGGCAGGCGCAGGCCGGCCAGCAGGCGCCGCAGCACCTGTTCCTGCTCGGGTTGGGGCACGCCGTGGCTGGCCAGGTTGCTCAGGTTGTATTTGCCTTGTTCGTCCTGGATCTGGCCGGAGAACACCGCGACCCGGTCATCGCCGGGGCGTTCGATGCGGGTGTCCAGCACCGGCGTGGCCCAGATCTGGTCTGCGCGCGTGGTGGACTCGCGCTTGCCGTGGTCGCGGATCACCAGGCGGGCCCAGTCGATGCCGCCGGCCAGCATCATGCGGGCCTGCACCCGCGCCATTTCGTTTTCGACGCGGCGCACGCTGGCGGTCTGGCGCTGGAACAGGGTGGTGGTCAGCGCCGCCACGATGGCGACGATGATCAGCGCGCTGATGACCGCGGCGCCGCGTTCCCGGGGGCGGGCCGGTTTCATTGCAGCTCCAGGACACGGCTGTAGCGCCGCATATCGCCGGCCGCGCCGCGTTCCAGCGTGATCTCGATGCCGGTGGGGGTGGCCGAAAACGGCGAGCGCGTGTCCATCCAGCCCGCGCCGGGCACCCAGCCGCGCAGCGCCAGCGTACGCACGCCCGGCAGGAGCAGCACGCCGTCGCCGGCGGGCGGCAGCGGGCTTTGCTCGGCCGACGGGCCGCTGGCGCGCCACAGGCCGTCCTGGCGCACCGTCCACTGCACGCGCTGCCAGCGGCCGCTGCCGTCCGGGTCGGGCCGCAGGATTTCCAGCGTCTGGGCGCCTGCGGCGCCGGGCAGGAGGCGGATGCCGCTGATAAAGACGCGGGCGTCCAGGCCGGGCGCCGAGAACGACGGGCCGTTGTAGGCCAGCTCCGCGTCGCGGCCGATCTGCCCCAGGGTGCGCACGATGGCGTCGGTGTCTTCGGCCTGCTGGTCGATCCAGTCCCGCGCGCGGGACACGCTTTCCAGGCCGCGCCAGGCCATCAGGCTGACCAGCGCCATCAGTGCCAGGGCCACCAGCACTTCGATCAGGGTGAAGCCCGCCTGGGCGCGAGCGGAAGTGCGGCGCGGACTCATCGCAGGCTCGACAGCAGGCCGTCCAGCTGCAGCAGGGTCGATCCGTCGGCGTTGTCGCGGACCTTGACCGACACCTGGCGGAAGCTGCGGTTTAGCGAATTGGTGAACTCCAGGTCGCAGCGCAGTGCCAGGCCGCCCTGCGGGCAGGGCACGGTCTGCGTGCCGGCGCGCGGCAGCGTCTGTTCCAGGCGCAGCTGGGTCAGCGTGTTCTGGGCGGCCAGCAGCGCCAGGGTCTTGTCCTGCAGTGCGCGGTTGTTGGCAGCCATGACGCCGGTGGCGCGCAGGGCCGCACCCATCGCCACGGCGATGATGGCCAGGGCCACCAGCACTTCGATCAGGGTGAAGCCACGTTGGCGCTGACGTAGCGGAAATTCAGTGGATGTCATAGTGTCCGGCGGCGTCGCGCGACAGCGTCACGAACGATTCGCCCGCGCGCAATTGCACGCTGAATGGATCGGCCACCCATTCGGTGGTAAAGACCAGCGGGCGGTTGGGGTCCAGCCGCAGTTGCACCGGACCGGCCAGCCAGGACTGCGGGCGCAAGGCGTCGTCGCGTTCCAGCCTGTCTACGGGCAAGGACGCGTCGTCCTGCGCGGTGGGCGACGGCGAGCGGCCCTGGCGCTCGAACGACCAGCCGCCGCCAGCCGGCAGCCAGCGTATCGGCCGGCCGTCGCTGCGGGCTTCGCTTTGCGCCACGGTAAAGGCATCGGCCAGACGCCGCGCGTCTTCGCGCAGCGGGTCCGGGCCCTTGCCGATGGACAGGCTGACCATGCTGGCGGCGATGGCGACGATCACCAGCACTACCAGGACTTCGACTAGCGTGAAGCCGCGTTCAGAGTTCCCACGAACCGATGTCGGCATCGCCGCCTTCTCCCCCGGGCTTGTTGTCGGCGCCGAACGAGAACACATCGATATCGCCTTTGACGCCCGGGCTCAGGTATTGATAGGGGTGGCCCCAGGGATCGTTGGGCAGCTTGTCCAGGTAGCCGCGCCAGTTGGCGGCGCCTTCGGGCTTTTCCACCAGCGCCCGCAAGCCTTGCGCGGTAGTGGGGTAGCGGCCGTTGTCCAGCCGGTACAGCTTGAGCGCCTGCATGATGCCGCCGATGTCCTGCCGCGCCGCCACCTGGCGGGCCTGATCGGGGCGGTCGAGCACGCGTGGAACGATCAGGGCCGCCAGGATCCCCATGATCACGATGACCACCATGATCTCGATCAGGGTGAAACCCTGCTGGCGGGCGGGCCCACGCAATGACTGACGCACTTTACAACTCCGCTCTTTCAGTAGAAGCGCAGAATTGTGGACATGAAATATGACAGCAATGTGAGGCGCGCCGCATCACGGCGCCGCGCTGGCGATGCCGCCCGCGGGGGCCGGGAATGCGGGCGCGGCCAGGCGGCTGGCGCGCCCGCCTTGCTCGACCGTGATGGCGTCCACGCCGATGTCCTTGAGCAGGATGCCGGGCGCCACTTCGTCACCGACGCGCCAGGCGATGGGCGGACCGCCGTCCACGCTGAACACGGCCGCGCCATCCGCGCCGGCCGCGATCACGCCCAGCACGCTGATCTGGGTGCGCAGCACTTCATCGCGTCCGAACCATAAGGCGACCGGCGTGTTGTCGGCGGCGCGCGGCGCGGGCGCGGACAGGGCGGCGGGCAGGGGGCCCGGGCCCGGGGCGAGCAGCACGGCGCCCCACACGCCCACGCCGGCGGCCAGCGCCAGCACGGCCAGAAGGCGAAGCACGGCGGGCGCCGCGGGCGGGGACAAGTGTAGAGACAGGGGCATGGCGGGCAAGACGAAAGGCGCGTGCGGCCGATAACCGGCCTGGACACGCAAACAGGACTGCGCCCGACTATAGCGGCCGTTCATGACAGGTCGGCGACGGTGGCCGGTAAATACTTTCAAATTACAAACACCGTGCTGTCATCAACCTTACATGGCGCCTGTCTAGCATGCGTGCACGCTGCGGCGAAGCACCGCGGCATTGACCCCTCCCACAGGAAACAACGATGCAAGACACGACACACGCCAACCGCCGTCGCCTTCTCAAGATGCTTGGAGGCGCGCCGATGCTGCCGCTGGGCGGCGTCAGCATGGCCGCGCTGCTGGCGGGCTGTAATTCGAGCGACGATGACGATGACACGCCGGGCAACCCCAACAATCCGACCGTCACCTTCAAGTCCGCCGCGTTCACGTCGATGGCCGCGCCCTCGCTGGCCAATCCGGAACTGATGGCGCGCACGACGGTGGGTTCGTCCATGGTGCTGACGTTCAGCGATGGTTCCACCCGCAAGATCGACCTGGGCTACGAGCCGTTCTTCATGACGGGTGATGCGGTGCCGGACGGCAAGGGCGGCACCATCATCGCCGGCGGGTATTTCGACAACACCGGCGCGCCCATCATGGACAACTCGGTGCCCGCCAAGGCCCGCGCGTTCTTCTCGAACTGCCCGGACGGCATGTCGCTTCTGAAGCTGGCCGCGCCCAAGGTGCCTGGTGTGAACGGCAACACCGTGTTCGCGGTCGTGCAGTTCGAATACCAGTCGATGGACCAGGCCGGCGCCGACATGTATGGCCGCCTGCCGTCGCCCATCGCCGTGCTGACCCTGGCGCAGGACCCGGCCACTGGCAAGCTCAGCCTGGTCAAGTACAGCAACGTCGATACCTCGCCGGTGAATGGCCTGTGGATCACCTGCGGCGCCAGCCTGTCGCCCTGGAACACCCACCTGTCCAGCGAAGAGTACGAACCCGACGCCACCGTCGCCAGGACGCAGGCGCAGTTCCAGGCCTATAGCCAGAACCTGTTCAACGACCCGAACAAGGCCAACCCGTACCACTACGGCCACATGCCCGAAGTGACGGTGAACCCGGATGGCACGGGCAGCATCAAGAAGCACTATTGCATGGGCCGCATCTCGCACGAGCTGGTCCAGATCATGCCCGACCAGCGCACCGCCCTGATGGGCGATGACGCCACCAACGGCGGCCTGTTCATGTTCGTGGCCGACCGCAAGGCCGACCTGTCGTCCGGCACGCTGTACGTGGCCAAGTGGGCCCAGACCTCGGGCACCGGCCCGGGCGCCGGCACGCTGACCTGGATCAACCTGGGCCATGCCACCAGCGCCGAAATCAAGGAGCTGGCCGACCAGCTGACCGCGCCCGACATCATGGACGTGCGCACGGCCGATCCGGCCGACAACACGTTCACCAAGATCCGCTTCAGCGGCCGCGACAACTGGGTCAAGCTGATGCCCGGCCGCCGCCAGGCCGCCGCGTTCCTGGAAACCCACCGCTATGCCGCGCTGGTCGGCGGCACGCTGGGCTTTACCAAGATGGAAGGCACCACCGTCAACGCCAAGGACAAGATTGCCTACAGCGCCATGTCGCGCATCGAAAGCTCGATGATCGACGGCACCGTGCCTGGCATGAAGGTGCAGGCCAATTCGGCCGGCGCGGTCTACCAGCTGCACATGAAGGCCGGCCAGGTCGACACCAACGGCCAGGCGATCGACAGCGAATGGGTGCCGGTGGACATGGCCGCCGTGCCCGAGCTGGTCGGCGCGCCGATCACGCCGGCCGATGCGCTGGGCAACACCCACAACGCCGACAAGATCTCCAACCCCGACAACCTCAAGTTCTCGGAAAAGCTGCGCACGCTGTTCGTGGGCGAGGACAGCGGCGGTCACGTCAACAACTTCCTGTGGGCGTACAACGTCGACACCAAGGTGCTGTCGCGCCTGCTGTCGTGCCCGGTGGCGGCCGAGTCCACCGGCCTGCAGGCGGTGGACGAGATCAACGGCTGGACCTACATCACCAGCAACTTCCAGCACGCGGCCGATTGGGGTGGCGTGCATGCGGTGGTGCGGCCCACGCTGGAGCCGCTGGTCAAGGCCAACTACAAGGACGGCTTCGGCGCGTCGGTGGGCTACCTGACCGGCGTGAAGATCGGCGCCTGATCGGCGCGCTGCGGGCGGTTGGCGCGCGGCGCCAGCCGCCGGTTTTTGACAAAGGGACCGGCATGCCGGTCCCTTTGCTTTGTTGCCGTCTGTGTCGCAACAGAAAAAATCCTGATCCGTCGATCAGCGATTTCTTTCTTTGCTTCATCGGTCGTTCACCTTGCGAAGCCACTATGTGGGCCACCACAAAGCGGGTTTCGAAAGGGAAAGAACATGCAGGTAATGAAGTGGAAACGCTGGTGCGCGGCGCTGGCGGCCCTGGGCGCGCTGGCCGGTTGCGGCGGCGATGACAAGAACGATGACGACGCGGCCCCGCCGGCCGTGCAACCCGGCAGCGCTTCGGCCGCCAAGGTGCTGTTCATCGGCGTGGACGGCCTGACCTATGATGCCTATCGCCAGAGCGTGGCCGACAAGTCCCTGCCCAACCTGGCGCAACTGACCACCACGCGTGCCTGGACCGGCGGCGTGACCGGTGGCGTCACGCAGCAGCCCACCTTGCTGGTGCCCGGCTGGGCTACGCTCTTGACCGGCCAATGGGCCGACCAGCACGGCGTGCGCAGCAACGCAGCCAGCCAGGCGCCCAAGACCCCCACGCTGTTCCAGCGCGTCAAGGCGGCCAAGCCCGCCGCGCGCACGGCGGCGGCCTTCAACTCGCCGTTGCTGGCCAGCCTGGCGGGCAACGACCGCGCTGCCGGCTATCTGCAAAGCCTGACCGACTGTGCCGGCGTGGACGATTGCGTCGCCAGCCAGGCGCGCGATCGCATCACCGAAGGCTATGACGTGGTGGTGGCGCAGTTCGGCGCATCGGAAAACGCGGCGCTGGCCGCCGGCTTTGGCGCGGGCTACCAGGCCACCATCCGCCAGACCGACGCTGCCATCGGCGCGCTGCTGGCGCAGGTGGCCAGCCGCCGCGCCAGCAACCCCGACGAGAACTGGCTGGTGGTGGTGGCATCCAGTCATGGCCTGGACCGCACGGGCGGCAGCGATGGCCTGCAGCAGTCGCTGAACAAGACCACGCTGCTGGCGCTGAACCGGCCGCAGCTGCTGGGCGGCAGCGCCGACGATGCCGCGGTCGACGGCATCTGGAACAGCGCCTGGTATGGCTTGCCCAGCGCGGCCGACGCCACGCCGACCGTGCTGGCGCACCTGGGCGCGTTGCCGGCCGCGGGCCAGTACGACATGGCGGGCGCCGCCCTGACCGAGTCGGTGGCGCTGCGCCGCGCCGCCAGCCGCACGTCGATGGACAACAAGAGCGTCTCGCTGAACTGGACCCGCGTCGGCATCCCCACCGGCGAGATCGTGATCGCGCGGGATGGCAACGAGATCACGCGCCTGCCGGGCACCGCCACCGATTACGTCGACACCAGCTTCTCGTTCACCACGGAAGGCGTGCACGAGCTGAACTACACCATTGCGGTGGGCAATGCGCTGACCGCGGTGCGTGCCACGGTGGTCTACACGGCGCCGGTGCCGCTGCTGCCGTCGCTGCGCACCGGCCTGACGATGCTGTTCCCGTTCGAGGGCAACCTGACGGACATCGCCGCCGGCGGCGGCGCGATCACTCCCTACGACGGCACGCAGGCGCCGGCATTCGCCGACAAGGGCGTGTTCGGCAAGATGTTCCAGAACCAACGCACGGCCGACCCCATCGGCGCCTTCAAGCTGGACTACCCGGCAGGCCTGCTGGACACCGTCACGGCCTTCACCATCGGCTTCTGGTACCAGTCCGACGGCACCGCCAATGACCGTTCGATCCTGGGCAACAAGGACTACAACTCCGGCGGCAACCCCGGCATCACCATCGCCCAGTGGGCCGGCCCCGAGCTGCGCTTCAACCTGGCCGGGGGCACCCGGGTCGACATCAACGGCGTGAAGTTCACGCCCAACAAGCCGGTCTACGTGGCGATGTCGGTCAACAAGACCACCAAGACCCTGTCGGCCTATGTGTACGACCCGGAGCTGGGCTTCATCAGCCGCTCAACCCCCACCGCCGCGGTCGACCTGACCAAGATCGCTGGCGTGTTCGGCCCGCACCTCGGCCTGAACGAAGACGGCAAGGGCACCTATGGCGTGTGCTGCGCCGGCACCAAGGGCCCCTACACCATGTATTTCGACGACCTGGCTTTCTGGTCGCGCGCCCTGACCGAGGCCGAGGTCCGCTCGCTGGCCCTGTCCGGCAAGTCCGTTTCCGAACTGTTCCCCTGATGTCCCAAGGATAGACACAACATGAATACTTCCCCGATCTTGCGCGCCTTCCTGCGCCTGGGCGCGGTGCTGATGATCGCCGCCACCCTGACCGCCTGCGGCGGCGACAAGGACGACGACAGCGACAGCGGCAACCCCGGCAATCCGGGCAATCCGACCCAGCCCGTCAAGCCCCAATTGCGTTGCGCGCCCTGATAGCGGCGCCCCATTTCAGAATCCAAGGAATAGCATCCGTGACGTCCGATAAAGACCCGATCCACGCCGGCAAGCGCCGCTTCCTGCGCAACGCCGCCGCCTCGACCGCCGGCCTGACCGCCTTGTCGATGTTTCCGCCGGCCATCCGCCGCGCGCTGGCGATTCCCGCCAACAACCGCACCGGCACCATCAACGACGTCGAGCACGTGGTCATCCTGATGCAGGAGAACCGCTCGTTCGACATGTACTTCGGCACGTTCAAGGGCGTGCGCGGCTTCGGCGACCGCATCACCGTGCCGCTGCCGCAGAACCGCTCGGTCTGGGAGCAGACCAACGGCACCCGCGTGGTGTTGCCGTATCACCTGGACAGCACCGTCGGCAACGCCCAGCGCGTATCCGGCACGCCGCACGACTACCTGGACGCGCAGAATGCCTGGGACGGCGGCCGCCTGTACCAATGGCCGCGCTACAAGCAGAACCAGTCGATGGGCTACTACACCAGACAAGAGGTGCCGTTCCAGTTCGCGCTGGCCGAAGCCTTTACCTTGTGCGATGCCTATCATTGCTCGTCGCACGGCGGCACCAACACCAACCGCCTGTTCCATTGGACGGGAACCAACGACCCGCTGGCGCAGGGCAACGGCCCGTCCACGCGCAACCAATGGGACAGCCTGGGCGCCTCGACGATCGGCTGGACCTGGAAGACGTATCCCGAACGTCTGCAGGAAGCCGGCGTGACCTGGAAGGTCTACCAGAACCTGCCCGAGAACTTCGGCGACAACCCGTTGGCTGGCTTTCGCCAGTACCGCAAGGCGAACGAACTGGCCGGCAACGCCGCCGACGGCTCGCCTTACCCGGCCTGGACACCGGCCATGGATGCGGCCAATCCGCTCTACAAGGGCACCGGCAACACCATGCCGGATGGGGGGTTTCTGCAGTCGTTGCGCGACGACGTGAACAACGGCACCTTGCCGCAGGTGTCGTGGATCGTGGCGCCCGCGGACTATTCCGAACACCCCGGCCCGTCGAGCCCGGTGCAGGGCGCCTGGTACATCCAGGAAACGCTGGATGCGCTGACGTCCAATCCGGACGTCTGGAGCAAGACGGTGTTGCTGGTCAATTTCGACGAGAACGACGGCTACTTCGATCACGTGCCGTCGCCCGCCGCGCCGTCGCTCAACCCGGACGGCTCGATGGCCGGCGGTTCCACGGTCAACACCGACCTGGAACGCCACACCCGGCCTTCCGCCCAGGACGCCGCCGACAACCGCGTTTATGGCCCCGGCCCGCGCGTGCCCATGTACATTGTGTCGCCCTGGAGCCGCGGCGGCTGGGTCAACTCGCAGGCGTTCGACCACACCTCGGTGCTGCGCTTTCTGGAGGCGCGCTTCGGCGTGGCGGAAAAGAACATCAGCCCGTGGCGCCGCGCGGTGCTGGGCGACCTGACATCAGCCTTCAACTTCGCCACGCCCAACAACGAACAGTTGCCCAACCTGAACCTGCTGACGCGGGCCGGCGCCGACCAGACGCGTGCCGACCAGCAGGCCCTGGCCGCCGTGCCGCTGCCCGACACGGCCACCCAGGTCAAGCCGAAGCAGGAAACGGGCGTGCGCTTTTCGCGTGCATTGCCCTATGAAATGCACACCAGCGGCCGGGCGCAGCCGGATACCAGCGCCATGTGGCTCGTGTTCGCCAACACCGGCACGGCTGCGGGCGTATTCCACGTCTACGATCGCCTGCACCTGGACCGCCTGCCGCGCCGCTATACGGTCGAGCCCAACAAGCAGCTGGAAGGCAGCTGGGACACGGCCGCCGACGGCGGCAAGTACGACCTGTGGGTGATGGGTCCGAACGGCTATCTGCGCCATTTCGCCGGCGATCTGGCGCTGGCCCGCAGCGAGCAGCTCGGTGCCGAGATCCGCGTCTGCTACGACATCGCCAACGGCGACGTCTACGCCAGCTTCATCAACAGCGGCAAGAAGGCCGTCACCTTCGTCGTCACCCCGAACGCTTACTACACCAACAATGAGAAGTGGTCGTTCACGGTGCCGGCGGGCGGTCAGGTCGAGCAGTCATGGGCGCTGAAGTCCAGCGGCGCCTGGTACGACTTCTCGGTGCGCCTGAACGAAGATCCCGCCTACCTGCGCCGTTTCGCCGGCCGGGTGGAAACGGGCAAGCCGTCGGTCACCGACCCGGCGATGGGCCTGTAGGGATCTGCTCCGGGCCGATGGCCTGGGGGCCGGTCAAGCCCGGGGCCTGTCGTTCTCGACAGGCCCCGGTGCCAGGGCCGTGTCCGCGGCGCGGGCGTGGCCGGCAGGCCTGGGGCCTGTCAGGGTTGACAGGCCCTAGGAGGCGCTGGGCGACCCGCGTGCCTTGAAGGCGGCGGCGCAGGCCTCGCAGATGGCCGCCGTGATGCCCTGGCGGGCATGTTCACGCCGCTCCAGCATGCCGATGGCCCGTGCCACCGGGCCCAGGTCGCCGGGCAGCGGCAGGATCCGCAGCTCGGGGCTGGCATGCCAGTTCGAACCGTTGATCAGCGGCAAGAGCGTTACTCCGACTTCCTGGCGCACCAGTTCGACCAGGGTTTCGATTGCGTTCAGTTCCAGGTATTCATTCAGCGGCACCGCCAGGCGCCGCAGCAGCCGGTCGATCTGCAGCCCGGTGCGCTGGGTGCGGTCGAACCGCAGGAACGGGTTGCCGGCCAGCACCTGGCGGGCATCACGCCCGGCGGCCGACGGCGGCGCGATCACCACCAGCGGCTCTTCGTATAGCGGCACCCAGCGGGTGCTGGCCATCTTGCGGCCGGCTTCCACCAGGAACGCCGCGTCCAGCTCGCCTTCTTCGACTTTGCCGGCCAGTTCGCTGGCCTTGCCCGACAGGATCCGCACGTCCAGCTTGGGATGGGTCTTTTTCATGCCCGACACCACCTTGGACAGCGTGCCCATGCAGGACACGATGCTGCCCACCGAAACCGACCCGGCCAGCTCGCCCGGCGCGGTGCGCGGCAACCTCATGCGGTCGTATAAATCCAGCAAGTGCTTGATTTCCGGTAGCAATTCCCGGCCGGCTGCGTTAAGAATAGCAAGACGCCCGCTGCGGTCGAACAGCTCGCGGCCCAGCTCGGCCTCCAGCGAACGCATCTGGAAGCTGACGGCCGCCTGGGTCAGGGCCACCTGCTCGGCCGCTTCGGAAAACGAACCGTGGTGGGCCACGGCCAGGAACGTGCGCAGGAATCGGATGGTGCTCATCAGGGTGAATCCGGGGTTGAAGGCGGGGGCGATCCGTGCAGGAAAAGCCTCCGTCGATTCACAAAAATTTCTTTTATGAGTGAACAAAAAATCAAATTGATTTAATTAGATCACGAGAGTACCTTCGCGAGCTTACCTATCTGAGACACGCGCCATGAAATCCTTCGACTGGGTCAACCCTTACCCCTCCGTCCGCCTTCCGCTGTTCGCCCGCAACGTGGTCTCCACGTCGCACCCCCTGGCGGCGCAGGCCGGCCTGCGCATGCTGCTCAAGGGCGGCAACGCCGTGGATGCCGCCATCGCCGCGGCCGCCACGATCGTCCTGACCGAACCGGTGTCGTGCGGCCTGGGCGGCGACTGCTTCGCCATCGTCTGGGATGGCAAGGAACTGCATGGCCTGAATTCCTCGGGCGTGGCCCCGGCCGCCTGGAATGTCGAATACTTCAAGCGCAAGCACGGCGTGGGCGCCAACGGCCTGGCGATCCAGCCCAAGCGCGGCTGGGACTCGGTGACGGTGCCGGGCGTGGTCGCCGGCTGGTCGGCGCTGCACGAAAAGCTGGGCAAGCTGCCGTTCGAGCAACTGTTCGAGCCCGCCATCGAGATCGCCGAGCGCGGCTACGCCGTGCCGCCGGTGGTGGCGCACAAGTGGGCCGCCGCCGCCAGCGAACTGAGCAGCCAACCGGGGTACGCCCAGGCCTTCATGCCCGAGGGCCGTGCGCCCAAGGTCGGCGAGCACTTCCGCTTCCCGGACGCCGCCAACACGCTGCGCCGCATCGCCGCCTCGCACGGCCGTGATTTCTACGAAGGCGAACTGGCCGAGCGCATCGCCGCCTTCAGCAAGGAATGCGGCGGCGCCATGACCCTGGAAGACCTGCGCGCCTACCGCCCGCAATGGGTCAAGCCGATTTCCAAGTCCTACCGCGGCTACGAGCTGCACGAAATCCCGCCGAACGGGCAGGGCATCGCCGCGCTGATCGCGCTGGGCATCGTCGAGCGTTTCGACATGGCCAGCCTGCCGGTCGATTCGGTGCAGTCGCAGCACGTGCAGATCGAAGCCATGAAGCTGGCGTTCGCCGACCTGTACAAGTACGTGGCCGACCCGCGCTCGATGGACGTCACCCCCGAGCAGATGCTGTCCGACGATTACCTGGATAGCCGCGCCAAGCTGATCCGCCTGGACGGCGCGACCCATTTCGAAGCCGGCCGTCCGCACGCCGGCGGCACGGTCTACCTGACCGCCGCCGATGAAAGCGGCATGATGATCTCGTTCATCCAGTCCAACTACATGGGCTTCGGTTCGGGCGTGGTCGTGCCGGGCACCGGCATCAGCATGCAGAACCGCGGCGTGGGTTTCTCGATGGATCCCAAGTCGGCCAACGTGGTCGAAGGCGGCAAGCGCCCGTTCCACACCATCATCCCGGGTTTCCTGACCCGTGGCGGCAAGCCGGTGATGAGCTTTGGCGTGATGGGCGGCGACATGCAGCCCCAGGGCCATTTGCAGACGGTCGTGCGCATGATCGACTACCACCAGAATCCGCAGGCCGCCTGCTGCGCGCCGCGCTGGAAGGTCAACCGCGATTTCACGCTCGACATCGAGACCAATATGAAGGCTTCCACTATTGCGGGCCTGAAAGACCTGGGGCATGCTTTGAAGTCCGTCGACGATCCGTACATGGATTTCGGCGCCGGCCAATTCATCTGGCGCATGTCCGAAAGCGACAACGAGCTCGGTTACGTCGCGGCCAGCGACAGCCGGCGCGACGGCCAGGCGGTGGGCTTTTAATACACGGCAGTGCAGCCACAAGGGGAAAAAACACAATGAAACGCTTGACCATGACCTTCGGCGCCAGCCTCCTGGCGCTGGCCGCCGGCGCCGCGTGCGCCCAGAACATCCGCATCGGCCTGCAGGAAGATCCCGACGTCCTGGACCCGCACCGCGCCCGCACCTATGTCGGCCGCATCGTCTTCACGTCGCTGTGCGACAAGCTGGTGGACATCGATCCGAAGCTGCATTTCGTGCCGCAACTGGCCACCTCGTGGTCGTTCAGCCCCGACAACAAGGTGCTGACCTTCAAGCTGCGCGAAGACGCGCTGTTCCACGACGGCAGCAAGTTCGATGCCGCGGCGGCCAAGGCCAACCTGGAACGCGCCATGACGCTGCCCGACAGTCTGCGCAAGGGCGAGCTGGCCTCGGTCGAGAAAGTCGATGCGCCCGATGCCACCACGCTGGTGCTCACGCTCAAGCAGCCTGACGCCACGCTGCTGGCGCAGTTGTCCGATCGCGCCGGCATGATGCTGTCGCCCAAGACCTTCGCCGACCCGGACGTGGCCTCGGTGGGCCGCAAGCCGATCTGCTCGGGCCCGTACAAGTTCGTCGAGCGCATCCAGAACGACCGCGTCGTGCTCGAGAAATTCGACCAGTACTACGACGCCAAGGACTACGCTTTCAAACGCATTACGTTCCTGCCCATCCCGGACACCACCGTGCGCCTGTCGAACCTGCGCGCCGGCGACCTGGACATGCTCGAACGCCTGAACCCGTCCGACGCGCCGCAGGTCAAGACCGATTCCAGCCTGACCTTCGCGCCGGTGGCCGGCCTGGGTTTTCAGCAATTCATGTTCAACGTGGGCAACGGCAAGCGCGCCGAAGACAACCCGTTCAAGAACAAGCTGGTGCGCCAGGCGTTCCAGCTGTCCATCGACCGTAACGCCATCAACGACGTGGCCGGCGGCGGCATCTTCGAGCCGGCGCAGCAGCCGTTCCCGCCCGCCAGCCCGTATCACAGCGACAAATTCCCCGTGACCAAGCGCGACGTTGCCAAGGCCCGCGCGCTGCTCAAACAGGCCGGCTTTGACCGCGTCAAGGCCGAGGTCATGTTCGGCAACAACACCACGACCTCCTCGGTGGCCGAAATGGTGCAGGCCATGGCGTCCGAGGCGGGCTTCGACCTGTCGCTGCGTCCCACGGAATACGCGGCCCTGCAGAAGGAATCGGCCGGCGGCAACTTCCAGGTCGTGATGCTGGGCTGGTCGGGCCGGGTCGACCCGGACGGCAACATCCACACGTTCGTCACCTGCAAGGGCGCCCTGAACGACGGCCACTATTGCAACCCGGAAGTGGACAAGCTGCTGAACGAGGCGCGCACCGTGCCGGATGAAACCAAACGCCGCGCCATCTACGACCAGGCGCAGGCCATCATCCAGGACGAGCTGCCCGGCGTGTACAACTACTACCAGCCATGGCCGTTCGCGCTGGCCAGGAAGGTCAAGGGCTTCGTGCCGTACCCGGATGGCATGATCCGCCTGAAGGGCGTGACGTTCGCGCAGAAGTAATCGGGGCGCGGCGGTTCGCCGCCGCGCCTGCCGGCCGCGCCCGCGCGGCCGGTTGTTCCCCGCGGTGGCCGCGCGCCGCGCCCGATGGGCCCGGCACCGTCCGCCGCTTTTGTTCTACGGTTTTCCCACATGCTTAAACTTATCTTGCGCCGCGTGATCGTCGCGATACCGACACTGATACTGGTGTCGATGATCGTCTTCATGCTGCAGAAAATCCTGCCCGGCGACGCGGTGCTGACCATGGCCGGCGAAGAGCGCGATCCCGCCGTGCTGGACTACCTGCGCGAAAAATACCGCCTGAACGACCCGCTGCCGGTGCAGTACGTGGCATGGGCGACCCAGGTGGTGCAGGGCGACCTGGGCAAATCGCTGCGCACCGACGTGCCGGTGACCACGCTCATCGCCCAGAAGCTGCCGGTGACCCTGCAACTGGCGGCGATGGCCATGTTCTTCGCCTTGCTGGTGGGCATTCCCATGGGCATCGTGGCGGCCGTGCGCAAGGGCAAGCCGATCGAGATGGGCGCCAATATCGCCGCGCTGTCCGGCATGTCCATCCCCAATTTCTGGCTCGGCATCATCCTGATCATGGTGGTGTCGGTGCAATGGAAGCTGTTGCCGGCGTCCGGCTACGTCTCGCCATTCGAGGACTTCTGGCTGTCCATCAAGACCATGCTGATGCCGGCGCTGGTGCTGTCCACCGCCATCGCTGCCTACCTGATGCGCCATACCCGTTCGGCCATGCTCGAAGCGCTGTCGGCCGATTATGTGCGCACCGCGCGCGCCAAGGGCGTGTCGCCGCGCCGGGTGGTGCTGCGGCACGCGCTGCGCAATGCCCTGATGCCCATCGTCACCCTGGTGACGCTGCTGTTCGGCGAGTTGTTGGCGGGCGCCGTGCTGACCGAACAGGTCTTCACGATCCCGGGGTTCGGCAAGCTGGTGGTCGACGCGGTGTTCACGCGCGACTACGCGGTGGTGCAGGGCGTGGTGCTCTGCGTCGCGGTCGGGTTCATCCTGATGAACCTGCTGGCCGACATCCTGTACATCCTGGTCAATCCCCGCCTGAGGCACTCATGAGCGCACTTCCTGCAACGGCCGCTGCCGTCACGCCGCCCCGCAGCCGCAATCGCGCCTGGGGCAAATTCAAACGCAACCACGTGGCCATGCTGGGCCTGGGCATCGTCGCGTTCTTCGTACTGCTGGCCCTGCTGGCGCCGCTGATCGCCAACCACGATCCGTTCCAGACCAGCTTCACCACCATCCGCAAGGCGCCGTCGGCGTCGTACTGGCTGGGCACCGATGAACTGGGCCGCGACATCTTCAGCCGCATGGTCTATGGCGCGCGCGCCTCGCTGATGGCCGGCCTGGTGTCGGTGCTGATCGCGCTGGCCGTGGGCGTGCCGTTCGGCCTGGCTGCCGGCTATTTTGGCGGCTGGACCGACAGCTGCATCTCGCGCGCCACCGAAGCGTTGCTGGCGATTCCCTTCCTGATCCTGGCCATTGCGCTGGCGGCCTTCCTGGGGCCCAGCCTGATCAACGCCATGATTGCCATCGGCGTGTCCGCGGCGCCCAAGTTCGTGCGGCTGACGCGCGGCCAGGTGCTGGCCGTGAAAAACGAAGACTACGTCCAGAGCGCCCGCGCGCTGGGCGCCTCCGACTTGCGCATCATCGCCCGGCACGTGTTCCCCAACGTCATGCCGCCGTTGATCGTGCAGGCCACCATCACCATCGCCACGGCCATCATCGCCGAGGCCAGCCTGTCGTTCCTGGGCCTGGGCCTGCAACCGCCCAACCCGTCGTGGGGCTCGATGCTGAACACGGCCAAGAACTTCATGACCCAGGCGCCCTGGATGTCGATCTTCCCCGGGTCGGCCATTTTCCTGGTGGTGCTGGGCTTCAATCTGCTGGGCGACGGGCTGCGCGATGCGCTGGATCCCCGTCAGGAAAAATGATCACCATGGCAACAATGGATTCCAAACGCGTCGTCCAGGTCAATGACCTGACCGTGCGCTTTACGACCCCCGAACGCACCGTGGAAGCGGTGCGCAACGTGTCGTTTCACGTCGACCGCGGAGAAACGCTGGCGATCGTGGGCGAGTCCGGCTCGGGCAAGTCCGTGACCTCGCTGGCACTGATGCGCCTGGTGGAATACGGCGGCGGCAAGATCGTCAATGGCGGCATGCTGCTGCGCCGTCGCAATGGCGACGTGCTCGATCTGGTCAATGCCCCGGACAGCACGCTGCAACGCGTGCGCGGCGCCGACGTGGCCATGATCTTCCAGGAGCCCATGACCTCGCTGAACCCCAGCTTCACGGCCGGCAACCAGATCGCCGAAGCCTTGCAGCTGCACCAGGGGCTGGACGCCGCGGCCGCGCGCGCCGAAACGCTGCGCATGCTCGAACGCGTGCGCATCCCCGAGGCCCGCGCCATCCTGGACCGCTATCCGCACCAGTTGTCCGGCGGCATGCGCCAGCGCGTCATGATCGCGATGGCGCTGTCCTGCAAGCCGCAGCTGCTGATCGCCGACGAACCCACCACGGCGCTGGACGTCACCATCCAGGCACAGATCCTGCAGCTGATCCGTCAGCTCCAGGAAGAAATGGACATGGGCGTCATCTTCATCACCCACGACATGGGCGTGGTGGCGGAAGTGGCCGACCGGGTGCTGGTCATGTACCGCGGCGACAAGGTCGAAGAGGGCGGCTCGGACGAGGTCTTCGCGCGGCCGCAGCACGCCTATACCCGCGCCTTGCTGTCGGCCGTGCCGCGCCTGGGCGCCATGCACGGCACCGACGAGCCCGCGCCGTTCCCGCTGCTCAAGGTCGAGGAAGCGGCGCACCGGGCCGTGCCGGACGCCACGCCCGTGGCGGCGCCGTCCACCGTGCGCCGCGAGAACGGTCCGGTGCTGAAGGTGCGCGACCTGACCACCCGTTTCGACATTGCCGGCGGCATCCTGGGCCGGGTGCAAAAGCGCGTGCACGCCGTCGAAAAGGTCAGCTTCGACCTCTATCCCGGCGAAACCCTGTCGCTGGTGGGCGAGTCCGGCTGCGGCAAGACCACCACGGGCCGGTCGCTGCTGCAGCTGGTCAAGAGCCAGGGCGGCTCGATTGAATTCGACGGCCAGAACATCGGCGCGCTGCGCGGCAGCGCCATGCAGACATTGCGCCGGCACATCCAGTTCATCTTCCAGGATCCGTTCGCCTCGCTCGATCCGCGCATGACGGTGGGCTATTCCATCATGGAGCCGCTGCTGATCCACGGCGTGGCCCGCGGCCGCGCGGCCGAGGAGCGGGTGCGCTGGCTGATGGACAAGTGCGGCCTGGTGCCCGAAATGATCGACCGCTATCCCCACGAGTTCTCGGGCGGCCAGCGTCAGCGCATCTGCATCGCGCGCGCACTGGCACTGAACCCCAAGGTCGTCATCGCGGACGAATCGGTGTCGGCGCTGGACGTGTCGATCCAGGCGCAGATCGTGAACCTGCTGCTGGACCTGCAACGCGAACTGGGCGTGGCGTTCCTGTTCATCTCGCACGACATGGCGGTGGTCGAACGCGTCAGCCACCGGGTGGCGGTGATGTACCTGGGGCAGATCGTCGAAATCGGCCCGCGCCGCGCCATCTTCGAAAATCCGCAGCATCCGTATACCAGGAAGCTGATGGCGGCGGTGCCCATCGCCGATCCGCAGCGGCGCCACCGCGAACGTTCGCTGCTGGTTGACGAGATTCCCAGTCCGATGCGCAAGCTGGGCGACGACCCCTTGGTCGAGCCGCTGGTGCAGGTGGGCGAAGGGCATTTCGTGGCCCGTCACGCCATCGGCGTCTACGCATCCGCCTGACCCCCCCGCCGGTTTTTCCGGTGATCCCTCAACGCGGCCGGACATCCCTCCGGCCGCGTTTCGTTTTGGCCCGCGCAGGTCACGCTGCGGATACGGCCCGACACGGGGCATGCCGCGAACGTCGCCCTGCGATGAAACAAATATATCGGAGTAATCATTAATGGATCAAACGTTTCATAGGCATCTACCATGGACGCCTTGGTCGAGCCGCCGGCCGGCCCAGGATGATCCAGGGGGAATCCATGCTGCACCGAACTTTGAAGTGTTGCGTCGCGCTGCTGTGCGCTGGCGCGGCGTCCTTGCTGGCGCAGGCCAGTCATGCGCAGGACTATCCGTCGCGGCCGATCCGGCTGGTGGTGCCGTCGGCCGCGGGCGGTTCGCCCGACACCGTGATGCGGCTGCTGGCGCAAGAGGCCGGCAAGCGGCTGGGCCAGACGCTGGTGGTCGAGAACAAGCCCGGCTCGTCCGGCATTGCCGGTATCCTGGACGTCTACCGCGCCGCGCCCGACGGCTACACCCTGGGCTATGCCAATAACGTCACGCTGGCAATCAACCGCAGCACTTTCAGCCAGCTGCCCTACGATCCGCAGAGGCTCACCCCCGTGATCTTCGTGCTCAAGGTCGCCAACGTGCTGGCCGTGAATCCGGACATGCCGGTCCAAACCCTGCCCGAATTCATCGAATACGTGCGCCAGCATCCCGACAAGGTCACCTTCGCCTCGCCCGGCCAGGGCACCTCCGGCCACCTGACCGGCGAAATGCTGGCGCAGGCGTCAGCGCTGCGGATGATCCACGTGCCGTACCGGGGCAGCCCCGCAGCCACGACCGACGTGATCGGCGGGCAGGTCGATGCCATCTTTGACAACACCATCAGCATCACGCCCCACATCCGTTCGGGCAAACTGCGGGCGCTGGCCTCGACGGGTCTTGCGCGTTCGCCGCAGTTTCCCGACCTGCCGACTGTGGCCGAAGGCGTGCTGCCGGGCTTC
This sequence comes from Achromobacter sp. ASV32, assembly GCF_016428805.1. Classification (GTDB taxonomy): domain Bacteria; phylum Pseudomonadota; class Gammaproteobacteria; order Burkholderiales; family Burkholderiaceae_B; genus Achromobacter. The sequence goes on from NZ_JAELTJ010000108.1 coordinate 20,327, forward strand.
GAAGGCGTGGCCTGGGGCGGCATCGTGGCGCCGCCGGGCACGCCGGCCGCCATCGTCGAGCGCCTGAACCGCTGCTTCAACGACGTGCTGGCCGATCCGGCCGTGCGCGACCGGCTGGTGGCCTTGGGCAATGATGAAATCGTCGGCGGCGCGCCGCAGGCGCTGGCGGATTACGCCGAAAAGGAAACGGTCAAATGGGCCGCCGTGGTGCGGGCGGCCAAGTTGCCGGTGCAGTAAGCCGCCTCGCCCGGCCAGAACCGCGCGGCGGCGGACCGCCGCCCGGCCTCAGCGTTTTTCCAGCGCCAGCCGCAGGCCGAAGGCGATGAACACCGCGCCGGTCATGCGGTCCAGCCCGCGCATCACGGCGGGGCGCGACAGCCAGCGCGCCAGCGGCCGCGTGGCGGCCACCAGCAGCGCGAACCACGCCACGCCCAGCAGCGCGTGGATGCCGGCCAGCAGCAGGCTGAAGCGCAGCACGTCTGCGCCAGCGGGGATGAACTGCGGCAAAAAGGCTGTCTCTTATACACATCTCCGAGCCCACGAGACCTAATAAAAAGGGGGGGGGGGGGGGGGGGGGGGGGGGGGGGGGGGGGGGGGGGGGGGGGGGGGG
>NZ_JAELTJ010001045.1 GCF_016428805.1 Achromobacter sp. ASV32
GTTTGCAAGGCGAGCATCTTCCTCCTCTTTTACGAGCTCGTCTTCATTCATAGATGCAGACGTGGGCGACTTTTCGGAAGGCGGCGAGCTGGGAGGGCTCTCGGCTTTCGCGGCGCTCGACATGACGGATTCAACGTCTGACGACGAGCCAGCATCCATTTTATGGCAGATAATTATTGATATATGTGTAGTTTTTTTGGTCGGGATCGTCTCCTCGTAAGGTTGTGCGGTAAAGGTTCAAGGCAAAAGCTGCGTCGCAGCTGTTGAGGGTGCGTGAAGGGCGCGTGAAGGGCGCGTGAACGAACGATCAATTGCCACTCATTTGGCGTCGCAAAGCAATATCAAGGTGAAGTTCAAGCAGACAATACCAGGGTGAACGTAGCC
>NZ_JAELTJ010001046.1 GCF_016428805.1 Achromobacter sp. ASV32
CCCCCCCCCCCCCCCCCCCCCCCCCCCCCCCCCCCCCCCCCCCCCCCCCCCCCCCCCCTTCACCCCCCCCCCCCCCCCCGACACCAACACAACCGCATCGTCGTCGGCAGCGTCAGATGTGTATAAGAGACAGGGGTGGTGGTGGTGGGCAGAGCCAAGGCCGGGATTGCCAGTCAAAGCGTCACCACATCCGCCGCGTGTGCCGATGAACTGCTTGTGACCCGCCCTCAGCCTTATGCTGTGACGCAGGTCTGTCTCTTATACACATCTCCGAGCCCACGAGACCTAATAACCGATCTCGGATTCCGTATTCGGGTTGAAAAAGGGGGGGGGGGGGGGGGGGGGGGGGGGGGGGGGGGGGGGGGGGGGGGGGGGGGGGGGGGG
>NZ_JAELTJ010001047.1 GCF_016428805.1 Achromobacter sp. ASV32
CCCCCCCCCCCCCCCCCCCCCCCCCCCCCCCCCCCCCCCCCCCCCCCCCCCCCCCTCTTCTACTCCCCCGCCCCCCCCCCCTATCTACACAACCGCATCGTCGTCGGCAGCGTCAGATGTGTATAAGAGACAGATGTAAAGGTGCTCGGGCGCGGATGAGGTGGCAGCTCGGCTTCTTCTGCCTGGTCATCATTTGAGCTATTCGTGGCATCTTGGCCACCTGTCGCTATTATCTCCTGAGTGCCGTCTCCCTGTCTCTTATACACATCTCCGAGCCCACGAGACCTAATAACCGATCGCGTATGCCGTCTTCTGGTGTGAAAAAGGGGGGGGGGGGGGGGGGGGGGGGGGGGGGGGGGGGGGGGGGGGGGGGGGGGGGGGGGG
>NZ_JAELTJ010001048.1 GCF_016428805.1 Achromobacter sp. ASV32
CCCCCCCCCCCCCCCCCCCCCCCCCCCCCCCCCCCCCCCCCCCCCCCCCCCCCCCTTACATCCTCCCCCCCCCACCCCCCCGATCTCCACAACCGCATCGTCGTCGGCAGCGTTAGATGTGTATAAGAGACAGCCTAAGTGGCACACATTATCAGCACAGAAAACTGTCCGAGTTGTAACACAAGAAACTTACCTCCCCCATAAGCTACAAATTTCAAGCCCTTTAGGCATTCAATTCCATCGTTCCGACCCTGTCTCTTATACACATCTCCGAGCCCACGAGACCTAATAACCGAGCTCGTATGCCGTCGTGTGGTTTAAAAATGGGGGGGGGGGGGGGGGGGGGGGGGGGGGGGGGGGGGGGGGGGGGGGGGGGGGGGGGGG
>NZ_JAELTJ010001049.1 GCF_016428805.1 Achromobacter sp. ASV32
CTTGCCATCCCCAATGCCTCCGCATACGTATCGCATACAAGAGCCTGAAGAAGAGGCAAGTCTGGGGATGAATAGTGATGCAGTCGCGGAACCGGCCACAAATGTTGCCACAGTGACGCGGCAGAAGCAGGCTCCTGCCCGTGTTGGCGGCAAACCCGCCGGCGATGGCACCCAAGACACCCGAGGCACAACCAGCACAAAAAGCACAAAAAACACACAATATAAAGACACAGAAGACTCTTCTGCCGACAGTGCAGAAGGGAAGAAGAAAAAGTATAAACTAACAGAATTTGCTCCTCATCCAGGTTACTTCCTAGCGGGTGCCATTGCCGGGGGAGTTTCACGTACGGCCACAGCGCCACTTGACCGTCTAAAGGTCTACCT
>NZ_JAELTJ010001050.1 GCF_016428805.1 Achromobacter sp. ASV32
CTGTATGACAGTCTTGAAGGCGACGCGGAATTGCCGCGGGGAAATGTTGTGTGGGAAAGATTCAAAGAGCTTGACAATGTAGAAAGGTGCCATCTCAATTGTAAGTCGGCTATGCTGGGGACAGGAGAGCACCGAGAGAACGGCGCTGTGCGCAGACTCAAATATTTCAACCACCGCCGGTGTCATTGGGCCCTCCTGAGATAGGTATGCGATTGCGGGCTTAACAATAAGGGCGTCGCACGCATCTGTCGTTAGTGACAGGGGCAGATGCTCGGCCAAGTTCAGATAGAATAGATCCAGAGTCCTCTGGAGATGTAGCGCGGGCAATGAAATGCTGTCGGCAGGTCGGAACTCTGCAAGGAACTTTTCGGACGCAGTGCCATT
>NZ_JAELTJ010001051.1 GCF_016428805.1 Achromobacter sp. ASV32
TCATTATACTGTGTACGAGTAGTCGTAGAAACGGAACGACTCTGAGTCTCAGACTTGCGTACAGTATTTACTGCAGCTCGTATACTCGTAGCCTCCGTTACAGGAATAACCGAGATCGTCATCAGCCATGTTCAAAAATTTTAAAAAGCCTGAAACGGAGCCCGGTTTTTCGTACCGATAAGGAACTCCGTCAGAATCAAATGTATCTGTGGCGCGTGGTGGCCGGCGAATAAGTACAGGTGGTTGACCGGTCCACTCTGTTAAAAACTCTGAACGAAAAGAGTCGCGGTTTGTAATTGAAGAGTAGGTAACGAGTAGCTAAGGATTGGAAAGAAAAGACCCGAGCGTGGGTTCATTACCCGGCCGCCACACACCACCAGTGGC
>NZ_JAELTJ010001052.1 GCF_016428805.1 Achromobacter sp. ASV32
CTCTACGATTTATGACAAGAAATTGGCAACCCAAGACAAAGGGTATGCAATGAACAATGTCAGGGGTCGAGTTTGTATATGCAACGAGCGCTGGTTGCATTAACCTGAGACCTCTTCTGTGGCGATCGCCGGCGTGAAAGAGGCTCTAAGCTTCTCCGGTGCACCACCAGCCAGGTTCCTCCCGCCCGCACACAAGCTCTTCACATGACTTTACTGCCCTGCATGTCTGTGGTTGCTGGTGATACACCTTTTCTATTCATAGCACAAAACACTTACGTTCTCGCTACGCGTTGCGGAACGACCATGAGTTCGCCTGCCACAGACATTGCTCGCCTAAGATGGCCAACGATGACACTGAAGTGACATATCACCTGGGTTCTAAGG
>NZ_JAELTJ010001053.1 GCF_016428805.1 Achromobacter sp. ASV32
GAGAAAAGCCTTTGCGACCGCATCACTTGAAACTGATGTAGGGATAAAATGATCCTGTATCCAGTTAAATTTTGTAAGTTGATCTCTAATGTCGTCACAGAGGACACGGTTGAATGCCCAGTTAATCTTTTCTTGAGTCACATAACTTTGACAAGTAGCAATATCAAAGCTAGATGTCCAGGCACTGCGGTGCAAGATCCAACTCTCCAGAGCTATATCAGCGTCATCAGGGCGTAGCACTGCGCCGTGTTTCAAAAGAAGATCGGTGACTGTCTTCACTCCCGTTTCCTGTTCCATTGTCTTGGCGAGGATGGTCTTCCCATTCATATACGGTTCCTGAATGTCTGCTCCTTTCAAAATAAACTTTTCTAGAAGGGTTTCGAG
>NZ_JAELTJ010001054.1 GCF_016428805.1 Achromobacter sp. ASV32
GTCACGCTGGCGTATTGGCTGTTGATCTTGGTCTGGCCATAGTTTCCGCTGACGCTGCTTGCCCCGTAGCAAAGCGGTGGAATGCACAGGCTGACCTGCACGCCACCGCTGCGGTCGCGCGCCGCATAGTTGCTGATGTCTTGCAGGCTTTCGATGATGAGATTGCCGCCGACGGTGGCAACGATTTGCGCCGCGCTGGCCTGCGCGCCGCGCAGCACGGTATCGCCACCCGAACTGAGGGTGAGCTTGTCCCCCGCCACCACATGGGTGTTGTTCCAGGTGCTGTCCTGGCCGTTGCTCTTGCTGGTGCTGCCGCCAGCGCCGACGTTGATGGCAAAGCCATTCTGACTGCCGCCCACCGCAAAGCCCACGCCAATGCTGGC
>NZ_JAELTJ010000109.1 GCF_016428805.1 Achromobacter sp. ASV32
GCGCACGATCAGCTTGGCGATCATGGGGTCGTAGAACGGCGTGATGGTGTCGCCGGTGCGCACCCCGCCATCGACGCGGATATCGCCGTTGGCGAACGCCGTGTGGGCCGGCAGGCCCAGGTAGGCCAGCGTGCCAATCGACGGCAGGAAGCCTTTTTCGGGATTCTCGGCGTAGATGCGGGCTTCGATGGCGTGGCCCTGGATGCGCAGGTCTTCCTGACGCGCGGGCAGCGGCTGGCCGGCGGCCACGCGCAGTTGCCATTCGACCAGGTCATGGCCGGTGATCATCTCGGTCACGGGGTGCTCGACCTGCAGGCGGGTGTTCATTTCCATGAAGTAGAAACGTCCGTCCGGTTCGGCGATGAATTCCACGGTGCCGGCGCCCACATAGCCCACGGCGCGGGCCGCGGCGACGGCGGCCTCGCCCATGGCGCGGCGGCGTTCTTCCGTCATGCCGGGCGCGGGGGCTTCTTCGATGACCTTCTGGTGGCGGCGCTGTACCGAGCAGTCGCGCTCGAACAGGTAGACGCAGTTGCCGTGGGTATCGGCAAACACCTGGATTTCGATGTGGCGCGGCTTTTGCAGGTAGCGCTCGATCAGCACGCGGTCGTCGCCGAAGCTGGAGGCGGCCTCGCGTTGGCAGGACGCCAGCGCGTCCAGGAACGCGGCCGACGATTCGACCACGCGCATGCCCTTGCCGCCGCCGCCGGCGCTGGCCTTGATCAGCACCGGGTAGCCGATGCCGTCGGCCTGCTCCTTGAGGAACTGCGGGTCCTGGTTGTCGCCGTGGTAGCCGGGCACCAGCGGCACGCCGGCCTTGTCCATCAGCGTCTTGGCGGCGGACTTGCTGCCCATCGCGGCGATGGCGGACGCGGGCGGGCCGACGAAGGCAATGCCGGCCTTTTCGGCGGCTTCGGCAAAGGCTTCGTTCTCGGACAGGAAGCCGTAGCCGGGGTGGATGGCGCCGGCGCCGCTGTCGCGCGCGGCCTGCAGGATGGCGTCGGCGCGCAGGTAGCTGGCGCGGGGCTCCGGGCCGCCGATATGGATGGCGACGTCGCAGGCGGCCACGTGGCGCGCGTTGGCGTCGGCGTCCGAATACACGGCAACCGTGCGGATGCCCAGGCGGCGGGCGGTGGCGGCAACGCGGCAGGCGATTTCACCGCGGTTGGCAATCAGCAAAGTGTCGAACATGAATGTGATCCTGGCTGGAATTCGTCGTGAACGCGTCGTGGGGCGGGGGCGCCGCCTTACATCCGGAAGACGCCGAAGCGCGTGTCTTCGATGGGCGCGTTCAGCGCGGCCGACAGGGCCAGGCCCAGCACGCGGCGCGTGTCGGCCGGGGCGATGATGCCGTCGTCCCACAGCCGGGCGGTGGCGTAGTACGGGTGGCCCTCGTGTTCGTATTGTTCGCGGATGGGCGCCTTGAAGGCGGCCTCTTCGTCCGCCGACCACGTGCCGCCGCGCGCTTCGATGCCGTCGCGCTTGACGGTGGCCAGCACGCTGGCGGCCTGCTCGCCGCCCATGACCGAGATGCGGGCGTTGGGCCACATGAACAGCATGCGCGGCGAATAGGCGCGGCCGCACATGCCGTAGTTGCCGGCGCCGAACGAGCCCCCAATGAGCACGGTGAACTTGGGCACGGCGGCGGTGGCCACCGCCGTCACCATCTTGGCGCCGTGGCGGGCGATGCCTTCGTTTTCGTATTTGCGCCCGACCATGAAGCCGGTGATGTTCTGCAGGAAGACCAGCGGAATCTTGCGCTGCGCGCACAGTTCGATGAAGTGCGCGCCCTTTTGCGCCGATTCCGAGAACAGGATGCCGTTGTTGGCGACGATGCCCACAGGCATGCCGTGGATGTGCGCAAAACCGGTGACCAGCGTGGGGCCGAAGCGGGCCTTGAATTCGTCGAATTCGGAACCATCGACGATGCGGGCGATGACTTCGCGCACGTCATAGGGCTTGCGCGTGTCGGCGGGGATGATGCCGTTCAGTTCCTGCGGATCAAAGCGCGGCTCGCGCACCGGCACGGTGGCCAGCGGCGCGGGCTTCTTGCGGTTCAGGCGGGCCACGGCGCCGCGCGCCAGTTGCAGCGCATGCATGTCATTGGCGGCCAGGTGGTCGACCACGCCGGACAGGCGCGTGTGCACGTCGCCGCCGCCCAGGTCCTCGGCGCTGACTTCTTCGCCGGTGGCGGCTTTCACCAAGGGCGGGCCGCCCAGGAAGATGGTGCCCTGGTTCTTGACGATGATGGACTCATCGCTCATGGCGGGCACGTAGGCGCCGCCGGCCGTGCACGAGCCCATCACCACGGCGATCTGCGCGATGCCCTGCGCGGACATCTGGGCCTGGTTGTAGAAGATGCGGCCGAAGTGGTCGCGGTCGGGAAAGACCTCGTCCTGCTGCGGCAGGTTGGCGCCGCCCGAGTCGACCAGATAGACGCAGGGCAGGCGGTTCTGCGCGGCGATCTCTTGCGCGCGCAGGTGCTTCTTGACGGTCATCGGGTAGTAGGTGCCGCCCTTGACCGTGGCGTCGTTGCAGACGATGACGCATTCGGTGCCGGCGATGCGGCCGATGCCGGTGATGACGCCCGCGCCGGGGGCCTCGCCGTCGTACATGCCGTGGGCCGCCATGGGCGACAGTTCCAGGAACGGCGAACCCGGGTCGATCAACTGCTCCACGCGGTCGCGCGGCAGCAGCTTGCCGCGCGCCACGTGCTTGGCGCGGGACGCCTCGCTGCCGCCCAGGGCGGTTTGCGTCAGCTGCTGGTTCAGATCATCCAGCTGCGCCTGCATGGCGCGGGCGTTGTCGATGTAGTCCTGCGACCGCGGATTGATGCGGGATTCGATGATGGGCATGGGGTTCCACCCGTCCTGCTTGATTGGAATTTGTAGGCGCTCTCCACGAGATGAGAGCGGTTTGTCTCGCCGCCTGGTGGGCCAGGCGTTCTTGTCAGCGTTCTATCGTTTCTGCGAATGCATTCCTGTGCGCCCTTCCTGCACGGCCCGCGGCCGACCCGCCGCGGACAGCGCCATGCCGGAAAGGCGCAGCGGAATGCATGCCCGCCAGGCGGGCGGTCCACGACGCTGAAGGCGCCCGCCTTGCCGGAAGAACCGGGCAAGGCGGACAGGTCAGCGTCGTGCGGGCTTGCTCAGATCATTTCAATGGCCATGGCCACGGCTTCGCCGCCGCCGATGCACAGCGTGGCCACGCCGCGCTTGCCGCCGGTCTTGCGCAACGCGCCGACCAGGGTTGCCATCAGGCGGGCGCCGGACGCGCCGATCGGGTGGCCCAGGGCGGTGGCGCCGCCATGGATGTTGACCTTTTCATGCGGCAGCTTGAAGTCGGTCATGGCGGCCATGGTGACCACCGCGAAGGCTTCGTTGATCTCGTACAGGTCCACGTCCTCGGCCTTCCAGCCGGTCTTGGTGAACAGGTTCTTGAGCGCGCCGACGGGGGCGGTGGTGAACCAGCCCGGCTCCTGCGAGTGCTGGCTGTGGGCCACGATGCGCGCCAGCGGCTTGACGCCGAGTTTTTCGGCGGTGGACGCGCGCATCAGCACCATGGCGGCGGCGCCGTCGGAGATCGACGACGAGTTCGCGGCGGTGATGGTGCCGTCTTTCTTGAAGGCGGGCTTGAGGGTCGGGATCTTTTCCGGCATGGCCTTGGTGGGGGCCTCGTCGGTGTCGACCACCGTGTCGCCCTTGCGGCCGGCGACGGTGACCGGGGCGATTTCCCACTTGAAAGTGCCGTCTTCGGTGGCGGCGCGGGCGCGGCGCAGCGATTCCAGCGAGAAGGCGTCCTGTTGCTCGCGGGTGAACGAGTACTTGGCGGCGCAGTCTTCGGCGAACACGCCCATGGCCTTGCCCTTGTCGTAGGCGTCTTCCAGGCCATCCAGCGCCATGTGGTCATACACGGTGTTGTGGCCGAAGCGGTAGCCCTGGCGCGCCTTGAGCAGCAGGTAGGGGGCATTGCTCATGCTTTCCTGGCCGCCCGCGACGATGACGTTGGCCGAACCGGCCGCCAGCAGGTCGTGGCCGAACATGGCGGCCTTCAGGCCCGAGCCGCACACCTTGTGGATGGTGGTGCAAGCCACGCCCAGCGGCAGGCCCGCGCCCAGCGCGGCCTGGCGGGCGGGCGCCTGGCCCTGGCCGGCCTGCAGCACGTTGCCCATGATGACTTCTTCGATCTGCTCGGGCTTGAGGCCCGCGCGTTCGACGGCGGCCTTGATGGCGACCGCGCCCAGTTCGTGCGCGGCCAGGCCGGACAGGCTGCCCAGCATGCCGCCCATGGGGGTGCGGGCGATGGAAACGATAACAACGGGATCTGACATGACTAGCTCCTGTGAGGGTCGGGACAGCGTATGTTTTCAGGCTGCGCCGGCGTGTGCCGGGCGCAGGCGCCTGTCCGTATCGTAAGGGAAAAATTCTTCAATCCGGCCCTGTGCCACGCGGGCGCGGCAGGCCTGCCACCAATCCGGTTCCAGCAGGTCGGCATGGTGGCGCAGGAAGGCGCCGCGCACCCGCGCGTCGCCCAGCAGGAAGCGGCCGAATTCCTCCGGAAACACGTCGTTCGGGCCGACGGCGTACCAGGGTTCGGAGGCCATTTCGGCCTCTTCGTTCGGGGCGGGCGGAATCCGCCGGAAATTCATTTCGGTCATGCGCTGGATTTCGTCGTAGTCGTAGAACACGACCCGGCCCAGGCGCGTGACGCCGAAGTTCTTGTAGAGCATGTCCCCGGGGAAGATATTGGCGGCGGCCAGCTGGCGGATGGCGTCGCCGTATTCGCGCACGGCCGGTTCCAGCAGCGCGTCGGGCGCTTGCGTCAGGTAAAGGTTCAGCGGCGTCATCCGCCGTTCGATGTAGACATGGCGGATGACGACCGTGTCCCCGGTTTCCTCGATCAGGCTGGGCACCAGGCGGCGCAATTCGTCCAGCAACTGGGGCGCGAAGCGGCCGCGCGGCAGCGCCACCTGCGAGTATTCCCAGGTGTCGGCCATGCGGCCGACGCGGTCATGCAGCTTGACCATCTGATACTTGCGCCGCACGGTTGCGTGATCCATGCCGTCCTTGTCGATGCGGTCCTTGATCAGCTTGAACACGTACGGATACGAAGGCAGCGTGAACACGCACATCACCATGCCCTTGATGCCGGGGGCGATGTCGAAGGCGTCGCGCGAATGGGCCAGGTGATGCAGGAAGTCGCGGTAGAACAGCGTCTTGCCCTGCTTTTGCAGGCCGATCATGGTGTAGAGCTCGGCCTTGGGCTTGCGCGGCAGCAGGCTGGACAGGAAATTGACCACCGCGGCGGGCGTTTCCATGTCGACCAGGAAGTACGCGCGGGTAAAGCTGAACAGCGTGCTCAGGTCGTCGGACCCCAGCAGCAGCGCGTCCAGCGTGACCTGCCCGGCCGGGTTGCGCGTCAGCGCCACGGCGAAGGGGTAGACGGTGGTCTGGTTGATCAGGCGGCCAACGATGTAGGCGCCTTTGTTGCGAAAGAACAGCGCGCCCAGCGCGTGCACCTGGCAATCGCTGGCGATGCGGCGGCCGACGTGGCGCGGCAGCAGCGTGCGCAGTTGCCGGATCGCCGTGCGCGCCAGCAGCCGGGCATCGCGCGGCAGGTCTTCGAAGGGCAGCGCCAGGCCGAAGTCCGCCACCATGCGGATCAGGCTTTTCTGCAGGCCCTCGGTGGCCGGGTAATACACCCGGTACGACGGCATGCGGCTGTCCAGGTATTCGGTGGCCACCGCCGGCCGCACGAACAGGAAATCGTTGTGGAAGTAGTCGCGGTGCAGCAGCCGGCACGACACCGAATTGAAAAACGTCTCGGCGCATTCGGGCTGGCGATGCTCGGCCAAGAGGCTCACGAATTCCTGCTTGATCTGCTGCCAGTACGCGGTCTGCTCATCGGTCAGGGCCGGGCTGGCCGCGCCGTTGGCGCCCACCGCGCCCTCGGGCCGGCCGCGCAGCAGGCCTTCGAGCTGGGCCGCGCATTCGCGCACCCGCATGTCGTAGTACTCGATGCGCTCGCGCGACAGTTGCTGGATGCCGTGCCAATCGCCCGATTCGAATAGCGCCTTGGCGCGCTGCGCGCTATAGCGGAACAGCGCGTAATGGCGATCGAACCCGGCCAGGATCAGCCGCGCGACGTCCAGCGGCGACGGCCCCTTGGCGGGCGCCGGCTCGATGTGCTGGACGTCGGACGTGCGGATCATGGCGCAACAGGCCTCAGGCGGTTTCGTTGAACAGTTCGCGGCCGATCAGCATGCGGCGGATTTCGCTGGTGCCGGCGCCGATCTCGTACAGCTTGGCGTCGCGCCACAGGCGGCCCACCGGGTACTCGTTGATGTAGCCGTTGCCGCCCAGGATCTGCACGCCCTCGCCCGCCATCCAGGTGGCCTTTTCGGCGGTGTACAGGATCAGCGCGGCGCAGTCCTTGCGGACCTGGCGCACGTGTTCGGCGCCCAGGCGGTCCAGGTTCTTGCCCACCTGGTAGCAGAAGGCGCGGCTGGCCTGCAGGGTGGTGTACAGGTCGGCGACCTTACCCTGGATCAGCTGGAATTCGCCGATAGCCTGGCCGAACTGCTTGCGGTCGTGGATGTAGGGCACCACCACGTCCATCACGGCCTGCATGATGCCGATGGGGCCGCCGGACAGCACGGCGCGTTCGTAGTCCAGGCCGCTCATCAGCACCTTCACGCCGCCGTTGACCTGGCCCAGCACGTTTTCTTCGGGGATTTCGCAGTCCTGGAACACCAGTTCGCCGGTGTGGCTGCCGCGCATGCCCAGCTTGTCCAGCTTTTGCGCGACGGAGAAGCCCTTGAAGCCCTTTTCGACCAGGAAGGCGGTGATGCCGCGCTGGTGGGCCTCGGGGTCGGTCTTGGCGTAGACCACCAGGGTATCGGCGTCGGGGCCGTTTGTGATCCACATCTTGGTGCCGTTGAGCACGTAGCGGTCGCCCTTCTTGTCGGCGCGCAGCTTCATGCTGACCACGTCCGAGCCGGCGCCGGGTTCGCTCATGGCCAGGGCGCCCACGTGTTCGCCGGAAATCAGCTTGGGCAGGTACTTGGCTTTCTGGGCCGCGGTGCCGTTGCGGTTGATCTGGTTCACGCACAGGTTCGAGTGCGCGCCATAGGACAGGCCGACCGAGGCGCTGGCGCGAGAGATCTCTTCCATCGCGACCATGTGGGCCAGATAGCCCATGTTGGCGCCGCCATATTCTTCGCCGACCGTCATGCCCAGCACGCCCAGGTCGCCGAATTTGCGCCAGAGATCCATCGGGAACTGGTCGTTGCGGTCGACGTCGGCGGCGCGCGGCGCGATTTCGGCCTGCGCGAAGGTGCGCACCGCGTCGCGCAGCATGTCCAGATCTTCGCCCAGGTCGAAATTCAGGCCGGGAAGGTTCATCGCTGTCTCCGTGATAGTGGGTACTTACATTTTTATGGGCGCCAGCTACCGCGCCACGGCTTGTCGCGTGACCTCATGATGCGCCGATCGGCTGGGGCTACGCAATGATGCAGCGCAAATATTACGTTTACGTAAACGTAAATTTGAGTCGGGTTTTCCCTAGGCAAATGTTTGCGTCCCCGGGCAAGCGCCCTGGGTACTATTGCCCCCGATCCTTGAAACCTGAAATTTTGTGACGGAGTAGGCGGTGCTCGAACTATCCAATCTGGACGATATTGTGGCGCTGCGGCGTGATCTGCACGCCCACCCCGAGCTTTGCTACGAAGAGCACCGCACCGCCAAGGTGGTGGCCGACGCCCTGCGCGGCTGGGGCATCGAGACGCACACCGGCATCGCCAAGACGGGCGTGGTCGGGGTGATCAAGCGCGGCACGTCCGACCGCGCCATCATGCTGCGCGCCGATATGGACGCCCTGCCGATGCAGGAGGAGAACCAGTTCGACCACCGTTCGCGCCACGACGGCAAGATGCACGGCTGTGGCCACGACGGCCACACCGCCATGCTGCTGGCCGCGGCCCGGCATCTGCAACAGTCGGGCGGTTTCGACGGTACGGTCTATTTCTGCTTCCAGCCGGCCGAGGAAGGCGGCGCGGGCGGACGCGCGATGATCCAGGACGGCCTGTTCGACCGCTTCCCCTGCGAAGCCGTATTCGGCATGCACAACTGGCCGGGCCTGCAAGCCGGGTCGTTCGGCGTTTGCGCCGGTCCGATGATGGCCGCGGCCAACGGCTTCAAGATCACCGTGCGCGGCAAGGGCGGCCACGCCGCCGCGCCCCAGGACTGTGCCGACCCGGTGCCGGCGCTGTTCGCCATTGGCCAGTCGTTGCAGACCATCCTGACCCGCAGCAAGCGGCCGCTGGATGCCGCCGTGCTGTCCATCACCCAGGTGCAGGCCGGCGGCAGCGTCATCAACGTGATTCCCGGCAGCGCCTGGCTGGGCGGCTCGGTACGCGCCTACAGCACCGACGTGGTCGACCTGATCGAGCGCCGCATGCACGAGATCGCCGGCAATATTGCCGCCGCCCATGGCTGCGAGGCCGACGTGTTCTTCGAGCGCCGCTACCCGGCCCTGGTCAATACGCAGGCCGAGACCGATTTCTGCATGGACGTCATGCGTGACGTGGCGGGCGCCGACCGTGCCCGCGTCATCGAGCCGGTGATGGCCTCCGAGGATTTCGCCTTCCTGCTGCAAGCCAAGCCCGGCTGCTATGTGTTCCTGGGCAATGGAGACGGCGACCATCGCATGGCCGGGCACGGCCTGGGCCCGTGCATGCTGCACAACGCCAGCTACGACTTCAACGATGCCCTGATCCCGGCCGGCGCGGCCTACTGGATCCGCCTGACGCAGCGTTACCTCGCGGCCTGATTCCGACTGTGACGCCAGCATGGGCGCGCATGGCGCCTTGCGGCCCGACGCTATTTTTGCAACACGCTTTACCTGACGCAGTGCGACGCAACACCACAAGGAAAATATGAAAAAGAAGATGCTGTTCACGGCCGCGGGGGCGGCCCTGGCAATCATGGCAGGCGGGGCGATGGCCCAGAGCTGGCCGGCCAAGCCCATCACCCTGGTCGTGCCCTACACCGCCGGCGGCAGCGCCGATGCGATCGGGCGTCGCCTGGGCGACGTGCTGCGCAAGGAAACCAACGCCACGGTCATCGTGGAAAACAAGCCGGGCGCGGGTGCGTCCGTGGGCACCGATTTCGTGGCGCGGGCCCAGCCTGATGGCACCACGCTGCTGCTGGCATCGACCAGCCCGCTGACCATCTTTCCGCACCTGGCCAAGACCAATTACGATCCGATGAAGGACCTGACGCCGGTGGCCAGCGTGGCCGTGGCGCCCGTGGCCATCGTTGCCACCAAGTCCTTGCCCGTGAAGGATTTCGCCGCCCTGATCGACTACGCCAAGTCGCACCCCGACGGCGTGCGCTACGGCACGCCGGGCCAGGGCACCGTGGCCCACATCGGCATGGCGGCGCTGACCGCGCAGACCGGCACCAGGATGCTGCACGTGCCCTATCGCGGCAACAGCCAGGCGCTGACCGACGGCCTGGGCGGCGTGGTCGAGCTGCTGGTGGTCAATACCGACGTGGTGCTGCCGCACGTGGCCAGCGGTGCGCTCAAGCCGCTGGCGGTGATGGCGCCCGAGCGCCTGGCCGCCTGGCCCGACGTGCCCACCATGGCCGAACTGAAGCTGCCGCAGGCCCAGTACTACTCGAACTTCGGCATCTTCGCCCCGGCCAATCTGCCGCCGGCTGTGTCGGGCCCGCTGCAGGCCGCCCTGGCCAAGGCCGTGGCCAGTCCGGAATTCAAGGACCTGCTGGCCAAGTCGTACCTGCAACCCGGTACCGCGTCGGGCGAGGCGTTTGCCAAGCAGGTGCAGGCCGAATTCGCCAGCAATGCCCGCCTGATCAAGGAAGGCAATATCAAGGCGGAATGATTCGGGGGGAGGCTGGATGGGGCCGCCCAGGTGGGGCTGCCTCAGAAGGCGCCGCCTGAGACGGAGGCGTCTGAATAGCACCGCCGTCAAAAAAGCGCGCGCTCCGCTAGGAGCGCGCGCTTTTTCTTTGGTGGGGGATGGCCGATAACGCCGCCCTAGCCGCCGCGAGGCCCGAACATGATGACCAGCATCCCGGCCAGGCACAGGCCCACGCCGACATAGTCGCTGACGCTGGGCCGCACGCCGTCCACCGCCCACAGCCACAGTAGCGCCATGCCGATGTACACGCCGCCATAGGCCGCATAGACGCGTCCGGACGACGTCGGGTGCAGGGTCAGCAGCCAGGCGAACAGCGCCAGGCTGAGCGCGGCGGGCGCCAGCAGCCAGATGGAATAGCCGCGCCGCAGCCACAGGTAAGGCAGGTAGCAGCCGACGATTTCGGCCAGCGCCGTCAGGATGAACAGCGCCAGGGTTTGCAGTATGCCCATGGTGCCGCCGTCAGGGATGCTGCGCGAGCAGGTCGCGGCACTGGCGTTCCTGCACCGCGATTTCCTGCAAGGTGTCTTCGATGTCGCGGCGCTGCTGTTCCAGCGTGGCGCGGTGCTGCTCCAGCACCGCCAGGTATTGCCGCAACTGGACTTCGGTGTCGCCCGGGCCGTCGTACATGTCGATCAGCGTCAGAATTTCGGACAGCTGCAATCCGAGCCGCTTGCCACGCAGAGCCAGTTTCAGGCGCGTGCGGTCGCGCGACCCGAAGATGCGGTTGCGCCCTTCCCGCGCCGGGCTGACGATCCCCTGGTCTTCATAGAAGCGGATCGTGCGGGGCGTGACGTCGAACTCGCGGGCGAGCTCGGAGATGGTCCAGGTTGACGAGGGCATGCGGCGTGTGGCAGTTTACGTAAACGTAAATTATGATGACTTGACCCGATCGTCAAGCGTGGAGAGCGAGGCAATGAACCCCAACGAACAGAAGCTGCAGTATCCCTGGGCCGATTTCCAGCCCGAAGCCGGCCGGGCGCACACGGTGGCCGAGGGCGTGAAATGGATCCGCATGCCGCTGCCGTTCGCGCTGGATCATATCAACCTCTGGCTGCTGCGCGACAACATCGACGGCCGCGACGGCTGGACCATCGTCGACTGTGGCATCTCGCGTGACGAGGTCAAGACGCTGTGGGAAGAGGTGTTCAAGAACGAACTCGACGGCCTGCCCGTGCTGCGGGTGCTAGTCACGCACATGCACCCGGACCACATCGGCCTGGCCTATTGGCTGTGCGAGCGCTGGAACGCCCGGCTGTGGATGACCATGACCGACTTCATGGTGGCCTCGCTGTGGTCGTCGCGCCGCAACGAGGCGGGCGGCGGCCCCGGCGGGCAGTCCGCCGTCGATCATTTCGCGCGCCATGGCCTGACCGATCCCGATGCGCAGGAACAGATCCGCCAGCGCGCCAACTACTTCCCCAATCTGGTGCCGGCCGTGCCGTCGCGCTACACGCGCATCCTGCATGGCGACCAGGTGCGCATCGGGGGCCGCGATTGGCGCGTCATCGTGGGCTATGGCCACGCGCCCGAACACGCTTCGCTGCATTCGCCGGACCTGGGCGTGCTGATCTCGGGCGACATGGTGCTGCCGCGCATTTCCACCAACGTCAGCGTGTTTGACTACGAGCCGGACGCCAACCCCCTGCCCCTGTATCTGCGTTCGCTGGACGGCTATGGCGACGTGCCGCGCGACACGCTGGTGCTGCCCTCGCATGGCCGCCCGTTCAAGGGCCTGCACGAGCGTATCGCGCAGCAGCACGAGCATCACCGCGACCGCTTGGCCGAAGTGCTGCAAGCCTGTGCGGTGCAGCCCCAGTCCACGTCGGATATCGTGCCGGTGCTGTTCAAGCGCAAGCTGGACCTGCACCAGCTGACCTTCGCCATGGGCGAGGCGCTGGCGCACCTGCATGCGCTGTACTTCGAAGGCAAGCTGACCCGGGCCGAAGGCGCCGACGGCATTGTCCGGTTCTCGGCGGCCTGACCGCCGCCGCCGTGGCCGGGCCCCAGCGACGGGGACCCGCGCCGCGCGATCCGGCTAGCGCGTGGCCGTGGCCAGGCGCACGGCCAGGCCCACGAACACCAGCGCCGCGATGCGGTTGAGCCAGCGCTTGGCCGTGACCGAGCGCTGCAGCAGTTCGCCGAACGCGCCCGAAAAGAACGCGATGGCGCCGAACACCAGCAGCGTGGCCAGCATGAACACGGCGCCCAACTGCACCGTCTGCCAGCCCACCGGACCCAGCTTGGGCGAGGTGAATTGCGGCAGGAACGCGAAGAAGAACAGCAGCACCTTCGGATTGGTCAGGTTCATGACGATGCCGCGCCGATACAGCGCGGACGTTTTCATCGGCGCGGGCCGCTGGCCGTTTTCGGCGTGCACCGGCGCGCGCAGGATCTGCCAGGCCAGATAGGCGAGGTAGGCCGCTCCGGCCAGTTTGAGCACCGTGAAAGCCATGGGTGAGGCGGCGAACACGGCGGCCAGCCCCAGCGCCACGGCGGCGGTATGGCCGAGCAAGCCCGTGCACAGGCCGAGCACCACGAACAGCCCGGCCTTGCGGCCCCAGATGGCTGACTGCATCAGCACGAACAGGTTGTCGGGCCCGGGGGTCAGGGCCAGCAATACGGCAATGCCGAAGAACGCGATCAGGGAATCGAGAGGCAGCATGGAGTCTCGCAGGGTCGGCTGGCGCCTTGCGCGCCCGCTGTGAAATGGCATCATACGAGGAAACAAAGGAGACACGATGTCCGCAGTTTCGCAATCTGCCGCGCGCCCCGACGCCGCGCTCGAAGACTGGCTGCGCGCGCGCCACAGCTGCCGCGCCTTTCTGCCCGACGCGGTACCGCGGGCCGTCATCGAACGCATCCTGACGCTGGCCCAGCGCACGGCGTCCTGGTGCAACTGCCAGCCGTGGCAGGTAACGGTGGCCTCGGGCGAAGGCGCCCGGCGGCTGAGCCAGGCGCTGTTGCAGCGTGCGGAACAGTCTGGTTTTTCTCCTGATTTCCCGTTCCCGCGCGAATACCAGGGCGACTACCTGGCCCGGCGCCGCGAATCGGGCTTCCAGCTCTACAACGCCGTGGGCGTGGCGCGCGGCGACCGCGAAGCCTACCGGCGCCAGGAACTGCGCAACTTCCAGCTGTTCGACGCACCGCACGTGGCGGTCATCACGACCGATGAGGCGCTGGGCGAATACGGCGCCATCGACTGCGGCGGATACGTCGCCAATTTTCTGCTGGCGGCGCAGGCCAATGGCGTGGCCACCGTGGCCCAGGCGTCGCTGGCCATGTATCCCGAGGTGCTGCGCGACACGCTGGGCCTGCCCGCCGACCGCCGCGTGGTCTGCGCCATTTCGTTCGGCTATGCCGATACGGCGCATCCGGCCAACAGCTATCGCACCAGCCGGGCCGACCTGGCCTCGACGGTACGCTGGGTCGACTGAGGCCGATTCCCGCGGCGCGACATCGCCGCCCGCTCCTGATATGGTTCAGGATTCCCGTCCCTACGCCAAGATTCCCCTGAAGATGCCTACCAAACACATCGATACGGTTCTGCAGCACGCGGGCACCGCCCCGTTCAACCCCGAGACCGGCACGGCGCCGGTGCCGCTGCCGCCGATGCGCGCCAGCACGGTGCGGTTCGAAAACCTGGCCGCACTGGAAAAGGCGCAGCGCAGCAAGGCCGCCGGTGGCCGCGCTACGACCTACGGCCGCATGGGCATGGATACGCACGCGGCGCTCGAGCAGGTGTTTGCCCAGCTGGAAGGTGGCACGCATGCTTACCTGGCGCCTTCGGGCCTGTCGGCCATGACGATGGTGATGCTGGCGCTGTGCTCGGCGGGCGATCACGCGCTGATCTCCGATTGCGTCTACGGCCCGATGCGCGAGCTTGACGATGCCGTGCTCAAGCGCATGAACATCAACGTGACCTACTTCGCCGCGGGCGAAGACCTGGACGCGCTGGTGCAGCCCAATACCAAGCTGCTGTACGTGGAATCGCCCGGTTCGCTGCTGTTCGAAATGCTGGACATGGGCGCCATGGCCGCGTTCGCGCAGCGCCGCGGCCTGGTGCTGGCCACCGATAACACCTGGGGGTCGGGCTACATCTACCGGCCGCTGACGCTGGGCGCGCAGGTGTCCGTCATTGCCGGTACCAAATACGTGGGCGGCCATTCCGACCTGATGCTGGGGGCGGTGGTCACCAACGATGAAAAGATCGCCAGGCAGTTGAACCGCACGCAGTACGCGATGGGCTATTCCGTCAGCGCCGACGACGCCTGGCTGGCGCTGCGCGGTGTGCGCACCATGCCCATCCGCATGGCCCAGCATGCGCGCCATGCGCTGGAAGTCTGCGCGTTCTTCAAGGGCCGGCCCGAGACCGTGCGCCTGTTCCATCCGGCCCTGCCGGAAGATCCGGGCCATGCGCTGTGGCAGCGCGACTGCACGGGCTCGAACGGCATGCTGTCGGTCGAGCTGCGCCTGTCGCCGGCGGCGGCGCGCGTGTTCATCGATGCCCTGGAATTGTTCGGCATCGGCTTCTCGTGGGGCGGCTACGAAAGCCTGGTCCAACTGGTGTCGCCCAAGGACCTGTCGCATCACCGCTATTGGGGCGAAGGCCAGAACGCGCTGGTGCGCCTGCACATCGGCCTGGAGTCGCCGCAGGACATCATCGCGGATCTGACGCAGGCCCTGGAAAAGGCCGCGGCCGTGCAAGGCTGATCTGGCCGGCGCGGGCCGCTGGCGTTGTCCGGTCAGCCCCGCGCGACGGGCCGCGCTGCCCTCAAGCCGCTTCGGCCCGTATCCAGGCGCTGATGCGTGCCGCGATGTCGTCGCTGTTGTCGTCCATCATGGGCATGTGCGAATTGCCCGCAATGCCCATGTCGGCCAGGCGCCACGTCGCGACGTTCGCGCCGTGCGCCGTCAGTTGCTGCGCATAGTCCTGCCCCGCCTGGCACAGACGGGTCCACAGCGTTGTCGCATCCAGGTAGTCGCCATACACGAACAGGAACGGCTTGCCCGCCACGCTGGCGGGGGCCACCGCTTCCGAGAAGCCCGACGGCTCGATGCCGATCACCCCTTGCACCAGGTCCGGCCGTGCTTGCAGCGCACGGTAGGCGACTTCGCCGCCATGGCTGTGCGCCAGCACCAGGCTCGGACCGATGCGTTCCAGCGCCGCGCAAAAGCCCGCCAAGGCGGCATCGTTGTTGCCCAGCCAGCGCGGCACCGCATGGCGGATGAAGGTGTCGAACGCCTGTATGGGAAAGCGCAGGCCTTCAAAGGCGCGGCGCGTTGGGTAGTCTTGCGCACGGCCGAAGCGGAACAGCGACCAGCTCTCTTCGGCGTTGCGCACGATGGGCGGCTCGGGCCAGACCTCTTCAAAGGGCGTCCAGCCCGCCCGTCCGCGCTCGACGTTGTCCACTACGTACACCGCATGACCCTGCCGCAAAAAATGCTGCAGCCAGCCGCGCCGCCCATCGGGCGTCTGTTCCCACATGGCGCCGGTCATGCCGCCGCCATGCAGCAGCACCAGCGGCAAGGGATGCCGCCTTTCGGCGGGAATGAAGTACTGCACGTAGGCCTGTTCGACGTGATACAGGCCGTTGGGGTCGTACGGCAGCGACGCGGTGCGGGTAAAGGCGATCTCGCGCGGCGGGCGTCCTTCGATGCGTACCTGCCGCCCGCCGGCGTAGAAGCTGCCGAAATCGGCCAGCGCCAGCGGGGCGGATTCTGTCTGATTTATTTCTTGACCAGCGGGCATTGGCTTTCCGACAAGGGCCAGGCGAGCGAGTCGCCCGCAATGGTGCGCACGATGTTGTAGTAGTCCCAAGGCGCCTTGGACTGCGCCGGCGATTTCACCTGCGCCAGCATCATGTCGCGCACCACCAGGCCATCTGCGCGGATGTGCGCGTTCAGGCTGAAAGGATCGTCGATGGGCAGCGACTTCATCTTGGCCATCACGGCGTCCGACTCGGTCGTGCCGGCCGCCTGCACCGCGCGCAGGTAGTGGCGCACCGAGCTGTACACGCCCGCCTGCAGGAAGGTGGGCGGGCGGCCCAGGCGGGCTTCGAACTTCCTGGTGAAGGCACGCGTGCCGTCGTTCATGTCCCAGTACGACGGCACCGTCAGGTAGGTCTGCTGTGCGGCTTGCAGGCCCAGGCTGTGCACATCGGTGATCAGCAGCAGCATCGCCGCCAACTTCTGGCCGGCGCTGGCAATGCCGAATTCGGCCGCCTGCTTGATTGCCGAAATCGTGTCGCCGCCTGCGTTGGCCACCGCGATGATCTGCGCCTTGGATGCCTGCGCCTGCAACAGGAACGAGGCAAAGTCGGACGCATTCAGCGGATGAAACACCGTGCCCACGACTTCACCGCCGTTGGCCTTCACCACCGCCTCGGTGTCGGCGGCCAGTTGCTTGCCAAAGGCGTAGTCGGACGCCAGGATGAACCAGCGTTTGTTGCCTTCGTTGACGACGGCGGTGGCCGTGCCGCGCGACAGGGCATAGGTGGTGTAGGTCCATTGCACGCCGTAGGGCGAGCACTGCGCCTGGGTCAGCGCGGTGGTGCCGGGGCTGGAAAACAGCACCAGCTTCTTCTTTTCGCGGGCGATGCCCTGCACGGCCAGCGCCACCGATGAGTTGGGCACGTCCACCACCACGTCCACGCCGTCGGTGTCGTACCACTTGCGCACCATGCTGCTGCCGATGTCGGGCCGGTGCTGGTGGTCGCCCGAGACCAGTGATACCGGTTTGCCAAGCACGGTACCGCCCAGTTCTTCGATGGCCAGGCGGGCCGCCTCGACGGAGCCGCGGCCCGTGGCGTCGGCGGTGACGCCGGCCATGTCCGTCAGGACGCCGATCTTCACGCCATCGGCGTCATTGGCATGCACGCAGGCCCCGGCAAGCGCCAGCCACAGGCCCAGCGCCGTGCGGCGCAGGAATTGCTGTCTCATTTGTCTTCCACCCTTGGATACCGCCATCGGCGGCGAATTATTGTGGGGGAAGTGTAGCCCGCGCCAAGCGCCGTGGACCGTCGACCGGCCTTAGGGACGACCCCAAGGAAAAACGCCCCGGCCGATGTGGCGCGGGGCGTGTTGGGGACTGCGGTTCAGGTAGGGGTCAGTTGCCGCGAGCCATCGGGATCAACTGGTTCACTTCCTTCAGGGCGCCTTCGTAGCTGTTGCCCGCCATCACCGGCGAGGTCATGAACTTGCCGCCCACGGCGAACGACGGCGTGCCTTCGATGCGGTAGGCCTCGGCCAGCTGGTTGGCGCGCTGCACCTGGGTCTGGACGCTGAACGAATCGAACACCGAGTCGAACTTGGCGCGGTCCACGCCTTGCGCGGCGGCCCACTCGCCCATGGCCTTCTTGTCGATCAGGCGCTTGTGCTCGCCGTGGATGGCGGTGAAGACCTTGGCGTGCAGGTCCGGGCGGTCCAGGGCCAGCAGGGTGTAGTACAGCTGTTGCAGGGGCTTCATGCCGGCGTTGAAGGCGATCGGCACTTGCTTGAGCACCACGTCCGCGGGGGCCGTCTTGGCCCAGTCTTCAACCATCGGTTCCATGGCGGCGCAATGCGGGCAGGTATAGGCGAAGAATTCCAGCACTTCCACCTTGCCCGGGGTGTCGGACGGCAGCGGCGGATTGATGGCAACGTAGGCCTGGGTGCCTTGGGCGTGGCTGACCGGGCTGAAGAACGCGGTGGCGGTCAGCGCGGCGGCTGCCAGGAGGCGGATGAGCTTGGGGGACAGCATGGATGATGTTCCTGAGCAAAAAGGTTACAGACAGGGCCGGGCCCGGATAAGTTCAATCAAAAACCATGATCGGCGCGCGGGGTTACTGGCGCACCACCGCTGTTTCAATCTTGTTTTCGCCCAACCGGCCGCGTGCGCGGTTCATGTCGTCCAGGCGGGCAAACGGCCCGACGCGGACGCGGTTGATGGCTTTGCCGTTCACTTCGGCCTTTTGCACCGCGACGGGCAGGCCCAGCAGGATGATGCGGGCCTTCAGGGATTCGGCATCGTCCTGGCCGCGGAACGCGCCCGCTTGCAGGTAGTACGAGCCGTTGGCCGATGCCGCCGGCGTGGACGACGCCGCCGGCGCCTTGGCCGCGGCGGGCGCCGGGCTGGGCGCCAGCTTGGCGATGGGCGTGGGCGGCGTGTTGGCGGCAGGGGCGGGCGCCGCAGCCGGGGCGTTGTTGGACGTCGGCAGCGTGGCGATCAGGGCGCCCAGGTCGTCCGACTTGCCGGCCGGCGCCGTGCCAGCCCCGGGCAGCGGCGCGGGCGCCGTGGCGGTGGGGCCGGTGGGCGGCGTGCCTGCCGCGCCATCACGGCCGTACAGGCCGGCGTTGGGGTCCGGCGCCTGGCGCGGGTCGGGCAGCTTGCCTGCGTCGCCCTGCCGGCTGGCGCGGTCCACGAAGGGCACGGGCGCCTTGGTGACGTAGAACGCCACGACAGCGGCCACGATCAGCCCGATGAGCAATCCGGCCAGCGCCCCGTACAGGGTGCTGCCGCTTTCGCCGGAACGGCGGGTGGGTTTGCGCTTGGTCGCCATGTACCGATGTTACATCCGCTCGGGGGCGGACACGCCCAGGAGCTCCAGGCCGTTGGCCAGCACCTGGCGCGTGGTCGCGGCCAGGCGCAGGCGCGCCAGCTTCAGCGCGGTGTCGTCGACCAGCACGCGCTCGGCGTTGTACCAGGCGTGGAAGTCGGACGCGCAGTCGCGCAGCCAGAAGGCGATGTGGTGCGGCGCCAGTTCCTGCGCGGCCAGGGCCACGACGTGGGGGAATTCGGCCAGGCGCTGCATCAGTGCGAATTCGGTCGGGGCGGTCAATAGGGACACATCAGCCGACGCCACGTCCGCCGCCGGCATGCCGGCGTTGTTCACGACCGAGCAGATGCGTGCATGGGCGTACTGGATGTAGTAGACCGGGTTTTCGTCGCTCTTGGACAGTGCCAGGTCGACGTCGAACACGAATTCCGTGTCGGCGCGGCGCTGGATCAGGAAGTAGCGGACCGCGTCGCGGCCGACCCAGTCGATCAGGTCGCGCATGGTGACGTAGCTGCCGGCGCGCTTGGAGATCTTGACCTCTTGGCCGCCGCGCATGACCTTGACCATCTTGTGCAGCACGTAGGACGGGTAGTCCTTGGGAATGCCCTCTTCCAGCGCCTGCAGGCCGGCGCGCACGCGCGCCACGGTGCCGTGGTGGTCGCTGCCCTGGATGTTCACGGCGCGATGAAAGCCGCGTTCCCATTTGGCCTTGTGGTAGGCCACGTCCGGCACGAAGTAGGTGTAGCCGCCTTCGCTCTTGCGCATGACGCGGTCTTTGTCGTCGCCCGTGCCCAGTTCGGTGGTGCGCAGCCACAGCGCGCCGCCCTCTTCGTAGGTATGGCCGCCGGCGACCAGCGCCTTGACGGTGGCCTCGACGCGGCCCGACGTGTAGAGCGAGCTTTCCAGGTAATAGTTGTCGAACACCAGCCCGAACGCCTGCAGGTCCAGGTCTTGTTCGCGGCGCAGGTAGGCCACGGCGAAGACGCGGATGTCATCCAGGCTGTCGATGTTGCCGCTCGCGGTGACGGGTTCGCCGTCCGAGGCCTGGATGGTCTTGCCGGCCTGGAAGTCGCGGGCGATGTCGGCGATGTAGTCGCCCTTGTAGCCATCGGCCGGCCAATCGGGCGAGTCGGTGGTCAGGCCGCGCGCGCGGGCCTGTACGCTGATCGCCAGGTTCTCGATCTGGTTGCCGGCGTCGTTGTAGTAGAACTCGCGGGTCACGTCCCAGCCGATCGCGTCGTACAGGCGGCACAGCGCGTCGCCCAACGCGGCCTGGCGGGCATGGCCCACGTGCAGCGGGCCAGTGGGGTTGGCGGACACGAATTCGACCAGGATCTTCTCGCCGGCGCGCGGCGCACGGCCAAAGGCGGCGCCCTGTTCAGCCACGGCCGCGATGACGGCCTGGCGGGCGGCGGGGGTGACGCGCAGGTTGATGAAGCCGGGGCCGGCGATTTCGGCGCTTTCGACCAGGTCGCGGGCGCCGGGCTGGGCCAGCAGCGCGTCGACGATGGCCTGGGCCAGTTCACGCGGGTTGCGCTTGGCCGGCTTGGCCAGCTGCATGGCCACGTTGGTGGCGACGTCGCCGTGGGCGGCGACCTTGGGGCGTTCCAGCAGCACAGAGGCCTGGGCGTCGGGCAGGCTCTGCGCGACGGCGGCCTGGATCAGGGAGATAAGCTGTTTTTGTTGCTCGGGGAGCATGGGCGTCTGGAGAAGTTCTGGGTGAGTGACGAAGGCGGCGTCGCGTCGCGGCCGGGCCGCCGGCCCGTGCGGGCGCCCCGGCAGGGCCTGGGGCTGTCTCTTATACACATCTCCGAGCCCACGAGACCTAATAAAAAATGGGGGGGGGGGGGGGGGGGGGGGGGGGGGGGGGGGGGGGGGGGGGGGGGGGGGGGGGGGGGGGGGGGGGGGGGGGGGG
The DNA here is from genome assembly GCF_016428805.1 of Achromobacter sp. ASV32. Taxonomy (GTDB): domain Bacteria; phylum Pseudomonadota; class Gammaproteobacteria; order Burkholderiales; family Burkholderiaceae_B; genus Achromobacter. The sequence continues at coordinate 20,393 of NZ_JAELTJ010000109.1, forward strand.
GGGGGGGGGGGGGGGGGGGGGGGGGGGGGGGGGGGGG
>NZ_JAELTJ010000010.1 GCF_016428805.1 Achromobacter sp. ASV32
CCCCCCCCCCCCCCCCCCCCCCCCCCCCCCCCCCCCCCCCCCCCCCCCCCCCTTTTTTATTAGGTCTCGTGGGCTCGGAGATGTGTATAAGAGACAGGTGCTCGGCCAGGTCCGACAGGATCAGCCAGCCTTCGCCGTTGGGCGTCAGGTGCGCCGCCAGCCCATTCAGAAAGCCACGCAGCATGCGGCTGTCCGGGTCGTACACGGCCTGCTCGACTGGCGAGCTGGGGCGGGCGGGCAGCCAGGGCGGATTGCAGACGATCAGCGACACGCGGCCTTCGGGAAACAGGTCCGCCTGCTCCACGTCGACCTGCTTGGACAGGCCCAGGCGTTCCAGGTTTTCGCGGGCGCAGGCCAGCGCGCGAGGGTCCATGTCGGTGGCAATGACCCGCTTGCCGCCGCGGCGCGCCAGCACGGCAGCCAGCACCCCGGTGCCGGTGCCGATATCGAACGCCACGCTGCCGCGCGGCATCGGGGTATTGGCCACCAGGTCGATATATTCGCCGCGCAGCGGCGAAAACACGCCGTAGTGCGGGTGGATGCGGTTGTTCAGGACGGGAATTTCCACGCCCTTCTTGCGCCACTCGAAGGCGCCGATCAGGCCCAGCAGTTCGCGCAGGGACGCCACATACGGCTCGTCGGCGGGGCCGTGCGCTTCTTCGCAGGCCTGGCGGGCATCGGGCGCGCGGCGCAATGAAATGCCGTGGCCGGCGTCGAACGGAATCAGCAGCATGCCCAGGATGCGCGCGCGCTGCGACTGGATCTGGCGATGCTGGTTGAAGGCTTCCAGCAGGGTCTCGACCGGCTTGCGGGGACGCTTGTCCACGCGGCGCGTCATGGCCTGCAGCAGGAGGCGCGCGTTCTGGAAGTCGCCGCGCCACAACAGGCCCACGCCTTCGCAGGCCTGGCGGTAGGCCATGTCCGCGGTGGTGCGGTCGTCGGCCAGCACCACCCGTTTGGGAGGCGTGGCGCCGGATTCCGAGCGCCAGCGGGCGGTGTGCGTGGTCTGGTCGGGGGCATCGCCCTCCGTCCAGCTCAGTTCAGGCAGGGTCAACGTAACGCTCCAGCGGAGAGGGGCTTCTTGGGCAAGCAGGTCATGGGGGGAATTCGGGGAAAAAGAGGGGGAAAAACAAAGGGCGCGGCTGCCAATGTAGCAGCTTCGCGCCCTGGGGCGGGGCGGCGCGCGCCGCGCCGCCCGGTCCTGATGGGAGTTAGTGGAACAGCACCACCGTTTTTTGCAGCGTGATCCAGATGCCCCACGCCAGCGGAATGCCGACGCAGGCCCAGGCGAACAGCACCAGTGCCAGGGGCGTGCGGAAAGTGGACGTGCCCGACCCATGCGTTTCGGCAGCCGCGGCGCGTTCGTGCGCCAGGGCCTTTTCGCGGGCCAGTTCTTCGTCGGTCATGAAGTACTTGGGGTTCACCGGGCGGATCGCCAGGTTGCACAGCAGGCCCAGCACCAGCATGGCCGCCAGGATGTACATGGTGATGTCGTAGGCCTGGGCGCGCGGCACCCCCGCCTTCAACTGATATTCACGGATGTAGTTCACCAGCACCGGTCCGAAAATACCCGCGGCCGACCAGGCCGTCAGTAGACGGCCGTGGATGGCGCCCACCATCTGGGTGCCGAACAGGTCTGCCAGGTAGGCAGGCACCGTGGCGAAACCGCCACCGTACATCGACAGGATCACGCAGAAGGCCGCCACGAACAGCGCCAGCGCGCCGATGTGGGCGGTCCAGGGAATGGCCGCGTACAGCACGAAACCCAGCACGAAGAAGATCAGGTAGGTCAGTTTGCGGCCCAGTTTGTCCGACAGGCTGGCCCAGAAGAAGCGGCCGCCGATGTTGAACAGACTGAGCAGCCCGGTGAAGCCCGCGGCGATGGCGGCAATCGCCGCCAGCTGGCTCTTGTCGAGCTGGCCGTAGCTCAGTTCGGGTTTGTTGATCAGGCCGCCGCCGAACACTTCCTGCAACAGCGGCGAGGCCATGCCCAGGATGCCGATGCCGGCCGTCACGTTCAGGCACAGCACCAGCCACACCAGCCAGAACTGCGGCACGCCCCAGACCCGCTTCACGTGCACGTGGCCCTTGGTGATCATGGCGTTGTTGGCCTGCTTGGCGGGCGCCGTCCAGCCCTCGGGCTTCCAGCCCGTCGGCGGCACGCGGTAGCCCATCGCGCCAGCCATCATGAAGACGAAGTACACCAGCGCCATGGTCAGGAAGGTCTGCCAGACGCCGACCGAGGTCGGCGTGGCGAAGTGGCGCATCAGCAGGTCGGCCAGCGGCGCGCCGATCATGGCGCCGCCGCCAAAGCCCATGATGGCCATGCCGGTCGCCATGCCGCGGCGGTCCGGAAACCACTTGATCAGGGTACTGACCGGCGAGATGTAGCCCAGGCCCAGGCCGATGCCGCCGATGACGCCCGAGCCCAGCCACAGCATCCACATCTGGTGCAGGTAGACGCCGATGGCCGAGATCACCAGGCCGCCGCACCAGCACAACGCCGACACCACGCCGGCCTTGCGCGGGCCGGCGCGTTCCAGCCAGCCGCCCCACAGCGCTGCGGAGCAGCCCAGCAGCACGAAGAACAGGGTGTACATCCAGCCCATGGTCGAGATGCGCCAGTCGCAGCTGGTGGTGAACAGCTCGGCGGCCAGGCTCATGTCGGCCGGGCAGGCCAGCGGCTGGGCGCCGCCGATCGCCTTGGACAGGGGCAACCAGAACACCGAGAAGCCATAGGCCATGCCGATGCACAGGTGGATGGCCAGGGCGGCCGGGGGCACCAGCCAGCGGGAAAATCCCGGCCCGGCAATCGTGCGTTCTTTGTCCAGGAAACCCGGCTTGCTGCCGGGCAGGTCCAGTGTTGCAGTGCTTTCCATGAGGTCTCCTCGGGGTGCGGCTTTATAGCGCGCACGGGCTTGGAAGATCCAGCCCGGCGCTTCTTGTGAACCCGTTGCTGCGGTAAAGCTTGCTGCGGCGGCTGCGCGCCCGGTCTACGGCACGCGGGCCAGCGGCGTCAGGCGCTGACGGTTCTGCGTGACCGCCTCGAGCACCAGGGGATGCAATTGTTGTTCTCCGGCATTGCCATCGGGCTGCCGGGCCAGGAAGTCCAGCAGCTCGCGGCGCATGCGGGGTTCCCAGAACTTGTGGATATGGTTGGCCACGCCTTCCAGCGCTTCCGGCCGCACGGGCATGGCGTCGAAGAACTGGCCGATGCGATTGGCCATGCGGATCAGGTTGCCGATTTCCATGCGTGTGTCGGGTCCGGTCTAGGAGGTAATGCGTTCGGGGTGGGAATACAGGGTGGCGTCGTCGCGGCGCATGAAGCCGAGCAAGGCAATGCCGGCGCTATCGGCCAGGCGCACCGCCAGCGCGGTAGGGGCGGACACCGCCGCCAGCACGCCGACGCCGGCCGACGCCGTCTTTTGCACCATTTCAAAGCTGGCGCGGCTGGACACCAGCACCATGCCGCCGCCGGCATCGAGGGCCTGGCGCGCCAGCGCGCCGACCAGCTTGTCCAGCGCGTTGTGGCGGCCCACGTCTTCGCGCACCAGGGCCACGGCGCCGTCCGCGCCCGCCCAGCCGGCGGCATGGGTGGCCCCGGTCAGGTCGTGCAGCGTCTGGCGCGCGCGCATGTCGCCCATGGCGCGCAGCACCGCGCCGATGGCCAGCGGCGCGCCCGCCGGCACCGGCGCCACGGGCCGCAGCACCTCCGGCAGCGTTTCCACGCCGCACAGGCCGCAGCCGGTGCGGCCGGCCATGGCGCGGCGGCGCGACTTCAGCCGCGCCTCGCAGGCGCTGGAGATTTCCACCTGCACCACGATGCCGTCGCACTGCGGCAGCACGTCGATGCCGCGCACGTCGGCCACGCTGTCGATGATGCCTTCCGACAACGAAAAGCCCACCGCGAAGTCTTCCAGGTCCGCGGGCGTGGCCAGCATGGTGGCGTGGCTGATGCCGTTGAATTCCAGCGCCACCGGCGCTTCTTCGGCCAGGTGGTCGGCCTCGGCGCCGGCTGCGATGGCGCCGGCCCGCACGCGGGTCACCTGGGCCGCCACGCTGTCGAGGCGGTCGGACGGGGAAGAGGAAGTGTGATCCATGGCGGTTCCGGGGCTGCGCGGGTTATTTCCCCGTCAGCGCGGCTTCGCTTTCGCGCGAGCGTTCACGCAGCAGCTTTTGCTGGATATCCGCAAAGCGCGACCATTGCCGCTGCCATTCCGACGGCTGGGACACCCGCGTGAGCTGCACCGCGGTGACCTTGTATTCGGGGCAGTTGGTGGCCCAGTCGGAGTTGTCGGTGGTGACGACGTTGGCGCCGGACTCGGGGAAGTGGAAGGTGGTGTATACCACGCCCGGCTGCACCCGGTCGGTCAGCGTTGCGCGCAGCACGGTCTCGCCGGCGCGGCTCTGCACGCCCACCCAATCGCCGTCCTTCACGCCGCGGTCTTCGGCATCCTGCGGGTGGATTTCCAGCACGTCCTCGCTGTGCCACATCACGTTGGGCGTGCGGCGGGTCTGCGCGCCCACGTTGTACTGCGACAGGATGCGGCCGGTGGTCAATAGCAGCGGGAAGCGGCGCGTGCTGCGCTCGTCGGTGGGCACGTACTTGGTGATCATGAACTTGCCCTTGCCGCGCACGAAGGCGTCGATGTGCATGATGGGCGTGCCTTCCGGCGCGTCGTCATTGCATGGCCATTGCAGGCTGCCCAGCTTGTCCAGCTTCTCGTAGCTGACGCCGCTGAAGGTCGGCGTCAGGCGCGCGATCTCTTCCATGATCTCGCGCGGATGGCGGTAGTTCATGGGGTAGCCCAGCGCGTTGGACAGCGCCACGGTCACTTCCCAGTCCGATTTGCCGTTCTTGGGCTCCATGACCTTGCGGACCCGCGAAATGCGGCGCTCGGCGTTGGTGAAGGTGCCGTCCTTTTCCAGGAACGACGAACCGGGCAGGAACACGTGCGCGTACTTGGCCGTTTCGTTCAGGAACAGGTCCTGCACCACGATGCATTCCATTGCCGCCAGCGCCGCGGCCACGTGCTGCGTGTTCGGGTCGGACTGCACGATGTCTTCGCCCTGGCAGTACAGGCCCTTGAACGAGCCGCCCAGCGCGGCCTCGAACATGTTCGGGATCCGCAGGCCGGGTTCGGGCTGCAGCGTCACGCCCCAGTCCTGTTCGAACTGCGCCCGTACCGTGTTGTCGGAAATATGGCGGTAGCCGGGCAGTTCGTGCGGGAACGAGCCCATGTCGCACGAGCCCTGCACATTGTTCTGCCCGCGCAGCGGGTTCACGCCCACGCCCTCGCGGCCGATGTTGCCGGTGGCCATGGCCAGGTTGGCGATCGCCATGACGGTGGTCGAGCCCTGGCTGTGTTCGGTCACGCCCAGGCCGTAATAGATCGAGCCGTTGCCGCCCGTGGCGAACAGCCGCGCCGCGCCGCGCACGGCCTGCGCCGGCACGCCGGTGATCTCGGCCATGGCTTCGGGCGAATTCTCCGGCAGCGATACGAAATCGCGCCACTCATTGAAAGCGCGGGTTTCGCAGCGTTCGGCCACGAAGGCCTCGTCGATCAGGCCCTCGGTGGCGATCACGTGGGCCAGCGACGACAGCAGCGCGGTGTTGGTGCCCGGGCGCACCTGCAGGTGGAAGTCGGCCTTGATGTGCGGCGAGCTCACCAGTTCGATGCGGCGCGGGTCGATCACAATCAGGCGCGCGCCCTGGCGCAGCCGGCGCTTCAGGCGCGAGGCGAACACGGGGTGGCCGCTGGACGGGTTGGCGCCCATCACGATCACCACGTCGGTGTGCATCACCGAGTCGAACGTCTGCGTGCCGGCGGATTCGCCCAGGGTCTGCTTCAGGCCGTAGCCGGTGGGCGAATGGCAGACGCGCGCGCAGGTGTCGACGTTGTTGGTGCCGAAGGCGGCGCGCACCAGCTTTTGCACCAGCCAGGTTTCTTCGTTGGTGCAGCGCGAGGAGGTGATGCCGCCGACCGCGTCGCGGCCGAATTCACCCTGGATGCGGCGAAATTCCGACGCGGCATAGTTGATCGCCTCGTCCCAGGACACTTCCTTCCAGGAGTCGGTGATGTGCTTGCGGATCATGGGCTTGAGCACGCGTTCCTTGTGCGTGGCGTAGCCCCAGGCAAAGCGTCCCTTCACGCACGAATGGCCACGGTTGGCCTGGCCGTCCTTCCAGGGCACCATGCGCACCACTTCCTGGCCCTTCATCTCGGCCTTGAAGCCGCAGCCCACGCCGCAATAGGCGCAGGTGGTCACGACCGAGTGCTCGGCCTGGCCCATCATGATGACGGTCTTTTCCTGCAGGGTGGACGTGGGACAGGCCTGCACGCAGGCGCCGCAGGACACGCATTCACTGTCCAGGAACGGCTGGTCCTGCCCGGGCGACACGCGCGAGTCGAAGCCCTTGCCCGAGATGGTCAGCGCGAAGGTGCCCTGGGTTTCCTCGCAGGCGCGCACGCAGCGGTTGCAGACGATGCACTTGGACGCGTCGTAGGTGAAGTACGGGTTGGACTCGTCCTTTTCGCTCTTCAAATGGTTGGCGCCGTCGTAGCCGTAGCGCACGTTGCGCAGGCCCACCACGCCGGCCATGTCCTGCAGCTCGCAATCACCGTTGGCCGGACAGGTCAGGCAGTCCAGCGGGTGGTCGGAGATGTACAGCTCCATCACGCCGCGCCGCAGGTCATGCAGCTTGGGCGTTTCGGTGTAGACCACCATGCCGTTCTCGGCGGGCGTGGTGCAGGACGCGGGATAGCCGCGGCGGCCCTCGATCTGCACCAGGCACAGGCGGCAGGAACCGAACGGCTCCAGGCTGTCGGTGGCGCACAGCTTCGGGATATTGATGCCGGCCTCGGCGGCCGCGCGCATCAGCGACGTGCCTTCGGCCACGGTGATTTCCTGGCCGTCGATGGTCAGGGTGACGGTCTGCTCGGACACCCGCGCCGGGGTGCCCAGATCGCGGTCGCGCTTGATGACGGTTTCTAGCATGGCGGTCTCGGGGTCAGGCCGGGTGAGCGGCGGGCTGAGGGGATTCGATGCCGAAGTCCTGCGGGAAGTGATTCAGCGCGGACAGCACGGGGTAGGGCGCCATGCCCCCCAACGCGCAGAGCGAGCCGCCCAGCATGGTGTCGCACAGGTCCCGCAGCAGATGCACCTGCTGCGCGCGGTCGGGGCCGCCGGCCGCGATCTTGTCGATGGTTTCCACGCCGCGGGTCGAGCCGATGCGACAGGGCGTGCACTTGCCACAGGACTCGATGGCGCAGAACGCCATCGCATAGCGCGCCATGCGCGCCATGTCGACGGTGTCGTCGAACGCCACCAGGCCGCCGTGGCCGATCATGGCCGAGATCTGCACATAGGCCTCGTAATCCAGCGGCACGTCCCATTGCGATTCCGGCAGATAGGCGCCCAGCGGGCCACCGACCTGCACCGCGCGCAAGGGGCGCCCCGATGCGCTGCCGCCGCCAAAGCCATACAGCAGGTCGCGCAGGCTCAGGCCGAAGGCCTTTTCCACCAGGCCGCCTTGCTTCAGGTTGCCGGCCAGCTGGAACGGCAGCGTGCCGTGCGAGCGGCCCACGCCGTAGTCGCGGTAATACGCAGCGCCCTTGGCCAGGATGATCGGCACCGTCGCCAGCGAGATCACGTTGTTGATGACGGTGGGTTTGCCGAACAGGCCCGAGATCGCGGGCAGCGGCGGCTTGGCGCGCACCACGCCGCGCTTGCCTTCCAGGCTTTCCAGCAGCGAGGTTTCTTCGCCGCAGATGTAGGCGCCGGCGCCCTTGCGCACTTCCAGGTCGAAGCGGCGGCCGCTGCCGTGCACGTCATCGCCCAGCCAGCCCACGCTGCGGGCCCGGTCGATGGCGGCTTGCAGCGTCGCGATGGCATGCGGGTATTCGGACCGCACGTAGATATAACCATAGGTGGCGCCCACCGCCAGGCCGGCGATGGTCATGCCTTCGATCAGCACATAGGGGTCGCCTTCCATCAGCAGGCGATCGGCGAAGGTGCCCGAATCGCCCTCGTCGGCGTTGCAGACGATGTATTTGCGGTCAGCGGGCGAGCTCAGCACGGTCTTCCACTTGATGCCCGTGGGAAACGCCGCGCCGCCACGGCCGCGCAGGCCCGAGGCCACCATTTCGTCGACGATGGCGGCCGGTTCCATGGTCAGCGCGCGTTGCAGGCCCTGCAGGCCGCCGTGGGCGGCGTAGTCCTGCAGCGACAGCGGGTCGATCACGCCGACCCGCGCGAATGTCAGGCGTTCCTGTTGCTTCAGGTAGGGAATCTCTTCGGTCAGGCCCTGGCGCAGCGGGTGTTCGCCGCCGGCGAGCCAGCCGGCGTCGAACAGGCCGGGCACGTCTTCGGGCTGGACGGGGCCATAGGCCAGGCGGCCGCCGGGCGTGGAGATTTCCACCAGCGGTTCCAGCCACAACAGGCCGCGCGAGCCATTGCGCACCACCTGCACGGCCAGGCCGCGCTCGTCTGCGATCTGCTCGATGGCCTGGGCTACGGCGTCCGCGTCCATGGCCAGGGCCGCGGCATCGCGCGGCACGTAGATGACGGTGGGGGCGGTCATTGTCCGGCCTCCCGGGTGCGGCGCAGCAGCCGGTCGAGTTTGTCGGGCGTGACCCGCGCATGCGGCTGGCCGTCGAGCATCACCGCCGGCGACTGGGCGCACAGGCCCAGGCAATACACCGGCTCCAGCGTGAAGTCGCCATCGTGCGTGCTGGCATGGAAGTCGCAGCCCAGCGCCTGGCGCGCGTGGGCGGCCAAGTGTTCGCCGCCCATGGCCTGACAGGCCTCGGCCCGGCACACTTCCAGCGTGTGGCGCGCGGCCGGTTCGCTGCGGAAGTGGGGGTAGAAAGTAATCACGCCATGCACTTCGGCGCGGGACAGGTTCAGGGCCTCGGCGATGGTCTGCACCGCCTCGGCCGGAATACAGCCCAATTCGTGCTGCACCGCGTGCAGCACCGGCAAGAGGGGGCCGGGCTGGTCTTGCAGCTGGGCCAGGATGCGGGCCGTGGCGGCGATGGACGGGCTGGCCGACGCCTGGGCGGCGTCCAGGGCCAACGGGCCGCCCCGGGCGCCTGCGCTGGACGCCAGATCGGATTTTGCCTCGCGCTGACGCATGGCGGTCTCCTCCTGTTGTGTGCTGGACCCCATTGCAGGGGTTTTGTTGTGGTGGGGCGGCGAGGCTTTAATATGTTTTTAAAAGCATATAAAGTGCCCGCGCACCGTGTTATTTGTGTACTCTAAACAGGTAATTAAACGCCTTCAATAAGAAATAAATGACATATAAGTTCCGAATCGGCCTGCGGCCGCAGTGGACCTTGGGCGGAGACGACGCGGCGCCCGTGCCCTTGCAGGACATGCTGGCGCTACTGGCCGCTATCGATGCCACCGGCAATATCGCCGGCGCTTGCCGCGCCTGTGGCTTGTCGTACCGGCACGCCTGGGGCGTGCTGCGCCGTTTCGAAGGCATCTTCGGCACCCAGCTGCTGATCACCAACCGGCGCCAGGGCACGCAGCTGTCGCCATTCGCGCAGCGCCTGCTATGGGCCAACCGCCGCATCGAGGCGCGCCTGATGCCCACGCTGGACAGCATGGCCTCGGAATTGCAGGAAGAACTGGCGCGCCTCTTGCCCGAACACGGCCCGCACCTGCGGCTGCATGCCAGCCATGGCTTCGCGGTCGAATCGCTGATGGAACACATGGGCGCGCGCAAACCCGGGCTGGAACTGCGCTACCGCACCGCGATCGAGGCGCTGGCCTCGCTGGAACGCCACGAATGCGACCTGGCGGGCTTCCAGGTGCCGCTGGGCGATTTCGAGGCGCCCATCATGGAACGCTACGCGCAGTGGCTGCACGCCGACGAATACCTGCTGATCCACCTGGCGGTGCGCAATACGGGGCTGTTCGTCATCGCCGGCAATCCCAAGCGCATCCGCGGCATGAGCGATCTGGCGCGCCAGGACGTGCGCTTCGTCAACCGCCAGATCGGCTCCAGCACCCGTTACCTGGTGAGCCTGATGCTGCAGCGCGCCGGCGTGTCGATCAGCGAGGTGCAGGGCTACGAAACCAACGAATTCACCCACATGGCCATCGCCGCGCACATCGCCAGCGGCATGGCCGACACCGGCGTCGGCGTGGAAACCGCCGCCTGCCGCTTTGGCCTGGATTTCATTCCGCTGGTGCGCGAACGCTATTTTTTCGCCATCCGCAAATCCTCGCTGGACACCCCCGCCATGCAGGACCTGCTGTCTCTCATGCGCAGCCCCGATTACGTTGGCTATGTCGGTCAATTGGTCGGCTACGACGCCAGCCACACCGGCCGCCTGCAAACCCTGGACGAGGCCTTCGCCTGAGGGCGCCGGGCTATGATGACGCCATGCGCAAAGTGATTCTTCTGGCTGATCGCCGCGATGACCGTCCGGCGCCCCTCGCGCCTCCGGCGCCGGGCCAGCCTGCGCTCGACCTGCGTGCGCGGCCCTTGCGCGACCTGCGGATCTCGGTCACCGACCGCTGCAATTTCCGCTGCACCTACTGCATGCCGCGCGAGGTCTTCGACGCCGATTACACCTTCATGCCGCATTCCGACCTGCTGTCGTTCGAGGAAATCGCGCGGCTGGCAGGCGTGTTCACCCGGTTGGGCGTCGAAAAGATCCGCCTCACCGGCGGCGAGCCCCTGCTGCGCAAGCACCTGGAAAACCTGGTGGGCCTGCTGGCCGACGTGCGCACGCCGGCCGGCCGGCCGCTCGAACTGACGCTCACCACCAACGGCAGCGTGCTCGAACGCAAGGCCGCCGACCTGAAGGCGGCCGGCCTGACCCGTGTCACCGTCAGCCTGGACGCGCTGGACGCCGCCATGTTCCAGGGCATGAGCGACAGCGGCTTCACCCCCGACGACGTGCTGCGCGGCATCGATGCCGCCGCCGCGGCGGGGCTGGCGCCCGTGAAAGTGAACATGGTGGTGCGGCGTGGCCTGAACGACGCGCAGATCCTGCCCATGGCCGAGCGCTTCCGACACAGCGGCCACATCCTGCGTTTCATTGAATACATGGACGTGGGCAACAGCAACGGCTGGAACCTTACCGAGGTCGTGCCCAGCCAGGAAGTGCTGGCACGCATTGCCGCGGTCCATCCGTTGGAACCCGTTGCCGCCGACGACATGGGCCGCGTCGCCGAACGCTGGCGCTACCTGGATGGCGGCGGTGAAATCGGCGTCATCTCCAGCGTTACCCACGCGTTCTGTGGCGGCTGTACGCGCGCGCGCCTGTCGCCGGAAGGCAAGCTGTTCCTGTGCCTGTTCGCGCACCAGGGCCACGACCTGCGCGCCCCGCTGCGCGACGGCGCCAGCGACGACGAGCTGGCCGCCATCCTCACGGGGATCTGGGCCGCGCGCGGCGACAACTATTCCGAACAGCGCGGCCGCCAGCAGGCCGACCCGGCCCGCAAAGTCGAAATGAGCTACATCGGTGGCTGACCCCGCGCCCGTCCTCGACCCGCAACGCGTCGCCGGCCTGATCCTGGCGGGCGGGCAGGGCGCGCGCATGGATGGCCGCGACAAGGGCCTGGCGCCCTTGCATGGCGAACCGCTGGTGGCGCACGTGGCGCGCCGGCTGGCGCCGCAAGTGGGCACGCTGATTATCAGCGCCAACCGCAATATCCAGACGTACGCGCGCTATGGCCAGGTGGTGGCCGACGATACCGATGCGCTGGGCGCATGGCAGGGGCCGCTGGCCGGCCTGGCGGCCGGCTTGGCCGCCGCCTCGGCGTTCGATTGGCTGGTGGCGACGCCTTGCGATACGCCCTTTCTGCCGAAAGATCTGGCCACGCGCTTGATTGCCGCGGCGCAAGCCGCGCATGTGCCGCTGGCCTATGCCGTGGCCGGCGGCCAGCGCCATCCGGCCTGCATGGCCGCGCGCACGTCGCTATTGCCGGCGTTGCGCGCGTACCTGGCCAGCGGGCAGCGCAAAGTCGGCCTGTGGCAGTCGCAGGCGGGCGGCGTGGCCGCCGCCTTCGATGATGCCGATGGCGCGTTCATGAACCTGAACACGCCCGGCGACCTGGCCGCGGCCGAGGGCTACGACAGCCAGTGACGCAGGTCGTAGTAGGGCACCCTGTCGCGATCCTGCACCGGCACGTCGGCCGGCAGGCGCGCCAGGCCGGTGGCCCACGGCAGTGAACTGATCACGCCAGACCCCTGATGGCCGTAAGGCACCAGTTCGGCGTTGCCGTCGTCAGCCGCGCGGCGCTGCACCCGCAGAAATTCCTCGCGGCTGTCCTGGCGCGGATGCTCGGTGCGCAGCGGCAGCCGGCTGACCGGCGGGAACAGTTCGTCGCGGCCCTGCATGCGCCGCACCAGCGGCGACACCAGCAGCGTGAACACGGCGTAGGCCGACACCGGATTGCCCGGCAGGCTGACCACCGGCTTGCCGTCGATCTGCGCCAGCGCCACCGGCTTGCCCGGCTTCATGCGCACCTTCCACAGCGACAATTCGCCGCCCAGCGTGGCCAACGCAGGCTTGACCAGATCGCGTTCGCCCACCGACACGCCGCCCACGCTCAGCACCAGGTCGCACTCGGCCAGCAGGGCCTTGAAGGCGGCCAGCAGGTCGGCTTCGGTATCGCGCGCGTGCAGCACGCGGGCCGGCTCGGCGCCCATGCCGCGCACCAGCGCGGCCAGCATGGGGCCGTTGGAGTTGTAGATCTGCGCCGGTTCGCGCGCGCCGCCCGGCGCCACCAGCTCGTCGCCGGTGGTGAGGATGCCGACCTTCAGGCGGCCGAACACGGGCACGCTGGCCAGGCCTTGCGAGGCCAGCAGAGCGATGTGGGCGGCTTGCAGCTGGGTGCCCGCGGCCAGCAGCGGGGCGCCGGCCAACGTGTCCTCGCCGCGCAGGCGGATGTGCTGGCCGGGCCGCGGTTCACGCATGATCTCGACGTGGTCGTCGGCTTCGTGGGTGTCTTCCTGCATCACCACCGTGTCCGCGCCCTCGGGTACCAGGCTGCCGGTGAACAGGCGGATGGCGTGGCCGGGCTTGAGCGGCTCGGGCGTGTCGCCCGCGTAGCAGCGCTGCTGGATGGGCAGGCGCGCGCCGGCTTGCCAATCGGCCACGCGCAGGGCGTAGCCGTCCATGGCGCTGTTGTCGGCCGGCGGAATGTCCACCGTGGCGTCAAGGTCGGCCGCCAGCACGCGCCCGGGGGCGTCGGCCAGGCTGGCGTGCTCGCGGCGCGCGAGCGGGGCGGCCGCATTGGCCAGCAGGGTCTGGGCTTGGTCGAAATCCAGCATGGGTTCAGTGGTCTTGTTCGCGGTGTTGGAAATGCGTGGCGAAATTGCAGGGGCGATGGCTGTTGTCCAGCTGTTCGCGGATGATCCTGGTCCAGGCGGTTTCGCAGGCGTTGTTCGAACCCGGCAGGCAGAACAGCAGGGTCTCGTTGGCCGTGCCCGCGAAGGCGCGCGACTGGATGGTCGAGCTGCCGATCTCGGCATAGGACAACTGGCGGAACAGTTCGCCAAAGCCCGCAATCTCGCGGTCCAGCAGCGGCAGGATCGCCTGCGGCACATGGTCGCGGTGCGAAAAGCCCGTGCCGCCGGTGGTCAGGATGACCTGCACTTCGGGGTCGGCGATCCAGTCGCTGATGATGCGGCGGATCTGATAGAGGTTGTCTTTCACGATGTCGCGCCGCACGCATTGGTGGCCGGCCTGCGCCAGGCTGTGCGCCAGCAGATTGCCGGAGGTGTCGTCGCCGGCGCTGCGGGTGTCGCTGATGGTCAGCACGGCGCAGGCCAGCGAGACGGGGGAAGCGTCGTTCATGCGGTCTCCTTGGGGGGCGGGGTGTCGGCGTCCCAGGACTGCGTGCGGTCCTGGTCGGATTGGCGTTGTTCCACCCAGAAGCTGCGGCCGCCTGCCAGCGTTTCGCGCTTCCAGAAGGGCGCGCGGGTCTTGAGCGCGTCGATGATGAATTCACAGCCGCGGAAGGCATCGCCGCGGTGGGCGCTGGCGGCCGCCACGAACACGATCTGCGCATTGCGCGACAGCGCGCCCACGCGGTGCACGATGACGGTGCCGTCCAGCTGCCAGCGCGCGCGCGCCGTGGCCGCGATGTCGGCGAGTTCGCGCTCGCACATGCCGGGGTAGTGCTCCAGATACAGCGTGTCGGTGGGCGTGTCCGGCGCATAGTCGCGCACATAGCCTACGAAGGTGACGATGCCGCCCACGCCCGGCCCGGCGCTGGCGCGCAGCGCCGCCGTGAGCGCGGCGGCGTCGAAGTCGGCTTCCTGTACGAGAATCATGGCGCTCAGCCTCCGGTGACGGGCTCGAACACCGCCACCTCGTCGCCCGCGCGGATCGGCGCCGACGGTTTGGCGTGGGTCTGGTTGATGGCCAGCTTCAGGCGCGACGCCGGCGCCAGCTGCGGATAGCGTTCGCCCAGCGCGGCCAACAGCTGCGCGCCGGTGGATTCGCCGTCCAGCGGCCAGGCTTCGGCGCGCTTGCCGACCAGTTCGGCCACGCGGGCGAAATACAGCAGATTAATCGTTGCGCCACTCACCACTTTTACCTCCCGCCTTGTACTTCAGGCGTACTTGTTCGATCACGATGCCCTTGTCCGCCGCCTTGCACATATCGTAGATGGTCAGCGCGGCCACGCTGCAGGCCGTCATGGCTTCCATTTCCACGCCGGTCTTGTAGCTGGTGCGGCAGGTGGCCTCGATGTCGATACGGTGCGCGGCGTCGTCCAGCGAGAATGCCACGCCGACGAACGACAGCGGCAGGCTGTGGCACAGCGGAATGAGTTCGGCGCAGCGCTTGGCGGCCAGGATGGCGGCGACCCGCGCGGTGTTCAGCACCTCGCCCTTGCCGCGGCCCGGCTGCGTCAACAGGCCGTAGGCCACCGCGTTCATGCGCACGCTGGCGGCGGCAACCGCCACGCGCTCGGTGTCCGTCTTGGCGATCACATCGACCATACGGACCTGGCCGGCTTCATCCAGGTGGCTCAAGGTGGGGGAGGGCGTGGTCATGGGGATCGAGAAATTGTTAATGATTGAAAAGAGCGGCCCCGGCAGGCCGTGACGGGGTCATTGATACGCCTATGATAACTACCCTGCACCCGCCCGCCTTGTCCCAAAAATAAATGTTGTGGCCCCCACGCCCTGCACGCTGGGCGCGCCTGTTGCCCGCCGAGGGGCTATCCGGCCTCGGGGCGGCCAGGCAGCCGGGCGGCTTTGTTGGCGACGGCTCAGGCCAGACATGGGGGCTTACCGGTTCTTCAGCATGCCCCCGCGGGGGCTTTTTGCTGCAGGCGGCGGGCGCAAAAAGCACCCCACATTTGCTCGAAGGACGCGATAATGGCCTTCAATTCGTACCAGGAGACGCGTAATGCCCTTGCGGATGCCCAAGTTCCGGTTTACCCGCCGCTTAGGCAAGATTCTCTTGGGCGTCGTGGCCGTGGCGCTGATCCTGTGCGGCATTGCAGCATGGCAGGTGCCCAAGGTCCTGCATAACGTACTGACCCAGGACGCGGCCAAGATGATCGGCCGCGACGTTTCCGTCGGTAAGATCACCTTCAATCCCTTTACCCTGACCGTGCGCGCGCACGATCTGGCCGTGGCGCAGCCCGGCTCGCAGACGCCGCTGCTGACCGCCGCCGAACTGAACGTCAGCGCCGCCTGGTCCTCGCTGTTCTGGTTTGCGCCCGTGGTCGACCGCTTGTCCTTGCGCGCGCCTACTGTCTCGATCGTGCGCGAAGACGTCACCCGCTTCAACTTCTCCGACATCCAGCAGCGCGTGGCCGAGATGACCGCCTCCCAGCCCGAGGAACCGCCCAAGCCCGACGCGGGCCTGCCGCGCTTTTCCCTGAACAACATGGTGATCGAAGGCGGCGTGGTCACGCTGGACGACAAGGTCACCGGCCGCAAGCAGGTCATTGACGAACTCGCGGTGGGCGTGCCGTTCATCTCTACCTTCGGCTATGCCACCGACATCGACGTGCAGCCCCGCCTGCACCTGCGCATCAACGGCAGCCCGTTCGACCTGACCGGCGTCGCGCGTCCCTTCGACAAGGTGCCCTCGTCGACCCTGCGCGTGGCGTTCACCGGGCTGCAACTCGAAAAGTGGGCCGACGTCTGGCCCATGCCGCTGCCCTTCAAGCTGGAACGCGCGCTGCTCGACTCCAATCTGCAGATCGTGTTCGAACAACCCAAGGACGCGGCGCCCAAGATCCGCGTGGTCGGCGACCTGGGCCTGCGCCAGTTCGACCTGCGTGATACCGCTGGCGAAAGCCTTGCGGCCTGGAGCGCCCTGACCGTCAGCCGCCTGGAGCTCGAACCCATCGCGCGCCAGGTCTATGTCGGCGACGTCGGCCTGTGGGCGCCGCAGGTGTACGCGCGGCGCTACAGCAACCAGCGCTTGAACTGGCAGGACGTGGCCGACAAGCTCAAGGCGCTGGGCGGTCCCGCGCCGGCCACCAAGCCCGCGGCCACCGCCAGCGCCGCCAAGCCGGGGGTGGCCCCGGCCGGGGCCGCCAAGCCAGCCGCTGCCAGCCCCGGTGCCGCCAAAGTGGATGCCGCCACGGGCGCAGTCGCACCTGCGGGCGCGGCTGCGCAAGCCGCGCCCGCCAGCGCAGCCGGCGCCGCGCCCGCTTCCCACGACGCTCCGGCGGCCCCCGCTCAGCCGGCCGCCCCGGCCGAATGGAAGGTCACGCTGGACGCCTTCAACATCCATGAAGGCGAGCTCTACGTCACCGACGCCATCAGCAAGCTCGACTACACGATGACCGGCCTGGCCGCCACCGTCGAAGGCGTGGCGCTGCCGCAGGTCAAGGATCAGCCCATCAACCTGTGGCTCACGGTGGACAACAGCACCGACGGCGGCTGGATTCGCGCCAAGGGCCCGCTTGTGCTCCAGCCCCTGTCGCTCGAACTGGCCGTCCGGCTGGGCAACGTCGCCCTGGCTCCGTTCGCCCCCGCCGTGCGCAGCCTGTCGCCCATGCAACTGCTGGACGGCCGCCTGGGCCTGACCGCCCAGGTGCATGTCCTGGACAGGAACGGCGCCATCGACGCATCCGCCACCGGCGTGCGCGCCGAACTGGCCCAATTCAAAGCCCGTGACGAAACCCTGAGCCCGGCGCTGGACGTCGCGCTGCAACAGCTCGCCGTCACCGCCGACCGCCTGGCCCTGGGCCCCGGCCAAAGCAACTTCACCTTGGCCGCCTCCGGCATCCAGGGCAACGGCAAGCTCGACCTCAAGGGCGTCTTCACCCCGCAGCCGCTCACCCTGAAGACCTCGGTCGACCTGGCCGGCCTGAACGTCGCCTCGTTCGCGCCCTACGCCGCGTCCAGCCTGAACGCCACGGTTCGCGCCATCACATTGGGCGCCAAGGGCGACGCCGAATTCATCGCCGCCACCGGCAATGCGCCCATGAAGGCCGGCTGGAAGGGGGGGGTGGAGATCACCGACGTCGACCTGCAGGACCGCGTCAACAACGACGACTTCCTGAACTGGAAGCGCCTGGCCTTCTCGGGCATGAACCTCTCGGTGGCCGGCGACAAGATCGGCGCGGCCCTGGGCGACATCGCGCTCGACGACTTCTATGGCCGCATCCTGCTCAATGCCCAGGGCCGGCTGAACGTCATGGACCTGGTGGCCGCGCCCGGCCAGGCTGGCGGCTCCATCACTCAGGACACCCAGACGCCGGGCCGCAATGCCGCGCCGCCCGCCGCGGCCGCCGCGCGCAGCGCCAAAGGCGGCGGCATGCCCGACATCTCGCTCAACAGCGTCACGCTGTCGCGCGGCCGCATGACCTTCACCGACCGCTTCGTCAAGCCGAACTACGTGGCCGAGCTGTCCGCCATCGATGGCGCCATCTCCGCCGTCTCGTCCACCAACCCGCAGCCCGCCAAGGTCAAGGTCACCGGCCGCGTCTACACCACCGCGCCCCTGTCCATCAGCGGCATCGTGCAGCCCTTCGCCAAGTTCCTGACGCTGGACCTGAAGGCCACCGCCAAGGGCGTGGACCTGCCGCGCTTCAACACCTATTCGGCCAAATACGTCGGCTACCCCATCAAGCGCGGCAAGCTGTCCGTCGACCTGGAATACAAGATCAAGGACCGGGCGCTGCTCGCCACCAACCACGTGGTGCTGAACCAGCTCACCTTCGGCGACAAGACCAACAGCCCCGATGCCACCAAGTTGCCCGTGCTGCTGGCCGTGGCCCTGCTCAAGGACTCGCGCGGCAACATCGACATCAATCTGCCCATCTCCGGTTCTTTGGATGATCCCGAGTTCTCGGTGGGCGGCATCGTCGTGCGCGTCTTGCTGAACCTGGTGGTCAAGGCCGTCACCTCGCCGTTCAGCCTGCTGGCGTCCGCCTTCGGCGGCGGCGAAGAACTGTCCTACGTCGAGTTCGCGCCCGGCAGCGCCGTGCTCACCGAAGACTCGCAGCAACGCATCGATACCCTGATCAAGGCCCTGGTTGACCGGCCCGCGCTCAAGATGGACCTGAGCGGCCGCGCCGATCCCAAGACCGACATGGACGGCCTGCGCCAAGCCTGGGTCGACGCCAAGATCCGCGCCGCCAAGGCCCGCGACACCGCCCCGCGGGGCACCAAGCCCGATCCGTCCCGCGTGCAGGTCTCCGGCGCCGAGCGGATCAAATACCTGGAAAAGGTCTACGACGACACCGATATCAAGGACAAGCCGCGCAATTTCATCGGCATGGCCAAGTCCGTGCCGCCGGAACAGATGGAGGAGATGCTGCGCGGCGTGGCCCAGGTCGGCGACGACCAGTTGCGTCAACTGGCCGACGCCCGCGCGCAAGCGGTATATGAAAAGCTGCAAGCCCAGGAAGGACTCGCGGATCGCGTGTTCATCGTCGCTCCGCAACTGGACGCCGATGGCATCAAGGACGAGGGCCTGCCCTCGCGCGTGGACTTCTCCCTGAAGTGAAACCCGGCAGGCCGCCAGGATCCGCCCGGCACTGTCCCGCTTGAAAGGCGCTTGCTTTCAGGTTGGACAGACCCGTGTCCGGCAGGCTGCCGTATATCGGAGATTCATGATGAAAGACCAGGACGCGCATTTCGATAGCCTGTTGCCGCCGCTGCGGCTGGACCGGCGGGGTTTTATCGCCACCACCGTGGCGGCCGGCTTCTCCCTGGCCGCCGGCCCGGCCGTCGCCCAGACCGCCATCCACACCGACGCCAACGGCCTGACCGCCGGCAAGGTCGACATCCCCACCACCGACGGCAAGATGCCCGCCTATCGCGCCGCGCCCGCCGGCAAGAAGAACCTGCCTACGGTGCTGGTCATCTCCGAAATCTTCGGCGTCCACGAGTACATCCAGGACGTCTGCCGCCGCCTGGCCCATCTGGGTTACCTGGCCATCGCCCCCGAACTCTTCGCGCGCCAGGGCGACCCCTCCAAGTACACCGACATCCCCAAGCTGCAGGCCGAGATCATCAGCAAGGTGCCCGACAGACAGGTCGAAGCCGACCTGGATGCCACCACCGCCTGGGCCGCCGCCAACGGCGGCAACGCCGACAAGCTGGGCATCATCGGCTTTTGCTGGGGCGGCCGCCAGGTCTGGCTCTACGCCGCCCACAACCCCAAACTCAAAGCCGGCGCCGCCTTCTACGGCCAACTGGGCGGCGAGCCCAGCGACCTCAAGCCCAAGCCCGTCCTGAGCCTGGTCAACGACCTCAAAGCTCCCGTCCTGGGCGCCTACGGCGGCAAGGACGCCGGCATCCCGCTGACCGACGTCGACAAGATGCGCATCGAACTGGCCAAGGGCCCGGCCGCCGCCAAGGCCTCGCGCATCGACGTCTACCCCGACGCCCCCCACGCGTTCCACGCCGACTATCGCCCGAGCTACCGCAAAGCCGAGGCCGAACAGGCATGGCAACGCATGCTCGACTGGTTCAAGCAGAACGGCCTGGGCGTTTAACGGCGAGGCGAGTGGTCGCCGTCTGACGGAAACGGCCAAAAGAAAGAAGAGCAAGCAAAAAGAGGGGGCCTGCAAGAGGCCCCCTCTTCATGAGCGCGCAGCGTCATCACGACCCGCAAGACACCGCGTAAGCTTCGTAAGGCCCCCCGCCTGCCGCCGACGCTCAGGGCAGCTCAAGAACTCAATCCGATGCCAGCAAGACCAACCCTTACTTCTCCGCACTCTCCCCAGGCAACCCATCACTAACCTCAGCCAACGCCGCCTTCATATCCTCGTAGGAAATCACCCGCTCATTCTGAAAGCTGCCCAATACTCCCCGGCATCCATCCACCCCGGACCGCTTCATCTCCTCCATCATCGCCTTCCCATCAGCAAGCCCCTTCTGATAAAGCCCGTCGTACCCGGAAGCAGAAAACCCATATTCCTTCGCATAGCGCTCAAGATTCTTGCGGGAAGTCGCCTCGTGCTGCGCCAGGTCAGGTTCAGAGGCGCCACACGCCCGCGCCGCGCCGTTCGACGCGCCCGCCGCCACCACGAATGATTCAAATTGCGCCTGCTCCGCCGCATCGGGCGCGGCCCAGGCCGGCGCCGTCAATGCCAGCGTCAAGCCCAGGCTCGTCAGCCAGCGGTTCAGCCCCTTACGCATCGATATCCCTCCACAAAGCGCCCACGACGCCGCAGCGCGCGAAGGCCATTGATCACCGTCACATTATGGCAACGATCACGTTGCATGCCGTTTCATCGAGAGTGTGGAGTCGTATCAGTCTGTGCTTCTTTTTTTCGCGGCGCCCCTAAGCCGCCTGCACCGGCCGCGCGCAAGAACTATGATGGGGGGTGTGGGGCGCCTCGCGCCCCAATGCAACACCCCCAACACATTCCCTGGAGATCTCCCCATGACCATCAAAGTCGGTGACCGCGTGCCCGATGGCACCCTGACCGAATTCATCGAAACCGAAAGCGAAGGCTGCTCCCTCGGCCCCAACGCCTTTCAGGTCGCCGACCTGACCCGCGGCAAGACTATCGCCCTGTTCGCCTTGCCGGGCGCCTTTACCCCGACCTGCTCGGCCAAGCACCTGCCCGGCTACGTCGAGCAGGCCGCTGCCCTGAAGGCCAAGGGCGTGGACGAGATCTGGTGCGTGTCCGTCAACGACGCCTTCGTCATGGGCGCCTGGGGCCGCGAACAAAAGACCGGCGGCAAGGTCCGCATGCTGGCCGATGGCTCGGCCCTGTGGACCAAGGCCCTGGGCCTGGAGCTGGACCTGATCCAGCGCGGCATGGGCGTGCGCTCGCAGCGCTACTCCGCCCTGATCGTCGATGGCGTGGTCAAGCACCTGAACATCGAAGGCCCCGGCAAGTTCGAAGTCAGCGACGCCGCGACCCTGCTGTCGCAGGTCTGATTTCCCCGCGCGCGGTGCGCGCGGTTCATGTCTTATCGCTTAACGCGCGGGCCGTTCCGGCGGCCCGCCGCGCTACCGCCAGCAGCGGTTGCCCAACGCCATGCTCGCTACCATCTCCTCTTTCTCGTCGCTGTATTTCGCGACCCTGCTGATGCTTGTCGGCACGGGCCTGTTCAACACCTACATGGGGTTGAGGCTCACCTCGCAGTCCGTCAGCGAGATCTGGATCGGCACCCTGATCGCCGGCTACTACCTGGGCCTGGTGTGCGGCGCGCGCCTGGGGCACAAGCTGATCATCCGCGTCGGCCACATCCGCGCCTTCGTTGCCTGCGCGGCCATCGCCACCAGCATGATCCTGGCCCAGACGCTGGTCGATTCCATGCCGCTGTGGCTGGTGTTCCGCGTCATCTCGGGCATCGTCATGGTGACTGAATTCATGGTCATCGAGAGCTGGCTCAACGAACAAACCGAAAACCACCAGCGCGGACGGGTCTTTTCCGTCTATATGGTCGTGTCCGGCCTGGGTACCGTGCTGGGGCAACTGGCCCTGACCGCCTACGCCACGCTGGACCTGCGGCCACTGACGCTGGTGGCCATGTGCCTGGTGCTGTGCCTGGTGCCCATTGCCGTCACGGCGCGCTCGCACCCGCCCACACCCTTGCCGGCCGCGCTGGACATCCGCTTCTTCATGCGGCGCGTGCCGCTGTCCATGACCGTGCTGTTCGTGGCCGGCAACCTGTCGGGCGCCTTTTATGGCCTGGCCGCCGTCTACGGCGCCAAGCACGGCCTGACCACCTCGCAGGCCGCTATCTTCGTCGCGGCCGCCGTCACCGCCGGGCTGCTGTCGCAGTGGCCCATGGGCTGGCTGTCCGACCGCATCAACCGCGCGGGCCTGATCCGCTTCAACGCGTTGTTGCTGGTGGTGCTGCCCGCGGTCATGTGGGGCTGGCTGACCTTGCCCTATTGGGCGCTGGTGGCCATGTCCTGCGTGTTCGGCGTACTGCAGTTCACGCTGTACCCGCTGGGCGCCGCCTTTGCCAACGATCACGTCGAATCCGAGCGCCGCGTCAGCCTGTCGGCGGTGCTGCTCATGACCTACGGCGTGGGCGCCTGTGTGGGGCCCATGATCGCGGGCCTGTTGATGTCGCTGGCCGGGCCCAGCATGTACTACGTGTTCATTTCCGCCTGCGCGCTGATTCTGGTCTGGCAGGTGCGGCCGACCCGCGTCACAGGGGCGCACCAGGTCGACGAGGCTCCGGTGCATTTCGTGCCCATGCCGGACACGCTGCAAAGCTCGCCGGCCGCCGCCGTGCTCGATCCGCGGGTGGATGTGGAAAACGACATCACCATCGAAATGGTCCATCCCGATCCCGCCGCCGCGCCGGTGCCGCCGCCGGTCGAAGGCGCGGGCGCGGTGGATCCGCCCTTGGCCGAACCCGGCCACGACGCGGCGCTGCATGCGGAGCAGGCCGATGCCGCTGTCCGGCAGGACCCGGCCCCGGCCGCCGGCGACACCACGGATGCCTCTCTGGCGGACCAAGCCGAATCGGATCAGGACGAAGCGCCGCGCCGGTCCCGCACCGGGACCTGACCGGGGGTGGGGGTCACCACGGGGCCATCAGCACGATGGCCGCCAGCGCCAGGACCAGCCCCAGGCCGTTCAAGCGGGTCAGCGGTTCGCGGAACAGGACGGTCCCGACCAGCGTGCCCAGCGTGATCACCCCCATGTTCATGGACGCGAACACCAGCGCGGGATGCTCGGGCAGCGCCTGGTGCGCGCGGATATAGGTCAGGATATTGGCAAAGTTCAGCGCGCCCAGCGCCACTCCCGCCACCAGGTGGCGCGGCGCCCAGTGCACGCGCCGCCACAGCAGGTAGGCCAGCGTCAGCACGCCGGCCAGCGCAAAGGCCAGCAGCAGTCCGCCCGCGAAGGCCGTGCCGGCGCGCGCCATCTGCTTGAACAGGATGTCCACCAGCCCGTAGGCCACCCATACCGCCAGCGGCCACAGCCACAGGGGGCTGGCGCCCTTGGTCCGAACCGTCTCGGTCGCCGGCGCGCCTGGTGCGCGCGGACGGCGCAGCAACAGGAACAAGGCGCCGAACGCCAGGGCGATGGCCCCCAGCTTGCGCGCGCTGGGCGGTTCGCCGAACAGCAGGAACGTGGCCAGCAACGGGATGAACAGCGACAGCCGCTGCGCCGCATCGCTGCGCACCACGCCGGCATGGCGCACCGCCAATGCCATGGCCATGAAGCCGCTGGGCAGCAGCACGCCCAGCGCCGCCAGCACCAGCCACGGCGTCTGCGGCGTGAGCAGCGCGGCCGGGTCGGGCCGCAGCACCAGCCAGCAGAGCAGGGCGGCCACGGCGTAGTTCACCAGGATGGCCTGGCGCACGTCCACCTGCCAGCGCCGTGCCAACTTCAGCAGCGCAGCCACAGCGACGCTGCAGGCCACGCTGGCCAGCAGGTAGAGCAGGCCGGGTGTCAGCGGCATACCGGCGCGTCGTGATCGCCCGCCGGGTGCGCGCAGTCGTGCGTCGGGGCATGCAGGGGGGCTGGATGCAGGTCCTGGTGCGCGTGCGCATGCCGCTGCTGGGTCGCGTCGATCCGCATGCCCAGGCGCTGCAGCAGGCGCTGGTCGGCCTCCATGCGCGGGTTGCCGGTGGTCAGCAGCACGTCGCCGTAGAACATCGAATTGGCGCCCGCCAGGAAGCACAGCGCCTGCATGGCATCGTCCATGGCTTCGCGGCCGGCCGACAGTCGCACCATGGCGCGTGGCATGGTGATGCGGGCCACGGCGATGGTGCGCACGAACTCGAACGGATCCAGCGCCTCGGCATCGGCCATCGGCGTGCCTTCCACCCGCATCAGGTTGTTGATCGGCACCGATTCGGGATAGGGCTCCATGTTGGCCAGCTGCGCGATCAGGCCGGCGCGCTCGCGGCGCGATTCGCCCATGCCCACAATGCCGCCGCAGCAGACGTTGATGCCCGCGCCGCGTACGCGCTCCAGCGTGTCCAGGCGGTCCTGGTAGGTGCGGGTGGTGACGACCTTGCCGTAGTACTCGGGCGAGGTGTCCAGGTTGTGGTTGTAGTAGTCCAGCCCGGCGTCCTTGAGCTGCTCGGCCTGGCCTTCACGCAGCATGCCCAGGGTGACGCAGGTCTCCAGGCCCAGCGCCTTGACCGCGCTGACCATTTCGGCCACGGCCTCCAGGTGGTGCGGCTTGGGACTGCGCCAGGCCGCGCCCATGCAAAAGCGCTGCGCGCCGCCGGCCTGGGCGGCGCGCGCGGCGGCCAGCACTTCGTCCAACGGCATCAGCTTTTCCGCTTCCAGGCCCGTGTCGTAGCGCGAGGACTGCGAGCAATAGCCGCAATCCTCGGGACAGCCGCCCGTCTTGATCGACAGCAGGCTGGACAGCTGGATGCCGTTCGGGTCGAAATGGGCGCGGTGCGTCTGCTGCGCGCGATGCACCAGGTCCATGAACGGCAGTTCGTAGAGCGCCATGACGGCGTCGCGGCTCCAGGCCGGCGAGGGCTGCGTCTTGGGCGGCTTGGGAACGGGGATGTAGGCGGTCTGCATGAACGGACTCTCCAGAGGGGCTGGCGGGGTTCGCGCCGCACGCCGAGGGGCGCGGCGGCTTGATCGGCGGATCGTAAGAACCGGCACAGGGTTTGCGCAATCTGGTGCGGAGTCTGTTTTTTAGCGGTGTGTTGGTCGCTTGATAAATGTAGTTGGCGAATTTTGGCGGCGCGCGTGCATTAACGCGGCGCCATCTTCGCGCAGCCGCACCCCCTGAATATTTTGATTCAATTTGTAAA
Source organism: Achromobacter sp. ASV32 (assembly GCF_016428805.1). Classification (GTDB taxonomy): domain Bacteria; phylum Pseudomonadota; class Gammaproteobacteria; order Burkholderiales; family Burkholderiaceae_B; genus Achromobacter. The sequence continues at coordinate 25,161 of NZ_JAELTJ010000010.1, forward strand.
TTCAGGGGGGCGGGTATCAGGCTTTGCCCGGTTTGCCCTTTGTGCGCGGCTTTTCGTAGCCGGTAATGCCCCGGTCGCGCGCCCAGACGATGGCCGCACTGCGCCGGTGCACGCCGATCTTGCTGTAGATGGTGGCCACATGGTTGCGCACGGTGTTGCGCGACAGGCGCAGATGCTTGGCAATGCCGTCATCGTCGTGTCCCTGGCACAGCAGGCTGAGCACTTCGCGTTCACGCGAGGTCAGTTGCGCCAGCTCGGCCACGTCGTGTGCCGCGGGCGCAGGCGCGCGCAGTTGCGCCAGCTTCTCGATGATGCCGCGGCTGAACCACGAGGTGTCCTGCATCACCGCTTCGATCGCGGTCAGCAGTTCGGTCTCGCTGCGCTTGCGCTCGGTGATGTCCTGCATGACCAGCAGCACGCGGCGTTCGCCGCCGATCATGACCGGCTCGGCCGAGGCCAGGCAATCGAGCTGGCTGCCGTCGGGGGCCAGCAGCGCGGCTTCGCGGTTGCGCACGCTTTCGCCGCGCGCCAGGCTTTCGGCCATGCCCTCGAACGGGCGCAGCCCCAGCGCCGTCAACTCCTGGCCGGGGCAGTCCTCGGGCGAGGCGCCGGTCGCCTGGGCAAAAGCGTCGTTGATGTCCAGCGCGCGCAGCGATTCGCCTTCGCACAGCGCCATCGGCACGGGCGCCAGCCGAAAAGCCTTGGAAAAGCGCTCTTCGCTTTGCTGCAATGCTTCTTCGGCGCGCTTGCGCTTCTCCAGGTCGATGAAGGTGAACAGCATGCAGGGCTCATCCTGCATGTCGATCGGCTGGCCGGCGACGATGACGAACTTGGCGCCGCCATCGGCCAATCTCAGCACGCCTTCGCGCTGGCCGATGGTCAGCCCCGCGTTCAGCTTGGCCACCGCCTCTTCCTTGTTGTCGCCGCCGTCCAGCACGTCCAGTTCATAGGCGGACCGGCCCAGCACGGCATCGCGCGTCAGCCCGGTCATGTCGAGAAAGCCCTGGTTCACTTTCACGTAGCGCAGGTCGGACAGGCGGCAGATGATGGCCGGCGCGGGATTGGCGTTGAACGTGCGTTCGAAGCGCTGTTCGGCGTTGAACTGATCGGTCTGGTCATCCAGGATCAGCACGCGGTAGTCGCCGCCTTCGCCCTCCAGCAACAGCCCGCGGGCCCGCACATTGCGCAGGAAGTCCGCGTCGTCCTTGCGCGTCAGGTCCAGTTGCAGGTCATCGAAGGTCTCGGCCGCGGCCAGCCGGTCCAGCGGATAGTGGCGGGCGGGAACGCGGTGGTGGTTGCGGTAGGTCAGGGCGTAGCGCTTGCGGTAGCCGGCGGGCGTCTGGCCCAGGTCCTGCAGCGTCTGGGCCGCATGCAGCGCCAGGGCGCTGTCGTTGGCCCAGGCGATGGCGCCATCGGGCTCGAGCAGGATGATGCCTTCGTTCAAGCCTGCGATGATGCGTTGCAGGTGTTGGCGTTGCGCATGAGGAGCGGTGTTGCTTGCGGTCACGTAGGCCTCTTTGCTTGGCTGGCACAAGCGCACAGGATGCGTTGGCGCGAGCAGCCTGTCCAGAGGATAAACGGACGAGACAGCCAAGTGAAAGGTGCAGGGCGAGTGAAACCACCAAAACAAAAAAGCTCCGGTATCCGGAGCTTTTGGCGGGCGCCTTCTGGCGCATTGCAGGGGCACCCCTGCGAAACAACTGGATCTCGCTTGAGCGAGGGCAGCACGATGTGCTTGGCGGAGCGGACGGGGCTCGAACCCGCGACCCCCGGCGTGACAGGCCGGTATTCTAACCAACTGAACTACCGCTCCGCAGCGGCATAACTGAACTTCACAACACACCGCCTTGTCAGGGCAGCTTGGTAAAACATGCCAGCGAACTGGCGTCCCCTAGGGGATTCGAACCCCTGTACTCACCGTGAAAGGGTGATGTCCTAGGCCTCTAGACGAAGGGGACCTGAACGGAACTACTTTACTGCGAACTGCTTTACTGGTGGAGGTAAGCGGGATCGAACCGCTGACCTCTTGCATGCCATGCAAGCGCTCTCCCAGCTGAGCTATACCCCCCAGAAGTCCCTGCTGTTCCAACGTTCAAACAACAAGGCTTACACCCTATAAATGCAAAAAGCCCCGGAACGGAGCTCTTGAACGGCACTGCGTAGAGCAAACTTGGCGGAGCGGACGGGACTCGAACCCGCGACCCCCGGCGTGACAGGCCGGTATTCTAACCAACTGAACTACCGCTCCGCAGCGGCTTAACTCAACTACTGTGACACTTCAACTGCATTCACATACTGCTGCCAGTAAGACTGGCGTCCCCTAGGGGATTCGAACCCCTGTACTCACCGTGAAAGGGTGATGTCCTAGGCCTCTAGACGAAGGGGACTTGGACTGCTGTACTGCATCTTCGCTGTAGACTGGTGGAGGTAAGCGGGATCGAACCGCTGACCTCTTGCATGCCATGCAAGCGCTCTCCCAGCTGAGCTATACCCCCCAGGTCCAAACGTTCTACGCAATACCTTCAACATTTTCACGATTTCCGGCGCTTTTCAGTGCCGTTTTTCGTGTTGCGTTGCCGGTTTTGTTTAGTGCCGTTCGCGAAGAAACGAGATTATGCACGAACTAAATTGGGTGTGCAAGTCAGATGGGTGCAAAAAATGAAAAAGTTGAGGGGAATTTTGATTGAAGGGGACATATGGGCGTGGGGCCGCCCCCGGACAAGGCCGGATCCGCGCCGGGGGCGACTCTGCGCGCAAGGCGGGCGAAGCACACGGAACCTCTAAAAATCAAAGGCTTGGACGAGTGCTATCGTGCAAGTTGCGCGGTCCGGATATCGGGGCCGCTGTGTTGTCTTGCCGGCAGGAGATTTTTTTCGCATGAGCACCAAGACTTCTTTTCCGACGCGTCCGTTGGGGCGCAGCGACATGTCGATCACGCGCATCGGCCTGGGCGCCTGGGCGATGGGCGGCAATGCATGGGCGATCGGCTGGGGGCCGCAGGACGATGCGGATTCGATCGCGGCGATCCGGCTGGCGGTCGATCGGGGCATCAACTGGATCGACACCGCGGCCGTCTACGGCCTGGGCCATTCCGAAGAAATCGTGGGCCGCGCGCTGGCGCAGATGAGCCCGGGCGAGCGGCCTTATGTGTTCACCAAGTGCGGCCTGACCTGGTCCGCCGGGCAGCCCCTGGCGACGCCGCGGCGCAACGGCGCGCCGGCCAGCATCCGCCGGGAAATCGAAGCCTCGCTGCGCCGCCTGGGCGTGGAGCGCATCGACCTCTACCAGATGCACTGGCCCGCTGGCGATGGCACGCCGCTGGAGGCCTACTGGCAGGAACTGCTGGATCTGAAGCAAGAGGGCAAGGTGCGCGCGGTGGGGCTGTCCAACCACAATCTGGCCCAGCTGCAAGACGCCGAGGCGCTGGGACATGTGGACGCGTTGCAGCCGCCGTTTTCGGCGATCCAGCGCAGCGCCGCGGTGGACCTGATTCCCTGGTGCGCGCAGAACGGCACCGGCGTCATCGTCTACAGCCCCATGCAGTCGGGCCTGCTCAGCGGCGGCTTTTCGGCTGAACGCGCACAGGCCCTGCCGCAGGATGATTGGCGCTCGCGCAACGCGGAATTCAAGCCGCCCAACCTGTCGCGCAACCTGGCCCTGGCCGACGCCCTCAAGCCCATCGCCGAACGCCACGGCGCCACGCAGGCGGCGGTCGCGATCGCCTGGACGCTGGCGTGGCCGGGCGTCACCGGCGCCATCGTCGGCGCGCGCAGCGCGGCGCAGGTCGACGGCGTGGTGGGGGCGGCGGAACTGGAACTGGACAGCGACGACCTGGCGCGCATCGCCGATGCCATCGAGCTGACCGGCGCGGGCTTCGGGCCGTTGCGCCCGGAAGACGACAGCGGCGCCTTGCCGGCCAACCTGTTTGCATGACGGCGGGCGGTGGTTCACGGGGCGCCCGCCCGGTGAACCACCCGGGCGCCATGACCCCGTCAGGTTTAACCGCGCCGCGTCCTGCGGCTGCTGCCGAACGCGGCGATCAGCGCCAGGCCGATCAGTGCCAACGCCGACTTGTCGCCAAAGCGGGCATAGGGCGTCAGGCCCGACATGCCTTGCACCACGACGGGCAGCACGCCCGGCTGCAACGGCGCCAGTTGCGCCGCTACCTGGCCCTTGGCGTCGATGGCCGCGGTGATGCCGGTGTTGGTAGCCGTCAGCATGGGACGGGCGGTTTCCATGGTGCGCAGGCGGCCGATCTGCAGATGCTGACGCAGCGCCCACGAATCGCCAAACCAGCCCAGATTGCTGACGTTGACCAGGATGGTCGCGCCCGGCTCGCCGTTGGCGCCGGGTTGCAGCGCGGGCAACAGGTCGGGGCCGAACAGGTCTTCGTAGCAGATGTTGAAGGCGATGTGCTGGCCGCCCACCGCGAACGGCGTCTGGCGTTCGGGGCCGCGGTCGAAGTCGCCCAGCGGAATGTTCAGCATGTCGACGAACCAGTGGAATCCCGGCGGCACGTATTCGCCCCAGGGCACCAGGTGGCGCTTGTCGTAGCGCATGGCGGTGGCGCCGCTGATCAGCTGGGACGCCGGCGTCTGGCCATCGAAGCCCAGCACGCTGTTGGTGTAGCGGTCGCGGCCATTGACCACGTCATGCACCGGCGCGCCCATGGCGATCACGGCGTTCTGGCGCGCGGCCACTTGGCGCCAGACGTCCCATACGCGGGGATCGAGCTGGTCCTGAAACAGGGGCAGCACGGTTTCCGGCAGGATGATCATCTGCGGCGGCGGCACGCCCGGCGCCGGCGGCAGGGCCGCCAATTCCAGGTGGCGCCGCAGGCTCTGGTCCAGCAGCGCCGGGTCGAATTTCTGCGATTGTTCGATGTTGCCCTGGACCAGCCGCACGTTCAGCGGGTCGCCGCTGGGGGCGGACCAGTCGATGCGCGACAGCGGCCAGCCGGCTGCAACCAGCGCCAGGGCGACGCCGGCAGCCAGCGCGCGGCGGCCATCGCGCGCGTGTTTCTGATCGCCTGCCAGGCGCCACAGGCTGGCGATCGCGGCGGCGGCAAAGGCCGACACGAAGGCCATGCCGTGCACGCCCAGCAAGGGCGCCCAGCCGGCGATGGGGCTGTCGACCTGCGCATAGCCGATGTTGAGCCATGGGAAGCCGGTGAACAGCACCGCGCGGACCCATTCGAAACCGGCCCACAGCGCGCCCCAGGTCAGCGTGGCGGACAGCACGCGGGCCGGCGCCGAGTCGGGCGCCAGCGGCACGTAGCGCCGCGCCAGCGCGCCGGCAGTCGCGGGGAACAGCGCCAGGAAGGCGGACAGGAGCAGCACCGCGGCCACGGCCAGGGGCGCCGCCAGGTCGCCGTAGCGGTGCAGGCTGATGAAGATCCAGTACAGGCCCAGCGCGTAGGTGGCGAAGCTGAACAGCCAGCCGCGCGCCCAGGCCTGGCGGGCCGACGGCGCGTAGAGGGTGACGCGGGCGGCAACCGCCAGCGCCAGGATCTGGGTGATGGCCAGCGCCCAATCCGGCAGCGGGCCGGGCGCGAAGGTCAGGGCGTGGACCGCGCCCGCCAGCGTCAAGCCGGCGGCGCCACGCAGGAGCCGGCTGCGGGGCTTGCGGCTCATGCGTTATCGGCGGGCGGGAGGCTGTTCGAGGGCGCGTTGCGCTTGACGCGCAGCCAGATGGCGCGGCGGGCGTCGCCGCGGGCCACTTCCAGCTTCAGGCCGTCGAACTCGGCGGTGTCGCCGCGACGCGGAATGCGGCCGAGTTGACCGCCCATCCAGCCGCCGACGCTGTCGTATTCGTCGTCGGGCAGTTGGCAGCCGAACACTTCGTTGAAATGCGAGATGTCGGTGGCTGCCAGCACGCGCCACTGGTTCTCGCCTTCGGGGAAGATCGAGTCTTCCTCGGTTTCGTCGAATTCGTCTTCGATGTCGCCGACGATCTGTTCCAGCACGTCTTCCATCGTGACCAGGCCGGAGATACCGCCGTGCTCGTCGATGACGATGGCCTGATGATTGCGGCTGGCGCGGAATTCATGCAGCAGCACGTTCAGGCGCTTGGATTCGGGGATGAACACGGCCGGGCGCACCAGCGTGCGCACTTCGATGCCGGGTTCCAGCATGCAGCGCAGCAGGTCTTTGGCCAGCAGGATGCCGATGATGTTGTCGCGATCGCCCTCGTACACGGGGAACCGCGAGTGCGCGGTTTCGATCACCGTGGCGACCAGGTAGGGGATGGGCTGCGTGACATCGAGCAGGTCCATGCGCGAACGCGGAACCATGATGTCGCCGACGGTGCCCTCGGACACGGCCAGCGCGCCCTTGATCATCTTGTAGGACTCGGCGTCCAGCAGGTTGCGGTCGTGCGCGGCTTCCAGGATGGCCTTGATGCCTTCACGGTCCTCGGGCTCGCGGCGCACAAGGGAAAGCAGGCGGTCTAGAAGGGATTTGGTGGCGGGTTTGGCTGAGCGAGCAGACGTCGCTTCGGGAGCAGGGTAAGGGTCAGACATCGTCCGGGAGGACAAGTTATGGAGGGGCCAGCATAACCGAATCTGGCGCTCGATTTGTAACGCGGGGCCTGAAAATGGGGGCAACCGACGCGATCTGCGCCGTGCAGGACGGCATTTTGCGTTGATTTCTCAGGGTTGACCCCAGGCCCGCGAGCTACCGTTCGGTATAGGGGTCGGCGATGCCCATGCGGGCCAGTGTCGCGGTTTCCAGGGCTTCCATGCGGCGGGCGTCGCGCGCCTTGATGTGGTCGTAGCCCAGCGAATGCAGCACGCCATGCAGGGTCAGGTGGGCGGCATGGTCGAGCAGCGGCTTGCGCTGCTCGCGCGCCTCGCGCACCAGCACCGGCACGCACATCACGATGTCGCCGCGCGCCACGCCCAGCGGGTCCACGCCGTACTCGAACGTGAGCACGTTGGTGGCGTAGTCGCGCTCGCGAAAGTCGCGGTTCAGGCGGCGGCCTTCGGCCGCGCCCACCAGCCGCAGGCTCAGTTCGGCGGCCGAGAATTCGACCAGGCCGTCTGTGGCGGCGGCGGCCAGCGCCCGCTCGGCCCAGCGGCGCAGGCGCCAGCGGGGCAGGCGGGGTTCTGCGACCCCGTACTGGACGGAAAGGGACAGGTCAGGCGTCATTTTCGGAAGCGCGGTCGTAGGCGTCGACGATACGGGCCACCAAGGGGTGGCGCACCACGTCGCGGCTGGTGAAGCGGGTGGTGGCGATGCCCTGCACGTCATGCAGCACCTTGACCGCATGCGCCAGGCCGCTTTCCTGGCCGCGCGGCAGGTCCACCTGCGACGGATCGCCGGTGATGACGGCCTTGCTGCCGAAGCCGATGCGGGTCAGAAACATCTTCATCTGTTCCGGCGTGGTGTTCTGCGCCTCGTCCAGGATCACGAAGGCGTGATTCAGGGTGCGGCCGCGCATATAGGCCAGCGGGGCGATCTCGATGGTCTGTTTTTCGAACAGGCGCTGCACCTTTTCAAAGCCCATCAGGTCGTAGAGCGCGTCGTACAGCGGGCGCAGATAGGGGTCGACCTTTTGCGCCAGGTCGCCGGGCAGAAAGCCCAGGCGCTCGCCGGCCTCGACCGCCGGGCGCGTCAGCACCAGGCGCTGCACCGTGTCGCGTTCCATCGCGTCGATGGCGCAGGCCACCGCCAGCCAGGTCTTGCCCGTGCCGGCCGGACCCACGCCGAAGGTGATGTCGTGCTTCAGGATGTTGTTCAGGTAGTCGCGCTGGCGCGGCGTGCGCGGGCGCAGGTCGCTGCGTTTGGTGCGCAGGGCGATGCCGTCGCTTTCGTCATCCAGCGCGGGCAGCGGGTCGGCCTCGTGGGCCGGCGCTTCCTGCAGTTTGTCTTCCTGGCGGCCCACGCCGATCTCGACCAGTCCCAGCTGGATGTCGTCGACCGACAGGGCGCGGTGCACGGCCTGCTCGTGAAAGCGCCGCAGGATACGCCCGGCCAGCTCGGCGCGTTCGCCTTCGATGGTGACGCGGCTGCCGCGGCGCGAGAGCTTCACGCCCATGCCGTCGGCCAGCTGGCGCAGGTTTTCGTCCAGCGGACCGCACAGATTGGCCAGATGGGTGTTGTCGCCGTCCAGGGTGACGACGGCGGGCATGCTGCGGCGGGCGCGGGGGCGGGAAGTGGTCATTCGGCCTCTTGGGGAACGCGGTCCACGTCGGCCACCCGGGCGCGCAGCGAATTGGTGTGCGCTTCGGTGATGATGACGTCGACCATTTGTCCGATGAGCCGCGCGGGCGCGGCGAAATTGACGATGCGGTTGTTCTCGGTGCGGCCCATCAGTTCGTTGGGATCGCGGCGCGAGGGGCCTTCGACCAGCAGGCGCTGGCGCGTGCCGACCATGTTGCGGGCAATGGTGGCCGCCTGCTCGTTGATCAGCGCCTGCAGGCGTTGCAGGCGGCGCAGCTTGACGTCTTGCGGCGTGTCGTCGTGCAGGTCGGCCGCCGGCGTGCCGGGACGGCGCGAATAGACGAACGAGAATGACGTGTCAAAGCCCACGTCCTCGATCAGCTTCATGGTCTTTTCGAAGTCTTCCTCGGTTTCGCCCGGGAAGCCGACGATGAAGTCCGACGACAACGTCAGGTCGGGGCGCGCTGCGCGCAGGCGCCGCACCACCGACTTGAATTCCAGCGTGGTGTAGCCGCGCTTCATGGCCGCCAGCACGCGGTCGCTGCCGGCCTGCACGGGCAGGTGCAGGAACGACACCAGCTTGGGCAGGCGGGCGTAGGCGTCCACCATGCGCTGGGTCATTTCCTTGGGGTGCGAGGTCGTGTAGCGGATGCGTTCGATGCCGGGGATCTCGTGCACGTATTCGAGCAACATGGCGAAGTCGGCGATCTCGTCGCTATCGGTCATGCGGCCGCGGTAGGCGTTCACGTTCTGGCCCAGCAGCGTCACTTCCTTGACGCCCTGGTCGGCCAGATCGGCCACTTCGACCAGCACATCGTCGAAGGGGCGCGAGACTTCTTCGCCGCGCGTGTAGGGCACGACGCAGAAGCTGCAGTATTTGCTACAGCCTTCCATGATGGAGACGAACGCCGTGGCGCCGTCGACCCGCGGAGGCGGCATGTTGTCGAACTTCTCGATTTCCGGAAAGCTGATGTCCACCTGCGAGCGGCCCTGCTCGCGGCGCCGCTTGATCAGGTCGGGCAGGCGGTGCAGGGTTTGCGGGCCGAACACCACATCCACGTAGGGCGCGCGCTTGACGATGGCCTCGCCTTCCTGGCTGGCGACACAGCCGCCCACGCCGATCACCAGGTTCGGATTGGTTTTCTTCAGGTGCTGCACGCGGCCCAGGTCGGAAAAGACCTTTTCCTGGGCTTTTTCACGCACCGAACAGGTGTTGAACAGGATGACGTCGGCGTCTTCCGGGTTGTCGGTCAGTTCCAGCCCCTGGTCGCCGCGCAGCACGTCGGCCATCTTGTCCGAGTCATACTCGTTCATCTGGCAGCCGAAGGTGCGGATGTACAGCTTGCGGGGCGCGCCGGTGGCGGCGTCGGGGGACAGGGCGGCGGCGGGGGCGCCGTCGGGCGCGGCGTGCGCGCGCTTGAGGGAAGTTTCTTGCATGTTGGTCGCCGTGACGGGTGTAGATCCCGGGGGCAGAAGAAGGGAAAGGTGGAATTTTACCCCTTGCTGCAAATTTCCTTCTTGGATTGGTCACCCGGGGCCGTTACGATAGCTGGCCTTCGCCGATTCCCTTTCCGATAATAATTATCTTTACACCACCGGTCCGATGACGCCGAACCCTCTCATGCCTCCCGTGGGCGCGCCTGCGGCCGCTGCCCCGGCTGCCGTGGCGGACGAATTCCGCAATCCGCTGTCCACCCGCGCGTGGTTGGCCGCGGGCCTGTTGCTGGCGCTGGCCGCCGGTGCCAGCGCCCTGTGGATCGACCTGCCGCTGGCGATCTGGATCCGGCAGTCGGTCGGCGACGGGGTCAACGAATCGTTCGAGTGGATCGGCGAGCTGGGCGAAAGCGGCCGCTACATCGGCGTGGCGCTGGCGTTCTATATCGTGGGCCTGGTCGGCCTGGCGCGCGGCTGGCGCAACCCGGTGCGCATGCGCTTTGCCAGCATGGCGCGCGGCGGCCTGCTGATGCTGTCCACCATGGCGGTGGGCGGGCTGATCGTGCTGATCCTCAAGCGTTCGGTGGCGCGGGCCCGGCCCGAGCTGTTCTTCGAAAAAGGCATCTACGGGCTGGGCGAATCGTTCTCGCGCGCCCAGCAGTTCAATTCCTTCCCGTCCAGCCACACCTATGCGGCCTTTGCCGTGGCCGTGGTGCTGGGCATCCTGGCGCCGCGCTGGCGCTGGGCGTTCCTGTCGCTGGGGGCGCTGGTGGCCGTCAGCCGCCTGGTCAACCTGGACCATTACCTGTCCGACGTCATGACCGCCGCCGGAATCGCCCTCGCGGTGGGGCACTTGCTGGCCCCGCGCATCTTGTGCAGCCGCTACCAGTGGCCGCTGCGCGCGCCCTGGCGGTGGTGGAAAAAGGGCTGAACCGGCAAGTGGGGGATTGCTCCAGTCCGATACCGGCCTGACCCTAACCCGTAAAAAAGGCTGCCGTTCCGGCAGCCTTTTTTTTGGGCGTGGCGGGATTACCCAGTCGCGCTTTTTAGGTGTCGGTCCCTAAGCAAACGCGACGACCACGCGCCGGTTGGTGCGGCTTTTCTTTTCGATCTTGGTCACCGTGATGGGGCCGATCTCACCGGTGTTGGCCACGTGCGTGCCGCCGCAAGGCTGGCGGTCCACGCCGGGAATCTCGATGATGCGGATGCGTGCGGTGCCAGCCGGCGGCGCCGCGCCCACGGTGCGCACCAGGTCCGGCTGGGCGGCCAGTTCCTCGGGCGTGATGGCGTTCACGGCCACGTCGGTGCGGGCGTTGATCAGCGCGTTCAGGCGCTCGGTCAGGTCAGCCTTGTCCAGCGTGGATTCGGGCAGGTCGAAATCGATGCGCGCCGAATCGGGCGAGATGCTGCAGCCGGTGACGGGCGCGGGCACCAGCGACCCCAGCAAGTGCAGACAGGTGTGCAGGCGCATCAGCTTGTGGCGCCGCGCCCAGTCGATGCTGACCGTGACGCGATCGCCCACCTGGGGCGCGGCGGCGCCTTCTGCCAGCACATGCAGGATGCGGCTGCGGTCGTCGGCGTAGACCGTGTCGGCCAGCGTTACCCTTTGGCCGTCGGGCAGCGTCAGCGTGCCGCTGTCGCCGGCCTGCCCGCCGCTGCGGGCGTAGCAGACGGTCTGGTCCAGTTCGACGCCTTCGGCGTTGACGGCGGTGACCGTGGCCTCGCATTGCTGCAGGTAGGGCTCGTCGTCGAAGCGCTTGATGGGAACGGTCATGGGGGGTCTCTCGTTTTGTTGTGGGGTGGGGCAGGGCTGATCGGTATTTGGATCGGCAGGCTTGAAGGCCAGGGCCCTAAGCCAGGGTCTTCACGCCGTGGGCGGTGTCAAGGCGGGCGCGCAGGCGCGGCGGGCCGTCGGCCTGCTCGACCGTGATCAGGTGATCGGCGCCCAGCCATGCCAGCCCCTGGCGCAGCAGCGCAGCGCGCGGATGGGTGCCGGTCAAGGACAGCAGCGCCAGCGGCTGGCGCGGCAGGCTGACGCCGGGATAGGCGTCAACGTCCCATTGGATCAGGGTGGGCAGCAGGCCGTCGCCTGCGGCTTGGTCGCCGTCGCGCCAGGAAGGCAGGCTGCCGTCGTCCGGCACGGTCAGGCGCCAGCGCAGGTCGCCGCGCGTCATGGGAATGGCGGGCGCGATGCGGTCGGGGTGCCGGGCCTGCCAGTCGGACAGGTCGTCAGGCGCTGCGACGCGCGCCGCCCAATGCGCCAGGAACGGGCCGTCGGCCAGGCGCGCGCGCAGGGCGGGCTGGTCCAGTCCGAACCAGCGCGGCCGTTGCGGCGCCGGCGCATCCGGGTCGATGGCGATGACTTCCAGGTACACGCCGCCCGCCATGCCCAGCACCCGATTGTGGGTGCCCATGCGCGGATGCGCGCCGCCGCCCGCGGGCGCAATGCCCAGCAGGTCGGCCACATGGCGGGTGCCGCTGTCCAGGTCGGCGGCGGCGACAACGAGATGATCAAGGACGAGTTTCATGGCGCCTATGGTATCGAATACAAGGGACACCGTACCCGTACACCTGGGCGGGGGCGGTCAGTACAGTGGCAGGGTCAGAGAGACGCTGGCGGAGTACTGCAGTTTTGTCCAGGTCTACTGTCTGGGTCTACCTCAAGCTGCCACGCTGATGCCGGTGGCGTCAGATTGACGTACTTTCCGGACACGAATTTCGACATGCTGGTCCAAGGAAACCCGTGCTCGCATGAGCCGCTCAAGCGAGATATTCCGCAGCTTGTAATGTCGAATCTGGGAGATCTTGGGTTGGGTCATGCCGGTCAGTGCTGCAACTTCGGTTTGTGTGAGGCCGCGCTTGTCGATCAGGTCGTTGAGTTTGATGGCCAGTTGCGCCCTGGCTGTCAGATCAGCGGCATCGTCCAGGCCGAGATCGTGCAGAACGTTCAGCGTGCCAGTTTTGCTCGTCATGCTTGCCTTTTGTGCGGCCCATGGCGGGCCATTACCCGTTTCAACCGTTTCGGTGACGGATATATCCAAGGTATCGTCATCTAGGACCAGGCACTATTCGTGCAGACCGCGAACGCCCCCCTCATCGGCAGCGCCCATAAAAAAACCCGCCGCAAAATGCGACGGGTTTTTTTTATGGGCGGAAAGATCAGGCGGCTTCGCCTTCCTCGCCTTCCTTCTTGACCGGCTTGATCAGGTCTTCGCGCTTGACGCCCATCCACATGGCCAGCGCGGCGGCGACGAACACCGACGAGTAGATACCGAACCAGATGCCGATGGTCAGGGCCATGGCGAAGTAGTGCAGGGTGGGGCCGCCAAAGAACAGCATGGCCAGCACCATCATCTGGGTCGAGCCGTGGGTGATGATGGTGCGCGAGATCGTCTGCGTGATGGCGCTGTTGATGACCTCATGCACGTCCGCCTTGCGGTACTTGCGGAAGTTCTCGCGGATCCGGTCCATGATGACCACGGATTCGTTCACGGAGTAGCCCAGCACCGCCAGCACGCCCGCCAGCACCGACAGCGAGAATTCCCACTGGAAGAAGGCGAAAAAGCCCAGGATGATCACCACGTCGTGCAGGTTGGCGATCACGCCGGCCACGGCGAACTTCCATTCAAAGCGGAAGCCCAGGTAGACCATGATGCCGATGACCACGACCAGCAGCGCCATCAGGCCGTTATGCAGCAGCTCCTGGCCCACCTGAGGGCCCACGAATTCGACGCGGCGCAGTTCCACGCCCTGGTCCGCGGTCTTCAGGGCGGCCAACACGGTTTCGCTCTGGGTGGCGGACGTCTGGCCTTCCTGCAGCGGCAGGCGGATCATGACGTCGTGCGAGGTGCCGAAGTTCTGCACCTGGAAGTCGGTGTAGCCCAGCTTGGAGACCACGCCGCGCACGTTTTCAAGCTGCGCCGTCTGGGCGTAGTTGACTTCCATGACCGTGCCGCCGGTGAACTCGATCGACAGGTGGAAGCCGCGCGTGAGGATGAAAAAGACCGCCGCCACGAACGTGACGAGGCTGATGATGTTCAGCACCAGCGCGTGGCGCATGAACGGGATGGTGCGGTGGATCCGGAAAAATTCCATTTTTTGCCCTGGCTTGTCAGCGGCGGGCGGCCTGGCCGCCCGCACTCATGTTCAGTTGGTCTTCGGCTTCCAGACTTCGCCGATGGAAATCGACGTGAGCTTCTTCTTGCGGCCGTACCAGAGGTTGGCCAGCGCGCGCACGCCCACGACGGACGAGAACATCGAGGTCAGGATGCCCAGGCAATGCACCACCGCGAAGCCGCGGATGGGACCGGAACCGAATGCCAGCAGGGCCAGGCCGACAATCAGCGTGGTGAGGTTGGAGTCGAGAATGGTGCCCCACGCGCGTTCGAATCCATGGTGGATCGCCTGTTGTGGCGACGCCCCGGCGCGTAGTTCTTCCCGGATCCGCTCGTTGATCAGCACGTTCGAGTCAATGGCCATGCCCAGTGTCAGCGCGATAGCCGCGATGCCGGGCAGCGTCAGCGTGGCCTGCAGCATCGACAGCAGGGCCAGCAGCAGCAGCACGTTCAGGGTCAGGCCGACGGTGGAGAACACGCCGAACAGGTGGTAGTAGAGGATGATGAAGACCGCGATGGCCAGGAAGCCGTACAACGTCGAATGGAAGCCCTTCGAGATGTTGTCGGCGCCCAGGCTGGGGCCGATGGTGCGTTCTTCGATGATCGACATCGGCGCGGCCAGCGCGCCGGCGCGCAGCAGCAGGGCGGTATCGGCGGCTTCTTCGGAGCTCATGCTGCCCGAGATCTGCACCTGGCCGCCGGCGATTTCGCTGCGGATGACGGGGGCCGTCACGACCTCGCCCTTGCCGTTTTCGAACAGCAGGATGGCCATGCGCTTGCCGATGTTGTCGCGGGTGACGTCGCGGAAGATGCGGGCGCCCTTGGAATCCAGCGTCAGGTGAACGGCGGCCTGCTGGGTCTGCGAGTCGCGGCCGGGTTGGGCGTCCTGCAGGTTTTCACCGGTCAGGACCACCTGGCGGCGCACCAGGATCGGGCGGCCGTCGCGGTCGGAGTAGCGCTCCAGACCGAACGGCACCGAGCCGCCCAGCAGCGCGGCTTGCGCGGCGGGGGAGTCGTCGACCATGCGGATTTCAAGCGTGGCGGTGCGGCCCAGCAGTTCCTTGGCCTTGGCCACGTCCTGCACGCCGGGCAACTGCACCACGATGCGGTCCGAACCCTGTTGCTGGATGACCGGCTCGGCCACGCCCAGCTCGTTGATACGGTTGTGCAGCGTGTTGATGTTCTGCTTCAGCGCCGAGTCCTGCACACGGGTGACCGCGGCCGGGTTCAGGGCGCCCATCAGCAGCAGCTTGCCGTTTTCTTCGCTTTCGGTGAATTCCAGGTCGGGCAGGCGCGTGCGCAGCGTCGAGATGGCGCGGTCGCGGTCTTGCGCGTTGGCGAAGGTGGCGGCCACGCCCATGCCCGAGCGTTCGACGCCGGCCACGTTGACCTTCTGGTCGCGCAGCACCGAGCGCACGTCGGCGGCCAGGGAGTCGTAGCGGGCGGTCAGGGCGCCCTGCATGTCCACTTGCAGCAGGAAGTGCACGCCGCCGCGCAGGTCCAGGCCCAGGTACATGGGCTTGGGGGCGAACCAGCCCATGGCGCGCATCCAGGTCGGCGAGGCGGGCAGCAGGTTCAGCGCCACGGTGTAGTGCGGGTCGCCCGGAATGGTATTGAGGGATTTGTCGATCAGGTCGCGGGCCTGCAGTTGCAGGTCGGTCGACGTAAAGCGGGCGCGCACGGTGCCGAGCGTGCCGTTCTGTTCGTAGTAGACCCCTTCGTTGGGGATCTTGGCGTCAGCCAGCACCTGCTCGACCCGGCTCAGCATGGCCGTATCCACCTTGATGGTGGCCTTGGCGCTGGAAACCTGGACGGCGGGGGACTCGCCGTAGAAATTGGGAAGCGTATAGAGCAGGCCAATAAAGACCGCAATCAGGACCGTAATGTACTTCCAGAGGGGATAGCGGTTCATTGCCGGCTACTTCATGTAAGAGTGATGAAAGGACCGCCCGGGCGACGGGCGCGGCGGGCGGCGGAGCGGCGCCGCCTGTGCCCTGGGGCCCGGCGGCGCTCCTATGGGACGCTTACAGGGCCTTGATGGTTCCCTTGGGCAGAACGGTCGAGACCGACGACTTCTGCATGATGACTTCGACCGGCTTGTCGGCCAGTTCGGAGACTTCGACGGTGACGTAGCTGTCGTTCACCTTGGTGACCTTGCCGAGCATGCCGCCGGCGGTGACGACTTCGTCGCCCTTGGCCAGGGCGGCGATCAGATTGCGGTGTTCCTTCTGGCGCTTCATCTGGGGACGGATCATCAGGAAGTAGAGGATCACGAACATCAGGATGATGGGCAGCATGCCCATCAGCGCATTGCCTTCCGGGGCAGCCTGGGCCACGACGAGGCTGGCGGTATCGATAGCGGACATGTAATTCTCCTGCGTATTAGTCTGTTTGGGTTTGTTTGTATCGAGCTGTCGTCGATCTTGTTCTGCGCCCATCCCCGCGCGAGCCATGGATAGGGCAAGCCGGCTATTGTAGCGAGGTTTAAGGCCCCCACGCCGCGGGTGCCTGGACCCCCACGCCGCGGGTAATTGGACCCCCACGCCGCGCACACTTCGTGCGCTAGCTGCCCCCCGAGGGGGCTGCCCCGCCTTGGGGCGGCCCGGCGGCGGGGCGGCGATTCTAGCGCGGGTCCTGGCGCTGCGCGCGCCCGCTTTTTACTCGGGCGTGGCGCCGTCTGGAATTCTATTCCACCCCGCGCGCCCGATCGGCGGCGAATTGGGCGCGCCAGGCGTCGAAGCGGCCTTCGGCGATGGCTTCCCGCATTTCCTTCATGATGGTCAGGTAGAAGTGCAGGTTGTGCAGGGTGTTCAGGCGCGCGCCGGTGATTTCGTTGGCGCGCTGCAGGTGGTGCAGGTAGGCGCGCGAGAAGTGCGCGCAGGTATGGCAGGCGCAGCTGGGATCCAGGGGGCGGGTGTCATCGCGGTACTTGGCGTTGCGGATCTTGACGTCGCCAAAGCGGGTGAACAGCCAGCCGTTGCGCGCGTTGCGGGTCGGCATGACGCAATCGAACATGTCCACGCCGCGGCTCACGCCCTCGACCAGGTCTTCGGGCGTGCCCACGCCCATCAGGTAGCGCGGCGCGTGGGCCGGCAGCTTGGGGGTGACGTGCGCCAGGATGCGCATCATGTCTTCCTTGGGCTCGCCCACCGACAGGCCGCCGATGGCGTAGCCATGAAAGCCGATGTCCTGCAGGCCAGCCAGGGACTCGTCGCGCAGGGCTTCGTACATGCCGCCCTGGACGATGCCGAACAGCGCGTTCGGGTTTTCCAGGCGGTCGAATTCCTCGCGCGAGCGGCGCGCCCAGCGCAGCGACATGCGCATCGAACGGGCGGCTTCTTCGGTGGTGGCGGGCCGGCCGTCGATTTCATAGGGCGTGCACTCGTCGAACACCATGACGATGTCCGAGTTCAGCGAACGCTGGATGCGCATGGATTCTTCGGGCGTCAGGAACAGGCGCGCGCCGTCGATGGGCGAGGCGAACTTGACGCCTTCCTCGGTGATCTTGCGCATGCCTTGCAGGCTGAACACCTGGAAGCCGCCCGAATCCGTCAGGATGGGCTTGTCCCACTGCATGAAGCCGTGCAGGCCGCCATGCTTTTCCATGATCTGCGTGCCCGGACGCAGCCACAGGTGGAAGGTATTGCCCAGCACGATCTGCGAGCCGATTTCCTTGAGCTCGTGCGGCATCATGGCCTTGACGCTGCCATAGGTGCCCACGGGCATGAAGATGGGCGTTTCCACCACGCCGTGGTTCAGCGTGATGCGGCCGCGGCGGGCGCCGCCGTCGGTGGCGAGCAGTTCGAAATTCAGTCCGGTCATGGGGCGGGGGATTCGATGAACATGGCGTCGCCATAGCTGAAGAAGCGGTAGCGCTGGGCTACGGCGTGGGCGTAGGCGCGGCGGATCGGCTCGACGCCGGCCAGCGCCGACACCAGCATCAGCAAGGTCGACTGGGGAAGATGGAAGTTGGTGACCAGGGCGTCGACGACGCGGTACTGGTAACCGGGGGTGATGAACAGACGGGTATCGCCCTGGGCGGCGGCCAGCGGCAGGCCGGGGGCCGTGCGGCCTTCGCTCTGCGCGGCGGCCGATTCCAGCGCGCGCACGCTGGTGGTGCCAACGGCGATGACGCGGCCGCCCCGGGCGCGGGCGGCGGCGATGGCGTCCACCGCGGCTTGCGGCACGGTGAACCATTCGGCGTGCATGATGTGGTCCGCCAGATTGTCCACGCGCACGGGCTGGAAGGTGCCGGCGCCCACGTGCAGGGTGACAAAGGCGCGGTCCACGCCCAGGGCCGTCAGGCGATCCAGCGTAGGCTGGTCGAAGTGCAGGCCGGCGGTGGGGGCGGCCACGGCGCCGGGTTCGCGCGCGTAGACGGTCTGGTAGCGGTCGTCGTCGCCCGCGTCGGCTTCATGCGTGATGTAGGGCGGCAGCGGCGTGGCGCCGTGGGCGTCCAGCAGGTCCAGCACCGGGCCGGGAAAGCGGATGTCGAACAGCTCGCCTTCGCGGCCCAGCACGGTGGCGTCGAAGGCATCGGCCAGGCGCAGCACCATGCCGGGGCCGGGCGATTTGCTGGCCCGCACGTGCGCCAGGGCGCGGTCGGTGTCGGTGATGCGTTCGACCAGCACTTCGATCTTGCCGCCGGTGGCCTTGTGGCCGGCCAGGCGCGCCTTGATCACGCGCGTGTCGTTGAAGACCAGCAGGTCGCCAGGGCGCAGCAATCCTTCCAGGTCGGCGAAGCGGCGGTCATGCAGCTGGCTGGCGCCATCCAGGTGCAGCAGCCGGCTGCCCGTGCGCTGGGCGGCGGGCGTCTGCGCGATGAGCTCGGGGGGCAGCTCGTAGTCGAAGTCGGAAACGGTAAGGGCTTGCACGGGATATCGGTATCAGGGGGGCTGGCGTGGCGAGGGTCGCCGCGGGGCGCCGGGCCGCCGGCAATGGGGCGGCGAAAAAACGAGCCAGGCCCGGGGGCCGGCTCTGGGGCAACTCGGTATTGTAAAGGGGCCGGGGAAAAGGGCGGCTGGCCGGGCCGGGGCAAGGCCGCTTCAGCGCCCGCCGCGCCAGCCCAGCCGGCGCGAGCAGTCGGCCGCCGCCGCCGTCAGCGCGCGCAGCGGCGCCCCGTCCGGCGAGAGGTCAAAGCCGCCGTGCAGGCCCAGGCCGGTGATGGCCCCGGCCAGTTGGCCCTGGGCGTCCAGCACCGGTAGCGCCGCCGAGTCGATGCCGTGCAGCAGGTGGCCGCTGACGCTGGCGTAGCCGCGTTCGCGGGTGGCGAGCCAGCGTCGCCGCAGGGCCCCGGCGGGGTCGACGGTGTCGGCGGCCGTCAGGGGCGGGCTGGCGGGATCGCCCAGCAGGCTCGCCGCGTCGGCGCCCTGGCGCTGCGCCGCATCCCATTCCGCCAGCGCGCGCGGCAGCACCGACGCCTCGGGCAGCCAGGCCGCGAACACGCGCCCGGTGGCGCTGTTGAGCAGCGGCAGCACCGAGCCGACCCGTACGTTCACCGTGACGGGCAGGCGGGCGTCGCGCCACTGCACGATGGTGGGGCCGTGCTGGCCCCAGACCGAGATGAATACGGTCTGGCCGATGGCCGCGCTCAGGTCTTCCAGGCAGCCGGCCGCCAGTTTCACGAAATCCACCTCGGCCAGCGCCGCCAGCCCCGTGTGCAGCGCCTGGGGACCGAGCCGGTAGCGGGCGCTGGCGGGGTCCTGCTCGACATAGCCCCGCCGCTCCAGCGACACCAGGTAGCGGTGCGCCTTGGCGCGCGGCATGTCCAGGCTGCGGCCCAGTTCGGACACCGACACGGCGCCGCCCAGTTCGGCCAGCCGGGTCAGGACGTCCAGTGCGATTTCGGCCGATTGGATGCCGGTGCTGCTGTCTGTTGACATTGATTCGTCTCTTATTAGAATACGTGTATCGCTAAAAAATACATCAGCGCGCCGCCGCGGACAAATACGGAGACAACACATGAAGATGTCCATCTTCTCGGTACAGGATCATTACCCCGGCCAGCCCCGCAGCCTGGGCCAGCTCTACAGCCAGGTGCTGGAGCAGGCGCGCCAGGCTGAACGTCTGGGCTACGACACCTTCTGGGTGGCGGAACACCACTTCCATGAATACGGCGCGGTGCCCAATCCGGCGGTGTTCCTGGCAGCGCTGTCGCAGCAGACGACGCGGCTGCGGCTGGGCACCGCGATTTCGATCCTGACCTTCCACAACCCCCTGACGGTGGCGGAAAACTATGCCTTGGTGGACCAGCTTTCGCAAGGCAGGCTGTCGCTGGGCGTGGGGTCGGGCTACCTGAAGCACGAGTTCGAGGGCTACAACGTCGACCCAGCCATCAAGCGCGAGCGCTTTGACGAAAACCTGATGCTGGTCGAGCGCCTGCTGGCCGGCGAACGGGTCAGCCACGAAGGCAAGTTCAATACCCTGCGCGAGGTCCGGATCAATGTGCAGCCGGTGCAGCAGCCGGTGCCCGTCTATGTGGCGATCCTGCGCCGCGAGGCGGCCTATCACGTGGGCCGCCAGGGGCGCCGCATGCTGTTCGTGCCGTACGCCGCGGTCGACAACTTCGAAGAGATCGGCCTGATGATGCAGGATTACCGCCGCGGCCTGGCCGAGGCGGGCATCGAGGACGCGACAGGCATGGCCGCGGTGGCGTTGCACACCCATGTGGCCGGGACGGACGCACAGGCCCGCGAACGCGCCGCCAGCGCCTTCGATCTGTACGTGGACACCCGGCTGTATGCGCGCAAGCAGGTCTACGACGACATCATTGCCAGCGGTCTGTCGCTGTTCGGCTCACCCCGCACCGTGGCCGACAAGCTGGCGCGGCTGGCCGACATGGGGCTGGACCATGTCATGAGCCTGCACAATTTCGGCCTGATGCCCCAGGACCACGTGCTCGATTCGATGCAGCGCCTGATGACCGAGGCCCTGCCGCTGTCGGGCGTACGGGCGCAGGACCGCCTGCCAGCCTGAGCGCGGGGCGCCCGCCCGCCAGATGCCCACCGCCGGAGCCGCCATGAGCGCCATCCATGATCTCAGCCCCGCCCGTCTGCGGCGGGCCCTGGGGCGTTACGCCACCGGCGTCACCGTGGTGACCGCCACGGGCGCGCATGGCCCGATCGGCCTGACCGTGAATTCCTTCGCCTCGGTCTCGCTGGAGCCGCCGCTGGTGCTTTGGAGCCTGCGCCGCGCCAGCATGCATTACGCCGATTTCACCTCGCAAGGCGGTTTCGCCGTTCATGTGCTGGGGGCGCCGCAACGCGACCTGGCCCGGGTGTTCTCGCAGCCGGTGGCCGATCGTTACGCCGGGCTGAACTGGTATGCCGGGCAGGACGGCATTCCCGTGTTCGACGATTGCGCGGCGCGCTTCGAGTGCGCCACCCGCCAGGTGCTTGAGGTGGGCGACCACGCCGTGCTGATCGGCGAGGTGCTGCGCCTGCATGCGCCGGCCGACGACGGCGGCGCCCTGGTTTTCCATAACGGGGCTTTTCTGCCGCACGGAGGCGTTCCCGTCGTATAACCCTTTCACGCCGTAGCGGATCGGCATGACGCATAACGACATCCGCGCCCCAAAGGAGACTGCCCATGACCCCCCGTTGCACCTTGAAGGCCGCGTTGGCGGCTCTGCTGGTCGCGGCCGCCGCGCCCGCGCTGGCCCAAGTGAAAATCGGCGCCACCCTGTCCACCACCGGCCCGCAGGCCTCGCTGGGCATTCCCGAGCGCAATACCATCAGCCTGCTGCCCACGGAGATCGGCGGCATGAAAGTGGAATACGTGGTGCTCGATGACGCGTCCGACACCACCCGGGCGGTCAGCAATTCCCACAAGCTCATCTCCGAGAGCAAGGTCGATCTGATCGTCGGCTCGTCCACCACGCCCAACACCATGGCCATGCTGGACACCGTGGCCACCGGCGCCACGCCGGTCATCACGCTGGCCTCGTCGGCGCGCCTGATCGACCCGGTGGACGACAAGCGGCGCTGGGTGTTCAAGACGCCGCATTCCGATTCCCTGATGGCCGAGGGCATCGCCCGCCATGCGGCGGCCAATGGCGTCAAGACCCTGGCCTTTATCGGCTTTAACAACGCCCTGGGCGAAACCTTCTGGGTGGAAGTGGAAAAGGCGGCCAAGCAGCACGGCATCCAGGTCGTGGGCCGCGAGAGCTTCGCGCCGACCGATACCTCGGCCGTGGCGCAGACGCTCAAGCTAGTGGGCGCCGCCCCGGACGCGGTGGTGGTGGGCGCCTCGGGCACGCCGGCGGCGATGCCGGCCCGGGCGCTGCGCGAGCGCGGCTACCAGGGCAAGATCTACTTCAACCATGGGGTCGCCAACAACGACTTCCTGCGGGTGTGCGGTCCGGCCTGCGACGGCGCCTGGGTGCCGGTCGGGCCGGTGATGGTGGCGGACCTGTTGCCCGACACCAACCCGGTCAAGGCCACGGCGCAGGCCTTTGCCAGGAAGTACGAGGCCGCCAACGGTCCGGGCAGCGTGTCTCTGTTCGCGGCCTACGCCTGGGACGTGGGCTTGCTGCTGCAGCAGGCAATCCCCGTGGCGCTGAAGTCGGCCAAGCCGGGCACGCCCGAGTTCCGCGCCGCGCTGCGCGACGCGCTGGAAAACGTCAAGAACCTGCCCACCGCCACCGGCGTCGTCAACATGAGTGCCACTGACCACAACGGCCTGGACGCGCGCGCGCTGGTCATGGCGACCGTGGCCGGCGGCAAGTGGAAGTTGCAGTAACCGCCACCTGGCGATGGCAGGCGGCTGAGGACGGGCATGGGTCTCGGGCGCGCCCTTTCGAGGGCGACCGCGCCGGCCGCCGCCCGTAACCGCCCCAGGTTTTGTATGCTCTCGGTTTTGCAGGACAGGCAACCAGGTGGACAGGGCATGACAGGATCAGGGAAAAAGCGGTGGAGCGGGCCGGCGCGTTGGCTGGCCGGCGGGATGCTGGCCCTGGCGGCTGGCACCGCCTGCGCGCAGGTTCCGGGCCTGCCGCCCAGCGTGGTCAATGCCTGGAAGGCGACCAAGCTGCCTGACAGCGCCCTGTCACTGGTGGTGCAGGAGGTCGGCGGGCCGCGCCTAGCGACGCTGAACGCCAAGCAACCCCGCAACCCGGCGTCGGTGATGAAACTGGTCACCACCTGGGCGGCGCTGTCCGAACTAGGCCCCAACTATGTCTGGCGCACGGACTTCATGACCGAGCCAGGGGCCCGCCCGGACGCCCGCGGCGTGCTGCCCGGCCCGCTCTACCTGCGCGCGGGGGGCGACCCGCAGTTCCTGCTGCAGGATCTGTGGGCGCTGCTGCGTGAACTGCGCCTGCGCGGGGTCAAGCAGATCAATGACCTGGTGATCGACCGCAGCATCTTCGGCCAGGTCGCGACCGACCCTGGCGCCTTCGATGGCGCGCCCGACCGCGCCTACAACGCCAGCCCCGACGCCCTGATGGTGGGCTTCGGCGCCGTGCGCCTCCTGTTTTCCCCCGATCCGGCCGCCAACAAGTGGGTGCCGTTGATCGATCCGCCGCTGCCCGGCCTGAAGATCGAAGGCCGCGTGGACTGGAGCGACGTTCGCTGCCCGGGCGCGCCGGTGGTCCAGACCGACCCCGTCATCACCCAGCAGGGCGTGACCTTGCGCGTCAGCGGCAAGGTGGCCGGGTCCTGCGGCGAGTTCAGCCTGTACCGGTTGGCGCTGTCGCAGAACGACTACGCCACCGAAGTCTTCCGCATGCTGTGGAAAGAGCTGGGCGGCACGTTCAAGGGCCAGGTCCGCACGGGTGTGGTGCCGGGCGACGCCGTGGTGCTGGCCTCGCACGATTCGCCGACGCTGGCCGAGGTGATCCGCCAGATCAACAAGCGCAGCAACAATGTCATGGCGCGTACGCTGTTGTTGACCCTGGGCGCCGAACGCGGCCGCCGGCCCGCCACCGTGGCCAGCAGCGAGGCCGTGGCCAAGGGCCTGCTGGCCAAGCAGGGCCTGGACATGCCGGAGCTGGTCATCGACAACGGTGCCGGCCTGTCGCGCGAGGCGCGCGTGTCGGCCGACAGCCTGGCCTCGATGCTGACGGTGGCGTGGAATTCGCCGGTCATGCCGGAGTACATTTCATCCTTTGCGATTGCCGGCGTCGACGGCACGGTACGGCGCCGCCTGAAGGGCGACGGCACCGCCGGCATGGCCCACCTGAAAACCGGGTCGCTGCGCGATGTGCGATCGATCGCGGGCTATGTGCTGGGCGCCAGCGGCAAGCGCTACGTCGTGGTCAGTATCGTCAACCACGAGCAGGCCGGCGCGGTGCGGGCATTCGACGATGCCCTGATCGCCTGGCTGGCCGAACAATAGAAGCCGATGCGGGACGCGGCAGCGCGCCCCGCATCCGCTTTTCCCCTAAACCGATTACGATTCTCAGGCGCGGGCCGCGTTGCGCCGGCGCCTGAGGCGAAATACCCTGTCTATCAATAATTCTGGAGATTTACGCACATGCCCGTGCACGAAATCCGCCATCCGCTGATCCGCCACAAGCTCGGGATCATGCGTCGCGCCGACCTCAGCACCAAGAGCTTCCGTGAACTGTCGCAGGAAGTGGGCGCGCTGCTCACTTACGAAGCGTCCAAGGACCTGCCGCTGGCCCCCGCCACCGTCGAAGGCTGGTGCGGCTCGGTTCAGGTCGAGAAGATCGCCGGCAAGAAAGTCACCGTGGTGCCGATCCTGCGTGCCGGTATCGGCATGCTGGACGGCGTGCTCAGCCTGATTCCCGGCGCCAAGGTCAGCGTGGTGGGCGTGGCCCGCAACGAAGAAACCCTGGAAGCCCATACCTACCTGGAACGTCTGGTGGGCGAGCTGGACCAGCGCCTGGCCCTGATCGTCGATCCGATGCTGGCCACCGGCGGCTCGATGGTCGCCGCGATCGACCTGCTCAAGCGCGCCGGTTGCAAGGAAATCCGCGCGCTGGTGCTGGTGGCCGCGCCGGTCGGCATCGACGCCGTCCTGACCAAGCACCCGGACGTGCACATCTACACCGCGTCCATCGACGACGGCCTGAACGAGCATGGCTACATCATGCCGGGCCTGGGCGACGCGGGCGACCGCATCTTCGGCACCACCCAGAAGACGGAATAAGTCCGTTCCCGGCGGGCCGGCGGCGGGGGCAACCGCCCGCCGGCAGGCTTGCCGTCTGGCGGCGCCTTTCAGGGGTAACAGGCCCTACGCCGCCAAGCGCTGCGGCGCGCCCTCCAGGTGTTCGCCGAACCACTGTAATTGCCGCGCCAGTCCGGCGACCTCGCCCACGATCAAAAGGGCGGGCGAGCGGATGGCGTGCGCCCGCGCCAATCGCGGCAGGTCCTGCAACGGGCCCGACAGCACCCGCTGCTCGGGCCGGCTGCCGTTCTCGATCAGCGCGAACGGCGTCGTTGGCGCACGGCCATGGCGGATCAGGCGTTGCGTCAACAGCTCCAGCTGTCCCACGCCCATGTAGAACGCCAGCGTCTGCCGTTCGCGGGCCAGCGCCGGCCAATCGAGGTTGTCTTCGTCTTCACGGCAATGCGCGGTCACCAGGCGCACCGATTGGGCATGCTCGCGGTGCGTCAGCGGTATGCCCGCGTAGGCGGCGCAGGCCAGTGCGGCGGTGATGCCGGGCACGACCTCGTAGCGCACGCCGTGGGCGCGCAGATGTTCCAGTTCTTCGCCACCGCGGCCGAAAATGAAGGCATCGCCGCCTTTCAGGCGTACCACCCGGCGGCCAGCGCGGGCGTGTTCGACCAGCAGCGCATGAATGCGCGCCTGGGTGGCGTGGTGGTCTTCGCCAGGCAGCTTGCCCACCGAGATGCGCTCGGCGTCGCGGCGCGCCAGCGACATGATGTCGTCGCTGACCAGGCGGTCGTAGAGAATCACGTCGGCTTCGTTCAGCGCGCGCAGCGCCTTGAGCGTCAGCAAGCCCGGGTCGCCGGGGCCGGCGCCGACCAGCACCACGCTGCCTTCGGCCGGCGCCAGCGGGCGGGCCAACGCCGCGTTCAGGGCGTCCTCGGCCGCCTCGGGCCGTTGCTGGCGCAGCAAGCCGGCGACCGGACCATCCAGCAGCCAGTCATAGAAGCGACGGCGCGCGCCGAGGTCGGGGTGGCCGTCGCGGATGCGCTTGCGGTAGCGTTCGGCCAGCCCGGCCAACTGGCCCAGGGTGTGGTCGAACAAAGATTCGATACGTTCGCGCAGGCGCCGCGCCAGTACCGGCGCCACGCCCGACGAGGAGATGGCGACGATGACCGGCGAGCGGTCGACGATGGACGGCACCTGGAACGAGGACAACTCAGGGTCGTCCACGACGTTGCTGAAAATGCGGCGGGCCTGGGCGGCCTCGGACACCGCGGCGTTGACGCCGCGATCGTCGGTTGCGGCCACGGCCAGCCAGACGCCATCCAGCCAGGCGGGATCGAAGGCGCCCGCCAGATGGCGGATGCGGCCCTGGCCGCGCAGCGCGGCCAGGGCGGGCGTCAGGTCGGGCGCGCCCACCGCCACGTCGGCATGGGCTTGCAGCAGGGCCAGCGTCTTGCGCTCGGCCACGGCGCCGCCGCCCACGACCAGCACGGGCCGGTCTTTCAGATCGGCAAAAATCGGGAAAAGCTTCATCACGCAGCCTCGGGCGCACCCGGCAGAAGGTCAATCGATCATAGGGACGGGGTTTCATCCCCACAACTTCTGATTTCTTGAATCCATATAGCCATAACTTATTTGGCGAGCGCGTTCCGCGCGCTTGCCTGGCAGGAATCATGCAAATTCCATGCCCGGGCAGGCGGCCGTCTGGCGGCCAGGGAAGGCGTAGGGCCGCGGCAACAAAACCGCACATCGATGGTGCGCCGCCGCATGGTTGCGCGCACCAATTTGGATCGTCCGCGCCTGCGCCGGTCGGCGCTGGCCACAACCTGCGGGCCTGGCAATTGCCCGCAAAGCCAGCATTGGCGCGGGGCGGCAGCGATTCGGCCAGGCTGGCGGCAAGCCTGGCACAGCGATTGCTTAATGGGTAATGGGGCAGCCGCGTGCGGCGCGCCCAAGCCAAGCGCCGCGATTCGCGGCAGGGAACAACGACGTTCCGCAGCGCCGACGGGTTGCTCCCGCAAGGCGCGCGGGACGTTTTTTTTTGCCAGGAGCCCCGTATGAAGTCAGTGAAGACGCCTGTGAAACCCCGCCTGTCCGACGCCGGCCAGGATTGCGCCGCCGATGCCGGTCGCCGCAGATGGCTGACGGGCACTGCGCGCGCGGTGGCCGGCGCCAGCCTGTTGTCGCTGGTCGATCCGCTGGTGCGCGCCGGGGCCTGGGCAGCGGGCAGCGATGCACCCGAAAAGCCCGAGGTGAAGATCGGCTTCATTCCCCTGACCGACTGCGCCTCGGTCGTCATGGCTTCGGTGCTGGGCATCGACAAGAAGCACGGCGTGACGATCATGCCTTCCAAGGAAGCCTCCTGGGCGGCGGTGCGCGACAAGCTGCTGAACGGTGAACTCGACATGGCCCACGTGCTGTATGGCCTGATCTATGGCGTGCAGATGGGCGTGGGCGGGGCCAGGAAAGACATGGCGGTGCTGATGAGCCTGAACCAGAACGGTCAGGCCATCACGCTGTCGAACAAGCTGCTGCAGGCCGGCGTGCGCGACGGCGAATCGCTGGCCAGGCTGATGGCATCCGACAAGCGCGAATACACCTTTGCCCAGACCTTTCCGACCGGCACGCACGCGATGTGGCTGTACTACTGGCTGGCCGCATACGGTATCGATCCGATGAAGGACGCCAAGGTGATCACCGTGCCGCCGCCGCAGATGGTGGCCAACATGCGCGTGGGCAATATGGATGGCTATTGCGTGGGCGAGCCCTGGGGGGCGCGCGCCATCCTGGACAAGATCGGCTTTACCGCCGTCACCACGCAGGCCATCTGGACCGACCACCCGGAAAAGGTGCTGGGCACCAGCGCCGATTTTGTGGCGCGCAACCCCAACACCGCACGCGCCGTGACGGCCGCCATCCTGGAGGCGAGCAAGTGGATCGACGCCTCGCCCGCCAATCGCCAGAAGACGGCCGAGACCATCGCCGCCAAGTCCTACGTCAACACCGACGCCAGCGCCATCGTCGGCCGCATGCTGGGCCAATATGAAGACGGCCTGGGCAAGCAATGGAATGACGAGCATGCGATGCGTTTTTCGGGCGACGGCGCGGCCAACTTCCCCTACCTGAGCGACGGCATGTGGTTCCTGACGCAGCACAAGCGCTGGGGCCTGCTCAAGGAGCATCCCGACTATCTGGCCACGGCGCGCCAGGTCAATCGCATCGATATCTACAAGCAGGCCGCGCAGGCCGCCGGCATCGCGCTGCCCGCCAGCGAGATGCGCAGTTCCAAGCTGATCGATGGCGTGGTCTGGGACGGCAGCAACCCCTCGGCCTACGCCGATGGCTTCAAGGTCAAGGTCTGAACGCGGGTTCGCGAGAAGGAGCAGGGACGATGTCTAGTGTGACGAGTGTGGAAAGAGGCGCCCTGGCCGAGGGCGTGTCAACTGAGGCCGCGGCGGGGCAGGCGGCGGTGGCCACCGGCGCCCCGAGCCGCGCCGCACAGTGGGCCGACGCCGGCCGCGAGCGCCTGGAGGCCGCGCTGCGCGCCGTGGTCGGTCCGGTGGCCGGCTTCGCCCTGTTCGTGCTGGTGTGGCAGGTGGTGGCCATGCGCATCCCCGAAATCCCCACGCCGGGCGTCACCTGGCAGGCGGCGGTCACGCTGTTCTCCGATCCGTTCTACGACAATGGCCCCAACGACAAGGGCATCGGCTGGAATCTGCTGGCCTCGCTGCAGCGAGTCGGCATCGGCTTCGGCCTGGCCGCGCTGGTGGGCATTCCCGTGGGTTTTGCCATCGGCCGCTACGCGCCGGTACGCGCCATGTTCTCGCCCATCGTGAGCCTGCTGCGGCCCGTGTCGCCGCTGGCGTGGCTGCCCTTGGGCCTGCTGCTGTTCAAGGCGGCCAATCCCGCCGCGATCTGGGCCATTTTCATCTGTTCGATCTGGCCGATGATCATCAACACCGCCGTTGGCGTGTCACGGGTGCCACAGGACTACCTGAATGTGGCGCGCGTCCTGAACCTGTCGGAATGGAAGGTCACCACCAAGGTGCTGCTGCCCGCCGTGCTGCCCTACATGCTGACCGGCGTGCGGCTGTCGATCGGCACCGCGTGGCTGGTGATCGTCGCTGCCGAGATGTTGACGGGCGGCACCGGCATCGGCTTCTGGCTGTGGGACGAGTGGAACAACCTGAAGGTCGAACACATCGTCATCGCCATTTTCGTGATCGGCATCGTCGGCCTGATTCTGGAAACGCTGCTGGTCGCGCTGGCCCGCCGTTTCACCTACACCGAGGAATAGCGCCATGAAGAAATTCGTACGCATCGAACGCGTGGGCCAGACCTTCAGCACCCGCAAGGGCGCGTTCGTCGCCTTGCGTGATATCGACCTGACCGTGGAGCAGGGCGAATTCATCACCCTGATCGGGCACTCGGGCTGCGGCAAATCCACCTTGCTGAATCTGATTGCGGGCCTGACGCGGCCCACCAGCGGTGTGCTGCTGTGCGCCGAGCGCGAGATCACCGGACCCGGCCCGGATCGCGCGGTGGTGTTCCAGAACCATTCGCTGCTGCCCTGGCTGACGTGCTTTCAGAACGTGCACCTGGCGGTGGAACGGGTCTTCGGCGCCACCGAGAAGCGCGCCCAGCTGGCCGACCGCACCCGCGCGGCGCTGGACCTGGTGGGGCTGCTGCCCGCGCAGAACAAGCTGCCGCGCGAAATTTCGGGGGGCATGAAGCAGCGCGTGGGCATTGCCCGCGCCCTGGCGATCGAGCCGGGCGTGCTGCTGATGGACGAACCTTTCGGCGCGCTGGACGCGCTGACCCGCGCGCACCTGCAGGACGAGCTGCTCAAGATCGTGGCCAAGACGCGCACCACCACCATCATGGTCACGCACGACGTTGACGAGGCCGTGCTGCTGTCGGACCGCATCGTGATGCTGACCAACGGCCCGGCCGCGACCATCGGCGAGATCCTGTCCGTGCCGTTGCCGCGCCCGCGCGACCGGGTGCGGCTGGCCAACGATCCGCTGTACCTGTCATGCCGTGCCGGCGTGGTCGATTTCCTGCACCGGCGCCATGGCAATCCGGAGCGCGCCCCCGCGCCGGTCCTGGCCAGCGTTCCGCAGCCGGACGCAGCGCCTGACGGGCCGCGCCAGGCTCGCGAGTCGCGCGCCATCGCCTGAGGCGGGCGCGCCTGTCGGGCCGGCAGGGGCATGCCGCTGACACGTTCGGTCATGCGCCGATTTTGGCAACCGGTGTAGTATCAAGCCAGCCGTGCGCGCAGCGCGCGCGGCGCTTTCTGGATTTCTGGAGTGGCTTGTGGCGTTGCGAAAAATGGCATCCCTGATTTTTGTGGCTGGCGCACTGGGCGCGGCCGGCGCGGCGCAGGCGGGCGTGTGCGACGCGAAGTTCATGCATGACGGTGGCGCGGTGCAACTGACCGGCTCCGGCAACATCGCGCTGGGCGCCGACCTGGCCTTCACCGAGGTTACAAAAAGCAATGGCGATAACTGCCGCGCGCGCGTGCAGGGCGTGGCCCGTTTCAGCTACGCAGGCCTGCCGCCGGGCAAGTCCAACCTCGATTACCTGATGACCGTCAAAGGCGGCCAGGCCACCTTCCTGAAGTACGCCTCGGCCGGCGAAGCGCCCAAGCCCTCCGAGGGTCAGTTCGATCTGCGCATGCTGGGTCTGTTTGCCTACGACGGCAAATTGAACCCCGGCCAGAAGCTGCCGGGTTCGTCCTTCCGTCTGAAAATCGGCAAGGAAGCCCCGGTGGGCGGCCAGCCCAGCACCACGGTGCGCATCGGCGAAAAAACCGTCGGCCGCGCCACGGCCATCCCCACGGCGCTGGGCCAGCAGACCTGCCACCCGGTCAGCTATACGCGCAACTCGGATCCCACCATGGCCACCTTCCAGGGCCTGACCATTCCCATCCCCGGCATGAACACCACGGTCACCGATTGGTACTGCCCGTCAGTGAATCTGGTCATGAAGCAGGACATCGACCAGGGCGGCGTGAAGTCCGCGGTTGAGATTACGCAAATCAAGTAGCACACGGTAGCAAGCCGGCCTGGCCCTTCGCGGGGTGGCTGGTATGATGGTTTCGTCATAGACACACAACAGGAGCTCAAACATGGCCACGAGAAAATCCGAAGAAGTCGCAAAAGAAAAACTCATCGACAGTGTCAAGACCAGCCTGAACGACGCTGAAAGCCTGCTGCGCGAAGCCGCCGGCAGCACGGGCGAAAAAGCCACCGAGCTGCGTGAACGCGCCATGACCTCGCTCAAGCGCACTCGCGAAGCCCTTTACGAAGCACAGGACGCGGTGCTCGAACGCGGCCGCAAAGCCGCTCGCGCCACCGACGACTACGTGCACGACAATCCCTGGCAAGCCATCGGCATCGCAGGCGTGACCGGCCTGCTGCTCGGCTTGCTGATCAGCCGCCGCTGATAAGGCAGGGCGTCCGGGCGGGCGGCGCAGGCGTTTTGCCCGCGTTTCCCGCCCGGCGTCCTTTCTGCCATGGGTCTACGAAAATCTGTCTTTGGTGTGGCGTCCAGCCTGGTCGGGCTGATGCGCACGCGCCTGGAACTGCTGGCGCTTGAAGCCGCCGGTGAAAAATCGCGCCTGCTCAAGCTGTTGGGCATGGCCTTTGCCGCTTTGCTGTTCCTGACGCTGGCGGTGCTGGTGTTCACGATCACCGTGGCGGTGGCGTTCTGGCCCACCGAAGACCGCTATCTGGCGCTGGGCCTGCTGGCGGCGTTTTACCTGGTGGTCGGCGTCGCGCTGCTGCTGGTGGTGCGCCACGGGCTGCTCTATGGTCCGCCGCCGTTCGCGGCCACGCTGGAAGAGCTGGGCCGCGACGCGGAACTGCTTGAACGCGTGCGCGATGCGCAAGACGACGATGACCGGGCTCGCCGGCGCGAGGAGGGCTGAACCATGACGAAAAGGTCTCCCGACGTCGACCGCGCCGTGCGCATCGAACTGCTGCGTGCTCGGGCCGCGATCGAACGCGAATCGCTCGCGCAGGGTATCGTCTCGGCCGGGCGCAAGCTCGAACCGGCGGCGCTGTTCAAGAGCATGTTGCCGGGCCTGTCTTCCGGCGGCGCCTCGCGCTGGGCCATGCAGGCCATCGGCCTGGCGCGCCGCTATCCGCTGATCAGCTCGTCGGTGTCCGCGCTGTTCATGCGCGGCGGCACGAAGTCCAAGCTGCTCAAGCTGGCTGGCGGCGCGCTGGTGGGCTGGCAGTTGTTCAAGCTCTGGCAGGACTCCCGCCAGGACGACGACAACCGCTGAACCGGTTGCGCCCGCGTCCTCAAACCCCGCCCTGGCCGGCGGGGTTTCTTTTTGGCCGGCGCAATCTTTCCGTCCCTGAATTTGAAATAAAATGCGTCCAATTCTCAAATAGGTCAGGCCATGTCCCGCGCTCCCCGCATACAACCCCCCGTTCGTCCCTGGCGCCGGCCGCCGTACCCGGCGCCCGCTGCACAGGGCAGTGGCAGCGGGTGGGACCTGGCTCGCCGCCTGGGGCTGTGCCGCGAGGCGCTGGACGTCATGTGGAAATTGTTGCCGCTCTGGCTGGTGCTGCCGGCCGGCGGTGTCTGGCTGCATCTGCACGATGCGGGCTGGGAAAGCCTGTTCCTGGAAGCCGTGGTGTCCTGGAGCGGCCTGGGTGTGCTGCTGGCCGCGGGTCTGCTCGGCTGCCTGGCGACCACGCTGCTGATCGTCTCGCCGGCGCTGACGTTCTTCAGCGGCATGCGCGCGGATCTGGTCGCTCGCGCCGCCCGCGGGGCGCGCTTCACGCTCTCGACACGGCTGGCGTGGCTGACCATGGGGTGCTGGCTGGCAGCGTTGGCGGGCGTGCGGTACCAGGCGGATGCGGCCGAGCGCTGGGCACCCGGCACTGGCGCGGCGGCCTACCTGGGGACCGCCATCGCGCTTTGCCTGGCGGTGCTGGCGCTGGCCGCGGTGCTCACGCGCAAGCGTCTCACGCGGGAATGGCGCGCCGACGGGGTGGGTTTCTGGCGGGTGCTGGGCGCGGCCTTGGCCCTGGCGGCGGTGATGCTGTTGATGAGCCTGGCGCCGTTCGTGATCCTGGTGGCGTTGCTGGAGCCGGTGGCGAGCGAGGCAGGCGCCGGCTTTGCCTTGTTGATGGTGCTCGGCCTGACGTTCGGGTTGAGTTTCCTGCCCGTGCTGGCGTTGCTGTCCGCGCCGGCCAATGCCGGCAAGAGCGGCAAGATGACGGCGTGGACGGTGGTGGTGTTCGCCGTGGTGCTGCTGCTGGCGGGCAACTATGGCAGCCTGGTGCAATGGGTGCTCAAGCCGCTGGGCGTGTATCGGACGGCCCCGCAGCACTACCTGATGGTCAAGCCGGAAGCGGCTGCGGCGCTCGGCGCAGCAGGCCTGACGCTGGCGCCGGTGCGGGGTGGGCAGGCGGTGCGCGCCTATCAGCGTTTCGCGTTGGGCGGCGTGCTGTTGCTGTGTCAGCGGGCCGGCCCGGTGGCGGGCCAGGCGCGAGGCGCCGGCTGCGCCGCACTGCGGCGCGACGACGTGATCCCCTATCAGCAGCCCGCGTCGGCCGCCACGCCGGGCAGCGACCGCTCCAAGGCGAAACGGCCGCGCCGCATGGACACCAGGTTGGCCGGCTGAGGCCCGGCCGCTTCGCGCCTACAGGCCCAGCTGGCCCCAGATGTCGTCCACCCGCTTTTTGACCTCGGCATCCATGGCTATGGGGGTACCCCATTCGCGTTGGGTCTCGCCGGGCCACTTGTTGGTGGCATCCAGGCCCATCTTGCCGCCCAGGCCGGACACGGGCGAAGCGAAGTCCAGGTAGTCGATGGGCGTATTTTCCACCAGCAGCGTGTCGCGCACCGGATCCATGCGGGTGGTCATGGCCCACACCACTTCTTTCCAGTCGCGCGGGTTGATGTCCTCGTCCACCACCACGATGAACTTGGTGTACATGAACTGGCGCAGGATGCTCCACAGGCCGAACATCACGCGCTTGGCGTGCCCGGCGTACTGCTTGCGGATCGACACCACGGCCAGACGGTAGCTGCAGCCTTCGGGCGGCAGGTAGAAGTCCACGATCTCGGGCAACTGGCGGCGCAGCAGCGGCACAAAGACTTCATTGAGCGCCACGCCGAGCACGGCCGGTTCGTCGGGCGGCTTGCCGGTGTAGGTCGAGTGGTAGATCGGGTTGCGGCGCATGGTGATGCGTTCGACCGTGAACACCGGGAACCAGTCCTGTTCGTTGTAGTAGCCGGTGTGGTCGCCGTAGGGGCCTTCCAGCGCCATCTCGTAGCCGGTGTCCGGCGGCGGGTTGACGCCCTCGGGCACGACCGGGGCGATGGCCCTGGGGTCGGACGAGGGCAGCAGGTGGCCTTCGAGCACGATTTCGGCCCAGGCCGGCACCGACAGATTGCTGCCCAGCGCTTGCGCGACTTCCGTGCGCGAACCGCGCAGCAGGCCGGCGAACTGGTACTCGGACAGGCTGTCCGGCACCGGGGTGACCGCGCCCAGGGTGGTGGCGGGGTCGGCGCCCAGCGCCACGGCGATGGGGAACGGCGTCCCGGGGTGCGCCAGCGCGTGGTCGCGGAAGTCGAGCGCGCCGCCCCGGTGCGACAGCCAGCGCATGATCAGCTTGTTGGGCCCCAGCAATTGCTGGCGGTAGATGCCCAGGTTCTGGCGCTTGGCATTCGGGCCGCGCGTGATCACCAGGCCCCAGGTCAGCAGCGGCGCGACGTCGCCCGGCCAGCAGGTCTGGATCGGCAGGCGCGTCAGGTCCACGTCCTTGCCTTCCCAGACGATTTCCTGGCAAGCGGGGCTCTTGACGTTTTTGGGGCTCATGTCCCACAAGGCCGATTTCAGCATCGAGACCTTGGCCAGGGCGTCGCGCAGGCCCTTGGGGGCTTCGGGTTCGCGCAGGGACGCCAGCAGTTCGCCGATGTCGCGCAGGGCGCTGACGTTGTCGGCGCCCATGCCGCGGGCCACACGCGAGGGTGTGCCGAACAGGTTGGCCAGCACCGGCATCTCGGCCGGCTTGCCATCGTGCATGGCGTTTTCGAACAGCAGGGCGGGGCCCTCGGCGCGCAGCACGCGGTCGGAAATTTCCGTCATTTCCAGGTGCGTCGAGACGGGCGCGGCGATGCGTTTGAGTTCGCCCATGCGTTCGAGTTGAGCGAGGAAGTCTCTAAGGTCGCGGTATTTCACTACAGATCCCGGCGATTTGGTTACATTTTGGGGAGAAAGAGAGGTTAACATTGACTCCCTCTTTTTCAACGCAGGAGGTTTTATGCCCGATGCGTCAGTGGCCAGCCTGTTCAGGAACATGGCCCAAGGAGTGCACCAATATCTTGCCGAATCCTTGCGCATCTGCTCCGTCTATCTGGGCATCGCGGTGATTGTGACGGTAAGCATGGGATTCGCCCTGCCCGGTTTGCGCGACCAGGCATTGCAAGTGCACAAAGCCTTGTTGACCGCCCTAGCGCCTTCATCCATGCAGACCGATGTCGAATCCGACACCGGGTCCGAGTTTGGCGCCGACACCTCGTCGGCGATTGCCATGGCCGTACCTACCGCGCCTTCCAGCAATGCGACCGGCATGCTGGGGCCTGCCCGCGCCGCGCCGGCGGCGCCCCCCAAGCCCGCCATGGTGGCGACCGGCCCGCAGGCGGAAGCGCTGCGCAATTACATTTCGCGCAAGTACAAGGTCGCGTATGACGCGACCGGTCCGTTGCTCAATACCGTCTATAAGGTCGGCCGCGAGAAGAAGCTGGATCCGCTGCTGCTGCTGGCGGTGATCGCGATCGAGTCCCGCTATAACCCGCTGGCCGAAAGCCACGTGGGCGCGCAGGGGCTGATGCAGGTGATGACCAGCGTGCATCAGGACAAATTCGATGCCGTGGGCAAGAATCCGCTGGACCCGGGCGCCAATATCGCCGTCGGGGCGACGATCCTGCGCGATTGCATCAACCGGCGCGGGTCGGTGGATGGCGGGTTGGCTTGTTATGTCGGGTCCACGGGGCCGGATGACAATGGGTATGGGGCGAAGGTGCAGGCGGAGCGGCGGCGGTTGGCGTTGGCTTCCGGGATTGCTTTGGCTCGGGATTGATTTGGCTTCGTAGGCCGCTCGGCGCGGGTTGCGCCCATGCGGGGCGCGCCAACGATTGCGGTCCGGAGCCTTCGCTCCGGACTTGCCCCTCGTCATCTTCGTCCAGGCCTGCGGCCTTCCCTTCAGATTCCCTCGGGCGCATCGACGGCGCGCCCCGCATGGGCGCAACCCGCGCCGAGCTACCGAATTCGAGACATGGTGCGCCGCTAGATCGAGGGGCGGGGTGAGAGGTTTGCGTCGCTCGCCCCAGGCCGGCCGCGCGGGCGGCCTTGTGGGGCTTTGGCGTTGTGCTGCGTCGTGATGGTGGGCGCTGCGCGATTGCTGGCGGGGTGTTTTTTGGTGATTGTGTTGGCGCGCTGGGCACTTCTCGCGTCGCGTAGTGCGGGGCCCTGTTTCTCTGCTTCTCCCGCTTCCCGCTTCCCGCTCCCTGCTTCCCCGTTTTCGGGCAGTCCCGCTTGTTTGATTCTTTGGCTTGCGGGGGGCCGTTTGCGTACCTGTACCTATCCGCGACGGGTGACGGCATCGTCGCCGTGTCACTTGCTGCGCTCGACCATCGCCAGGATGGTTTCGCGGAGTTCTTCCTGTGCCTCGGATTCACTGATATCCCCCTTGATGGCGGCCTGGGATAGGGCGTCGGCTGCGCCCAGCATGGCCCACAGGCTGGCGGGGGAGACGCCTTGCGGGCCGGCGTAGGGGGCCAGGATGCGTTGGCACTTTTCGATGAAGGCTTGCTGGTATTGGCGCTTGATGGCTGCCAGCTCGGGGGCGCCGTCCAGGGCGGCGAGGACGCCGGGGATTTCGCGGCCCTGGGTCAGGACGCAGTTGACATAGCTGGACGCGATGACGCTGGCCTTGTCGGCCAGGGTGGGTTGGCTGGCGGCGATGGCGGCGTCGATGAGGGCGGTCTGGCGGACGTCGAAGTCCTGGTACAGGACGGCCAGCAGGCCGTTGCGGGTGCCGAAATGGTCGTAGACAACGGGTTTGGTGACGCCGGCTTCTTCGGCCAGGCGTCCCAGGGTCAGGGCATCGGTGCCTTCGGCGCGGATCAGTTGCCAGGACACGTCCAGCAATTGGCGCAGGCGTTCGTCGCGGGTCAGGCGGCGGCGCGGCGGGTCGGGTTGGGCGGCAGCGGATTTCGACGGGCTTGACATCGTTATATACCAAAGGTAAGTTACTGTTCGTATGTACCTTTAGTATATAAAGCCGACGCCTGGCAGGCAACCGGGTGGCTGTTAGCGAGCCTACGACCATGAATACCGATACGCTTTCTTCTTCGCACTCCACCGGCCGCAAGGCGTGGCTGGGGCTATTGACCGTTCTCGCGCTGGTGCTGCTGGTGGCGATGGACGGATCCGTGCTGTACCTGGCCATGCCGCGGGTGACGGCCATGCTGTCACCAACGGCGGACCAGGCGCTCTGGATGCTCGACATCTACGGTTATGTCGTCGGGGCCCTGCTGATTGCTTTCGGCAATATCGGCGATCGCTACGGCCGGCTGAGGTTGATGATGGGCGGGGCCCTGGTGTTCGGCCTGGGGTCGCTGGGGGCGGCGTACGCGGCGACCCCCGCGCAGTTGATCGCCTGCCGCGGTCTGATGGGGCTGGGCGGGGCGACGTTGCTGCCGTCGGGGCTGGCCATCGTCAGCGCTCTGTACCCGGATCCGCGCCAGCGGGCGCAGGCCATCGGTGTTTTCGCGGCGACGTTCGCGGCGGGATTCGCGATCGGGCCGTTGATCGGCGGGCTGTTGCTGCAGCGCTTCGAATGGGGTGCCGTGTTCCTGATCAACGTGCCCGTGGTGCTGGCGTTCCTGCTGGCCGCGCCGTTTTTACTGCGTGAAGTGCGCGCGGCGCGCTACGGGCAGATCGACGTGCCGAGTCTGTTGCTGTCCTTTGCCGGCATCCTGCTGTTCACCTACTCGATCAAGCGCGCGGCGGCGGCGGGTTTCACGCCGGGGCAGTCCGTGGCGGGCATCGCAGGTATCCTGGCGCTGGCGCTGTTCCTGCGCCGGCAGACGCGGCTGGCGTACCCGTTGCTGGACCTGGCGCTGTTCAAGGACCGCGTCTTTTCGCTCGCCATCCTGACCGGGTTGCTGTCGCTGGTGGTCTGGTCCGCGACGGGCTATCTGTCAGGCATTTACCTGCAATCGGTGCTGGGCTACGAGGTGTTCACGGCGGCCCTGCTGACCTTGCCTGGCGCGGCGGTGCTGACGGCGACCTGCGTGGGCACGAGCCGCATCGTCGAGCACCTCGGCCGCCGGGCCGCGTTGGTGGCGACCCATCTGCTGATCAGCGCCGGGGTATTGCTGCTGTTGTTCACGACGACCGAGGCGGGCGCCCTTGCCTTCGTGGCGTCCACCGTGCTGGCGGGGGTCGGTTACGGCCTGTCCTTCAGCCTGGTGGCCGAGATCGCGGTGTCGGCGGTGCCGGGCGCGCGTGCCGGGGCAGCCGGATCGATCGCCGAAACCAGCAACGAACTGGGCAATGCGCTGGGCATCACCTTGCTGGGGGCGTTGGCGGCGCTCGTCTTCCGGCTATCCGGGCCGGGTGTGGCCGGCACCTTGAATGAAACGCTGGAGTATCCAGGCATCAGCGCGCAGTCCGTGCTGCAGGCCAAGGCGGCGTTTCTGTCGGGGCTGCATTGGGCCGTGGGCGCGGGCGGGCTGTTGACGCTGCTGGTGGGGATCGCCGCGGGGCGGTGGCTGCCGCGTCAGTTGCCGGGGTAGGCATCGCCGGACCCGCAGGACCGCGCCGTTGCCGGATCTGGCCAGACCGCGCGCGGCGCCACAGCGGCGGTCAGCCCCGCAGCCACTTGTCCATGCGGGCGACGGCCTCTTCCAGGCGATCCAGGCCGGTGGCGTACGAAAAACGCATCGTGTGGTGACCGTGGGCGGGGCCGAAGTCCAGGCCCGGAACGGCGGCGATGCCGGCTTGCAGCAACAGACGCTGGGAAAAGCTGGCGCTGTCGGTGCCCAGGTCGCTGATGTCGGCATAGATATAGAAGGCGCCGTCGGGCTTGACGGGGACTTTCAGGCCCAGGCGTTCGAATTCGGGCAGCAGGTAGTCGCGGCGTTGCTTGAAGGCTTCGCGGCGGTGCTCGAAGGTGCGCAGCGCGTCCGCCGAAAAGCAGGCCAGCGCGGCATGCTGGGCCAGGGTGGGGGCGCAGATGGCCAGGCTGGCGGCGATTTTCTCCACCGGGGCGACCATGTCTTCCGGGACAATCATCCAGCCCAGGCGCCAGCCGGTCATGTGGAAATACTTCGAGAAGCTGTTGATGACGATGATGTCGTCGTCCAGCGTCAGGGCGGATCGCGGCTGGCCTTCGTATGACAGGCCCAGATAGATTTCATCGACGATGGCAAAGCCGTTGCGGGCGCGGACTTGCGCCAGCAGCCGGGCCAGTTCGCCGTGGTCGATGGAAGTGCCGGTGG
This sequence comes from Achromobacter sp. ASV32, assembly GCF_016428805.1. Lineage (GTDB taxonomy): Bacteria > Pseudomonadota > Gammaproteobacteria > Burkholderiales > Burkholderiaceae_B > Achromobacter. The sequence continues at coordinate 64,486 of NZ_JAELTJ010000010.1, forward strand.
GGTTGCTGGGCGAGGCCACCAGCACGCCCTGGGTAGCGTCCGTCCAATGGTCGGCGACGTCCTGGGCGGACAGCTGGAAGCGCTTGTCGGCGGAACTGGGGATCAGGCGGGGGCGGCCGCCCGCGGCCAACACGAAGTTGCTGTTGGCGGGGTAGGATGGGTCCGGCATGAGGACTTCGCCGCCGGTGTTGACCAGGGCGGCGCAGGCCAGGGTCAAGGCGCCGGACGCGCCGGCAGTGACGATGACGCGCCTGGGGTTGATCGTGGCGCCGAACTGATCATGGTAGAACCGGGCGATGGCCTCGCGCAGCGGCATCAGGCCTGCGGGAGCGCTGTAGCCGCTCTGGCCGGCCTGCGCGGCGCGCTGCAGCGCTTCCACCACCTGGGGCGGCGCGGTAAAGTCCGGTTCGCCGATGCCCAGGCTGATGATGTCTTTTCCCGCCGCCTGCAGCGCTTGCGCCTGCTTGAACAATTCGACGACCTGGAAGGTCAGGAAATCGTGAGTACGGGCGGCAAGGCGGGGCATCGGATTCTCGAAGGCTACTTGTAGCGGAAAAAAGGAATTGTAGTCATGCAGCCATCGCGGCGCGCTTTCCTCCTTGGCCGGCGGCCCGTCCAGACGCCCTGGGCCACCTTCCTGCAACGCCTGGGGCTGTCCTGCCACGGCGCGGTGCGCGACCTGGGCGACGCCGGTGCCCAGGGGCCGCGCGCGGTCCTGACGCCCGCGCGCGAGTCGGATGTGACGCAGGCGCGCACGCTGTGCGCGCAATATGGGGTGGTGATGGCGCTGGATGATGCGCAGGGGCCGTTCGCGCCCGTTCACGGACCCATGCTGTGGCTGGATCCCGGCGCCTTGTCGGGCCTGGCGCGGCTGACCGGGCCGACGCCGCGCTGGCGGGCCCAGCCTGGCGTGCCGTTGGCCGCCTTGGCGTTGGCGGGGCTGACGCAGTTCAATGGGTTGCCGGGCGCCATGACGCTGGCGCAATGGCTGGCGGCGCCGGCGCCATGGCCGACGGGGCAATGCGCGGCTTCGGGCGTGGTGGCCGTGGACCTGATGCTGGCCGATGGGGTGGAGGAAACGCTGGGGCCGTTCGGCACCGCCGACGTGCAGCCGCTCAAATCGGCCACGGTGCAGCGGCTGATCCCGTCCCTGTTCCAGTTGTCGGGCGGTGCCTTCGCAACCGGCTATGAACCGGGCCAGGCCTGGGGGGGGCGCTACCGCCTGGACGCGCTGGCACCGCAGGCGCCGGACACCGTCAATCTGGCACAACTGCTGCTGGGGCACGGCGGCACGCTGGCATGGGTGCAAGGGGTGACGCTGGAGGCCAGACCGGGTCTGGTGGCGGCCGCACAGCCTGAAACGGGCGTGTCAGCGCCGTCTCCCACGCTGCAGACGCGGATCAAGTCGCTGTTCGATCCCTATGGGCGTTTTCCCGAATTCCAGGACGCTCCGAATAGCGACATTTTGTAAGCCGAGGGTAAGATGGGCGGCGCTTGCGGCAAAGGGGCAGGCGCGGCCGGGGGGCGCGCAGGGAACGTTTCGCGCCTGCCGCCATCGGAATAGAATTGCCCCCTTTCCGTGTTCCACACTCTAGCCAGTAGCCGCCCCTATGGATGCCAACCTTCGCAAAGCCGCCCTTGAATATCACGAGCACGGCCGCCCCGGCAAGATCTCGGTCACGCCGACCAAGCAGCTCACCAATCAGCGCGACCTGGCCCTGGCGTATTCGCCCGGCGTCGCGGCGGCCTGTGAGGAAATCGTGGCGGATCCGGCCAACGTGTTCCGCTACACCGCGCGCGGCAACCTGGTGGGCGTGATCACCAACGGCACGGCGGTGCTGGGCCTGGGCAACATCGGGGCGCTGGCCTCCAAGCCGGTGATGGAAGGCAAGGCGGTGCTGTTCAAGAAGTTCGCCGGCCTGGACGTGTTCGACATCGAGATCAACGAAACCGACCCGGACAAGCTGGTCGAGATCATCGCCGGCCTGGAAGCCACCTTCGGCGGCATCAACCTCGAAGACATCAAGGCGCCGGAGTGCTTCACGGTCGAGCGCAAGCTGCGCGAACGCATGAAGATTCCCGTCTTCCATGATGACCAGCACGGCACCGCGATCTGCGTGTCGGCCGCATTCATCAACGGCCTGAAGGTCGTGGGCAAGGAAATTGACAAGGTCAAGGTCGTGACCTCCGGCGCCGGCGCGGCTGCCCTGGCCTGCCTGGACCTGATGGTGGACCTGGGCCTGCCGCTGGAAAACATCTGGGTCACCGACATCGAGGGTGTGGTCTACGAGGGCCGCACCACCTTGATGGACCCGGACAAGGCGCGCTTCGCGCAAAAGACGGACGCGCGCAAGCTGGCCGACGTGATCGAGGGCGCCGATGTGTTCCTGGGCCTGTCGGCCGGCGGCGTGCTCAAGCCGGAAATGGTCGCGGCCATGGGTGCGCGTCCGCTGATCCTGGCGCTGGCCAATCCCACCCCGGAAATCCTGCCCGAGCTGGCCCATTCGGTACGCGACGACGTGGTGATGGCCACGGGCCGTTCGGACTACCCGAACCAGGTCAACAATGTGCTGTGCTTCCCCTACATCTTCCGCGGTGCGCTGGATGTGGGCGCCACCACGATCACGCGCGAAATGGAGAAGGCGGCGGTCTACGCCATCGCCCAGCTGGCGCAGGAAGAACAGAACGAAGTCGTCGCCGCGGCCTATGGCACGTTCGATATTTCATTCGGTCGGGAATACCTGATTCCCAAGCCGTTCGATCCGCGCCTGATCGTGCGCATCGCGCCGGCGGTGGCCAAGGCCGCCATGGAGGGCGGGGTGGCCACGCGTCCCTTGGCCGACCTGGAAGCCTACGAAGAACAGCTGCAGCAGTTCGTGTACCACTCGGGCGCCTTCATGAAGCCGCTGTTCTCGGCGGCCAAGCGTATCGTGCGCGAAGGCGGCCCGGCCCGCATCGTGTACGCCGAAGGCGAAGACGAGCGCGTGCTGCGCGCCGTGCAGGTGGTGGTGGACGAAGGCCTGGCCCGCCCCATCCTGGTGGGCCGCCCGTCGGTGCTGCTGACCCGCATCGAAAAACTGGGCCTGCGCCTGCGCCTGGGCGAGGATGTCGAAGTCACCAACCCCGAATACGACGAGCGCTTTCACCAGTACTGGACGACCTACTGGGAACGCATGTGCCGCCGCGGCATCACCAAGGAAATGGCGCGCGTGGAAATGCGCCGCCGCATGACCTTGATCGGCGCGATGATGGTGCATCTGGGCGATGCCGACGGCATGATCTGCGGCTCGGTCGGCGCGTACCACGACCACCTGCGTTTCGTGGATGAAGTGATCGGCCGCCGGCCGGGCCGCAACGTCTACGCCGCCATGAACATCCTGCTGCTCAACGAGCGCACGGTGGTGCTGGTGGACACGCATGTCAACGATGAGCCCACGGCCGAGCAGATCGCCGAGTTCACCATCGCCGCGGCCAACGAGATGCGGCGCATGTTCCTGGCGCCCAAGGTGGCGCTGCTGTCGCGGTCGAACTTCGGGTCGGGCAGCTCGGCATCGGGCGCCAAGATGCGCCGCGCGCTGGAACTGGTGCGCCAGGCCGCGCCGGAACTGGAAATCGACGGCGAAATGCACGGCGACTGCGCGCTGGACGAAGCGCTGCGCTTGCGCATCCTGCCCTCGTCCACGCTCAAGGGCGAAGCCAATCTGCTGGTGTGTCCGAACGTGGACGCCGGCAATATTGCCTACAACCTGCTCAAGACGGCGGCCGGCGGTAACGTGGCGGTAGGCCCGTTCCTGCTGGGCGCCAACGCGCCGGTGCACATCCTGACCTCCAGCTCGACCGTGCGCCGCATCGTCAACATGACCGCGATGACTGTGGTCGATGCCAACACGCCACGTTGAAGTCGCGTCGGGCGGTCCGGCGTGCCCGCGCACGCCGACCGGCCTGGTCCTGACCGGGGGCGGCGCGCGCGCCGCCTACCAGGTGGGCGTGCTCAGCGCCATCATGGAGCTGCTGGACCCCGACTGGCATTCGCGTTTCAAGAACCCCTTCGACATCATCTGCGGCACGTCCGCGGGCGCCATCAATGCCGCGGCGCTGGCCTGCCGGGCAGAGCGTCCGCACCTGGGCGTGCGGCGCATCCGGCGCCTGTGGTCGTCGCTGAATACCGACATGATTTACCGGGCCGACGCGCCCGGGCTGATCCGCACGGGCGTGCGCTGGCTGGGCCTGTTGTCGCTGGGCTGGATGTATTCCGGCCTGACGCGCAAGCGGCCGCAGTCGCTGCTGGACAACAGCCCGATGCAGGCGCTGCTGGGCCGGGTGCTCAATTTCGACCATCTGCAATCCAACCTCGAAAGCGGCTCGCTGTCGGCGCTGGCCATCACCGCCTCGGGCTACACCAGCGGCGAGCACTTGACGTTCTATCAGGCGCACACGCCGATCGAGCCCTGGCACCGCTACCTGCGGCTGGCCATTCCCACGCCGATCACGGTGGATCACCTGATGGCCTCGTCGGCCATTCCCTTCGTGTTCCCCGCCAGGCAGATTACGGTGCATGGCAAGGGGGAGTGGTGTGGCGACGGCTCCATGCGGCAGCTGGCGCCGATCAGTCCGGCCATCCACCTGGGGGCCCACCGGGTGCTGGTGATCGGTACGGGTTTTCGCGACGATACCCACCCCGAGCACCGGGAAGCCGCGCCGCCGTACCCGTCGCTGGCCCAGGTGGGCGGCCATGCGCTGTCCAGCATCTTCCTGGACGGTCTGTCGATGGACGTCGAGCGCCTGGAGCGCATGAACTACCTGGTGGACCACGCGCTGCCCCTGGCGGGCGGCGAGGTCAATGTGCGCCGCATCCAGGTGCTGGCCATCACCCCCAGCCGGTCCCTGGATTCGCTGGCGCTGGAACACCTGGACGACATGCCGGCCCAGGCGCGTGCCCTTTTTCGCGTACTCGGTGTATCGTCCGACCCAGGCCACCCCGGCGGTGGCGCGCTGATGTCCTACCTGTTGTTCGAGTCCAGCTACACCAAGCGATTGATCGAACTGGGTTATGCCGATACGATGCAGCGTACCGAAGAAGTGATCGCCTTTTTCAAGGAGGCACAGGCATGACGCGCAATGCCCAATCTACCCTGCAGCGGCAGTTGAAGCGAGGTGGAGCGCTGGCTCATGACGGGCTGGACAAAAAAGCCGTGGTCGACGCCGCGCATGAACTGGGCCTGTCCCTGTTCGTGGCCAATTGCGACCCGGCGCGCAGCCGTTCGGCGGTGCTGCGCGCGATTGCCAAGGCGGTGGATTTTCCCGAGTATTTCGGCGGCAATCTGGATGCGCTCTACGACTGCCTGTGCGATACCGTGCTGGATCACAAGATCGGTGTGGTGCTGTGGTTGTACAAATTGCATTCGGGCGACCCCGCCCTGGAAGAAGACGCCGCCCGCATCGAGTCGGTGTGCGCCGACGCGGCGGAGTTCGCGCACGAAAACGGCCGTACGTTTGCGTATGTCGTGGAGCACGCGGGCAGGCACCCGGATCCCGAACCTGGCGTGGCTGCGGCGCCCTACGGCGAAAACGACTGATTCCAGTCGCGGCAGCCCGATAGGCTTGCCCGACTGCCCGCCGGCGTCAGCGACGCCGGTTGTGTTTTCTATCCCTTTATCCCGTTACCAGCCCAGCAGGGCGCTCGCCGCGGCGATCAAGGCGAGACCCGCCGTTTCGGTGCGCAGCACCCGCGGCCCGAACCTCACAGCTTGCACGCCGGCCTCGCGGGCCTCGGCCAATTCCTTGTCAGACCAGCCCCCTTCCGGGCCGACGAGCAGGGTCAGCGATGCCAGGCCGGGCGTGGCATGCAACTGGCCGGCCAGGTCGGTGTCAGCATCGGGGTGGCACAACAGGCGCAGGCCGTCTGCCGGCAGCGCCAGCCAGTCTGCCAGGGTAACGGGGGCATCGACGGTCATCAGGCGGTTGCGGCCGCATTGCTCGGCGGCCGATTGCGCGATGCGCTGCCAGTGGGCGACCCGCTTGTCCAGCCGGGGGCCCGACAGCTGCAGCACGCTGCGCTGAGCCGCGATGGGGCAGACCCGGGCCGCGCCCAGTTCCACGGCCTTTTCCACCACCCAATCCATCTTGTCGCCGGAAGGCAGGCCCTGTACCAGGGTGATGCGGCCGGCCAGCTCGGCCTCGCGAGGCTCGAAGGCGCCCAATTGCGCGAAGCCGGCCTTGCCCTCGACTTCCAGCACGGCGGGGTATTCACCCCCCTGGCCGTTGAACAGGATGACGGATTCCCCGGCGCGCAGGCGCAGCACTCTCAGGGCGTGGTGGGCCAGGGCGTCGGGCAGCGCGATGCGGGCGCTGGCGGACAGGGGAGCATCGCAAAAGAAGCGGGGGGCGGACATGGGCGTTGCGGGGCCGGAGGGCGGAAACAGAACGAAGGGCAGGAGTGGCCCGGCATTAGGGCGGGCGGCGGCGTTCCTGGTTACTTGAGCGCGTAGCCTACCACTTTGGTCCCCCACTCGATGAAGAGCGGGGCGTTGGACGTGAGGTTGAGCGCCAGCAGGACCAGGAAGCCCACGGTCATCTTCTTGTCCAGGCGCAGGAATTGGCTGCGCAGTTCTGCCAAGTCTTCGTGAGTGGCGAAGCGCTTGAGTTCTTCGCGGTTGGGAAGCTTGGCGATTTCGCGGCGCAGTTCCTGTATTTCCTCACGCCGGGCGAGTGGGGCGACGGCGGCAGCCAGTTCCTTTTGCCATTCTTGCCGTAACGTAACCGCTTCTTTTTGCCATTCTTGCCGCAACGTGGCCGCCAGTTCGGCCTCGCCCCGGATCTGGGCGAGTTCCAGGGAATGGGCAATGGCAATGGCCTGCTCTTCACCCAGCGCATTACGCAGTGCCATGATGCCTTCGACGGGCAGGGTGACGTTCAGCATGCGGTTCATCTTAGCGGGCTTCCCGTGGCGGAGACAGGCAGCCATCATGAATCTCGGACCGCCCCGCCGCAATTGTGGCTTCCACCCCATCATTTTCCGGCGGGCCGCCCGCCATTTTCCCGGGAATGCGCCCATTTGCCTCGCCCCGCCGCCCGATGGCGGGGGGGCAAGCCCCGGATGCTAAAATCTTTTGCTTCGCAACCTACTCAACTGGCCCCCATTTCCTGCATGGGCGCGCCAGCTTCAAAGAGCCTTCCGAATGAGCAATCCGACCGCCCCTAAACTTGCCTTGGCGGATGCCATCCGCGCCCTCGCGATGGATGCCGTGCAACAAGCGAACTCCGGGCACCCGGGTGCTCCCATGGGCATGGCGGAAATCGCCCAGGCCCTCTGGATCGGCAACCTGCGCCACAACCCCAAGGATCCCGCCTGGGCCAACCGCGACCGCTTCGTGCTGTCCAACGGCCACGGCTCGATGCTGATCTACGCCCTGCTGCACCTGACGGGCTACGATCTGCCGATCGAAGAACTCAAGAACTTCCGCCAGCTGCATTCCAAGACGCCGGGCCACCCCGAAGTGGGCATCACCCCGGGCGTGGAAACCACCACCGGCCCGTTGGGCCAGGGCCTGGGCAATGCCGTGGGCATGGCGCTGGCCGAAGCGCTGCTGGCCGCCGAATTCAACAAGCCCGGCCACACCATCGTCGACCATCACACCTACGCCTTCACGGGCGACGGCTGCCTGATGGAAGGCATCTCGCATGAAGTCTGCTCGCTGGCCGGCACGCTCAAGCTGTCCAAGCTGGTCGTCCTGTACGACGACAACGGCATTTCCATCGACGGCCACGTCGAGCACTGGTTCGCCGACGACACCGCCAAGCGCTTCGAGGGCTACGGCTGGAACGTCATCCGCGGCATCGACGGCCATGACGCCGCCGCCGTGGATGCCGCCATCAAGGCCGCCCGCGCGCAAGCGGAAAAGCCCACGCTGATCATCTGCCGCACCGTCATCGGCAAGGGCTCGCCCAACATGGCCGGCACCCACAACGTGCACGGCGCGCCGCTGGGCAAGGACGAAATCGCCGCCACCCGCGCCGCGCTGGGCTGGTCGGCCGAACCCTTCCAGATTCCGCAAGCCGTCTACGACGGCTGGGACGGCCGCAAGACCGGCGCCGCCGCGCAGGCCGAATGGCAGTCGGCGTTCGACGCCTACGCCGCCGCGTTCCCGGAGCAGGCCGCCGAATTCACCCGCCGCATGAAGGGTGAACTGCCCGCCGGCTACGCCGAGCAATTCCAGGCGTTCCTGAACGCCACGCTGGAAAAGGCCGAAACCGTGGCGACGCGCAAGGCCTCGCAGTTCGCGATCACGGCGCTGGCCGCCGCGCTGCCGGAAATGCTGGGCGGCTCGGCCGACCTGACCGGCTCCAATTTCACCGACTGGAAGGGCGTGGCTGCCGTGCGCGCCGGCGACAAGGGCATCCAGTTCGGCCGCCACATCAACTACGGCGTGCGCGAATTCGGCATGGCTGCCATCATGAACGGCATTGCCCTGCATGGCGGCTACCTGCCGTTCGGCGGCACGTTCCTGACCTTCTCCGACTACTCGCGCAACGCCATCCGCATGGCCGCGCTGATGAAGCAGCGCGTGGTGCACGTGTTCACGCACGATTCGATCGGCCTGGGCGAAGACGGCCCGACGCACCAATCGATCGAGCATGCCGCCAGCCTGCGCCTGATTCCCAACCTGTCGCTCTGGCGTCCTTGCGACACGGCCGAAACCGCCGTGGCCTGGCATGCCGCCGTGACGCGCCCGACCAGCATCGGCATGGACGTGCATGACGGCGGCCCGACGGCCCTGTTGCTGTCGCGCCAGAACCTGCCGTTCGTGCCGCGCGACGCCGCCACCGTGGACGCGATCGCCCGCGGCGGCTATGTGCTGCGCGATGCCGAAGGCGCCCGCGCCGTCATCATCGCCACCGGCTCCGAAGTGGCCATCGCGCTGGACGCGCAGGCCCTGCTGGCCAAGGACGGCATCGCGGTGCGCGTGGTCTCCATGCCCAGCACCGACGTGTTCGACCGCCAGGATGCCGCCTGGAAGCAATTCGTGCTGCCCAAGGGCCTGCCGCGCGTGGCCGTCGAGGCCGGCGTGACCGCCTTCTGGCACAAATACGTGGGCCTGGAAGGCGCCGTGGTCGGCATCGACCGCTACGGCGAGTCCGCTCCGGCCGGCGCGCTGTTCAAGTTCTTCGGGCTGACCGCCGACAAGGTGGCCGAGACCGTCCGCCAAGTTTTGTAAAAAAGGAGCTTAGTCATGACTATTCGCGTCGCCATCAACGGTTACGGTCGCATCGGCCGCAACATCCTGCGTGCCCACTACGAAGGTGGCAAGAAGCACGATATCGAAATCGTCGCCATCAACGACCTGGGCGATCCCAAGACGAACGCCCACCTGACCCGCTACGACACCGCCCACGGCAAGTTCCCCGGCACGGTCGAAGTCGACGGCGAATACATGGTCGTCAACGGCGACAAGATCCGCGTGCTGGCCAACCGCAACCCGGCCGAGCTGCCCTGGGGCGAGCTGAAGGTCGACGTGGTGCTGGAGTGCACGGGCTTTTTCACGACCAAGGAAAAGGCCGGCGCGCACATCAAGGGCGGCGCCAAGAAGGTCATCATTTCGGCCCCGGGCGGCAAGGACGTTGACGCCACCGTCGTGTACGGCGTGAACCACGGCGTGCTCAAGGCCACCGACACGGTCATCTCGAACGCATCGTGCACCACCAACTGCCTGGCCCCCCTGGTCAAGCCGCTGAACGACAAGCTGGGCCTGGAAAACGGCCTGATGACGACCGTTCATGCCTACACCAACGACCAGGTCCTGACCGACGTCTACCACGAAGACCTGCGCCGCGCGCGTTCGGCCACGATGAGCATGATCCCCACCAAGACCGGCGCCGCCGCCGCGGTGGGCCTGGTGCTGCCGGAACTGAACGGCAAGCTGGACGGCTACGCTATCCGCGTCCCGACCATCAACGTGTCGCTGGTCGACCTGTCCTTTGTCGCCAGCCGCGACACGACCGCCGAAGAAGTGAACAAGATCCTGAAGGACGCTTCGGAAGGCGCGCTCAAGGGCATTCTGGACTACAACACCGAGCCCCTGGTTTCGGTGGACTACAACCACAACCCGGCCTCCAGCACCGTTGACGCGTCGCTGACCAAGGTCTCGGGCCGCCTGGTCAAGGTGTCGTCCTGGTACGACAACGAATGGGGCTTCTCGAACCGCATGCTCGACACCACCGTCGCGCTGATGTCGGCCAAGTAAGCATCGCTGTCAGGCCGAAGGGGACGAACGGGTTTTCCGCCCAAGCGGAAAGCGGGTTCGTCCCCTTTGTTCGCCAACCGTAGGAAGCAAAGCATATGTCCAAGGTCAATACCCTGTCCGCGCTGGCCAAGGCCGGCGCCCTGTCCGGCAAGCGCGTGTTCATCCGCGCCGATCTGAACGTGCCGTTCGATGACGCCGGCCGCATTTCCGAAGATACCCGCATCCGCGCCTCGGTGCCCGGCATCCGCCTGGCGCTGGACGCCGGCGCTGCGGTGATGGTCACCTCGCACCTGGGCCGCCCGAAAGAAGGCGTGCTGACCGAAGCCGATTCCCTGGCCAAGGTGGGCCAGCGCCTGTCCGAATTGCTGGGCATGCCGGTGCCGCTGGTGCAGAACTGGGTCGATGGCGTGAAGGTCGAGCCGGGCCTGGTGGTGCTGCTGGAAAACTGCCGTGTGAACGTGGGCGAGAAAAAGGACGACGAGGCGCTGTCGCGCAAGATGGCGGCGTTGTGCGACGTGTACGTGAACGATGCGTTCGGCACCGCGCACCGGGCCGAGGCGACGACGCATGGCATCGCCCGCTTTGCGCCGGTGGCTTGCGCGGGCCCACTGCTCGAGGCCGAACTGGATGCGCTGGGCCGTGCGTTGCACGAACCGAAGCGTCCGCTGGTGGCGATCGTGGGCGGCTCGAAGGTGTCGACGAAGCTGTCGATTCTGCAGTCGCTGGCCGACAAGGTGGACCAGCTGGTGGTGGGCGGCGGCATTGCCAACACGTTCATGCTGGCCGCGGGGCTGTCGATCGGCAAGTCGCTGGCGGAACCCGATCAGGTGGATCAGGCGCGCGCCGTGATCGATCTGATGAAGCAGCGCGGCGCGGATGTGCCGATTCCGGTGGACGTGGTGTGCGCGAAGTCGTTCGGCGCCGACGCCGAGGCAACGGTGAAGGCGGCCGATGCGGTGGCGGCGGACGACATGATCCTGGACATCGGCCCGCAAACGGCAGAGCAACTGGCCGCGATCCTGAAGCAGGCCGGCACGATCGTCTGGAACGGGCCGGTCGGCGTGTTCGAGTTCGATCAGTTCGCCAACGGCACGAAGGTGGTGGCGCAGGCGATTGCCGACTCGGACGGCTTCTCGATCGCCGGTGGCGGCGATACCTTGGCGGCGATCGCCAAGTACGGGATTTCCGAGCAGGTGGGCTACATCTCGACCGGGGGCGGCGCTTTCCTGGAGTTCCTGGAAGGCAAGACGTTGCCGGCGGTGGCTGTGCTGCAGGAGCGGGCCAAGTAAGCGTTTTGCTTGGTGTCTGCTTGATGAAAGCCGCTCCTTTTGGAGCGGTTTTTTTTGGTCGTTATGGTTGTTTTGTCTTGGCTTGTCGCCCGGGTGCTTCGTAGGTCGCCCGAGGCGGCGGCTGGCAGGGCGTCGAGCGCCCACGATTGCGGTCCGGCGCCTTCGCTCCGGACTGCCCCGTCGTCATCTTCGTCCGAGCCTTCGGCGCCTCCTTCAGATTCCCTCGGGCGCATCGAGGTTGCTCGACGCCCTGCCAGCCGCCGCCCCGGGCTACGGGCGTCTTGGCTTGTGGCGTTGCTGGGTCAATGGCATGTGGGGAGGTTTGCGGGGCCCGCCAGGACCGGCCACGCGGGCGGCCGGTCCTGGCATACGTGCGGTGAGGCGTCGGGGCGATGCGCGCTGCGCGCTTGCGCAGGTGGGGGGCTGAACGATGTCGTGCGCTGCCTGGCGGCTCGCTACGCCGGGGTGGCGATGCCTTTGCTTGTGCCTTTACTCCATCTTTGCGCCCGACAGCTTCACGATCGCGCCGTAGCGGTCGATTTCCGTGCGCATGAATTCGCCGAAGGCCGCGGGCGTCTGCCCCGCGGGGACGAGGGCGCCCATGGCTTCCATGCGCTGGCGCATGTCGGGGGCGGCGGTGATGGCGTTGATGTCGCGGTTCAGGCGGTCGACGATGGCGGCAGGCGTGCCCGCGGGGGCGACGATGCCGTACCAGGCCGAGGCATGCATGTCGGGGACGCCGGCTTCCTCGAAGGTGGGAACGTCGGGCAGGGCAGGCAGGCGCTGGCGCGAGGCAACGGCCAGGGCGCGCAGCGCGCCAGCCTGGACCTGGGCGAGCGAGCCGGTGTCGATCATCATGTCGACCTGCCCGGCGAGCAGGTCGGAGACCGCGGGGCCGCTGCCTTTGTAAGGAATGTGCAGGATGTCGATGCCGGTGCGCGACTTGAACATGGCGCCGGCCAGGTGCTGGGACGAGCCGACGCCGCCGGAGCCGTAATTGAGCTTGCCGGGCGCGGCGCGGGCGGCCTCGACGAGGTCGCGCACGGACTGGTAGGGCGATTGCTTGGGGACTTCAAGGATGTTGGGGATTTCGGCGACGAAGGCGACCGGGGTGAAGTCCTTGATGGGGTCAAAGCCCAGGCGGGCGTACAGATGGGGGTTGGCGGCGTTGGTCGAGCTGGTCGCCACCAGCAGGGTGTAGCCGTCGGGCTTTTCGCGTACGAACGAGGCGGTGCCGATGTTGCCGCCGGCGCCGGCTTTGTTGTCGACGATGACGGTCTGGCCCAGGCGTTCAGTCAGGCGCTGGGCGAGCATGCGGCCCAGGGCGTCCGTGGCGCCGCCGGGAGGCCACGGAACGACGAGCTTGATGGGGCGGTCGGGGTAGGACTGGGCCTGCGACAGGGCGGGCGCGGAGGCCCCGAGAGCGAGCGTGGTCAGAGCGAGCGCGCGCGCGGCGCGACGCAGGAAGGCGTGGGGCATGGAGTCTCCTGGCGCGCGGGCCCCGGGGGCACCGCGCTGTTGTTCCGGGGCCGCTAGGGCAGCCCCGGGAGCGGCAATGACGCCGCGTTTGTTGTGCCCACGACTCTACGCAATCGGGAAATTGATAAAAAGGGATAAATAGTTAAGGAAATCAATTCCTTTTTGGAATGAAGCGGCGCGGCCCGTTTGATCTGACGACAGGTATTGGGGACGTGGACTGGTGTAGCCTTGTCGCTCGCCCGCGCGCCGCGGATTTTCTGGTTTTTCAGCTGCCTTGCCGCTCCATGAATCTACGTTTTCTTCCTGGCCTGAACAATTTCCGCGGCATCACGCGGGCGTCCGCGGGCCGTGACGTGGCGGCCGGGCTGAGCGTGGCGGCGGTGGCGCTGCCGGTGGGGCTGGCCTACGCGGCAATGATGGGCGTGCCGCCCGTGGCGGGGCTGTGGGCGGCAATCGCGGGAATGCTGGGTTACGCGCTGTTCGGGTCGTCGCGCACGCTGATCGTGGGGCCGGACACGGCCACCTGCACGCTGATCGCGGCGACGCTGACGGGAATGGCGCTGACGACCCCCGAAGACCGGCTGGTGGCCGCGACCGGCATCGCGCTGACCGTGGGGGTAGGCTGCCTGATCGCACGGGTGTTGCGGCTGGGCGTGCTGGCGAACCTGCTGTCGCGGCCGGTGCTGATCGGCTACATGGCGGGCGTGGCGGTCACGCTGGCGCTGTCGCAGCTGAGCGGGCTGACCGGCGTGGGCCTGCGCAACAGCGGACTGGTGCATCCGTTCCTGGAGCTGTCGCGCCGCCTGTCCGAAATCCGTATTCCGACGTTGTGCCTGGGCGTGGCCTCGTGCCTGTTGCTGATGGCGGTCAAACGCTGGCGGCCGACCTGGCCGGGGCCGATCCTGCTGGTGGTGGGATCGTGTCTGTTGTCGTGGTTGTTCGACTTTCCCAGCCTGGGCATCGCGGTGGTGGGCGAGGTGCCGGCGGGTTTGCCGGCGTTGAGCCTGCCGGTTCGGCTGGAAGGGGTGGACAACATTCTGCTGGGCGCGGCCGGGGTGCTGGTGGTGAGTTTTTCCAGCGGCATCGTGACAGCGCGCAGTTTCGCGGCGCGCACCGGCGAGCACGTGGACCCGAACCGTGAGCTGGTGGGCTTTGGCGCGGCCAATGTGATGGCCGGCCTGTTCCAGGGGTTCGTGGTGACGGGCGCGGATTCCCGCACGGCGGTGGGCCTGGCGGCGGGCGGTTCGTCGCCGCTGGTGGGCGTGAGCGCGGCGGCGGCCCTGGCGGTGGTGGTGGGCCTGCTGAGCGCGCCGCTCTATTGGCTGCCGCAGGCGGTGCTGTCGGCGATCTTGCTGCTGGCGGCCGCCAGCCTGTTCGACGGCCAGGCGTTCCTGCGCCTGGCGCGCATTTCCCGCATCGAGCTGGCCTTCGGCATCCTGGCGGCGGTGGGCGTGGTGGGCTTTGGCGTGTTGCAGGGCGTGGCGGTGTCGGTGGGCGCGACGCTGCTGTATGCGATGTATGTGTCGGGCAATCCGCGCGATGCGCTGCTGGGCCGGCTGCCGGGCGAATCGGTGCTGGGCAAGATGCACTTGAATCCACAGGCGCAGCCGGTGCCCGGCACGGTGATCTGGCTGTTCGAGTCGTCGGTCTGGTTCTTCAATGCCGATGCCTTCCGCCGCCGGGCGCGCGAGGTGATCGAGCAATCGGGCGACGCGACCTGGTTCGTGCTGGATGCCGAGGCGATGACGCAGGCGGATGCCGACGCGATCGAAGCGCTGTATGAATTGCGCCGCGCGCTGCGCGACCGCGGCATGGTGCTGCTGGTGGCGGGCGGCCACGGCCAGTTCCGCATGGCGCTGGACCGCAGCGGCCTGGCCGACCGGATCGGGCGCGACAAGATATTCGCCAGCCCCGAGCAGGCGGTCGAGGCGATCGAACGCTGGCGTCAGGGGCCGGCGCCCGCCACGCTGGCCTGAAAGCCGGGGCGGCCTTCTCCGGCCCCTGGCGCCGGACCGCCAGCCGCGCCGCCTCAATCGATGATGTGATACCCGCCGTCGATGTACAGGGTCTGCCCGGTCATGCGGCGGGCGGCATCGGTAGCGAGCCAGGCCGTGGCCTCGCCGACGTCGTCGATCGACACCAGGCTGCGCGCCGGCGCCTTGGCCTGGGCGCGGTCCAGCAGGGCGTCGAATTCAGCGATGCCCGAGGCGGCGCGGGTTTTCAGCGGACCGGGCGAAATGGCGTGCACCCGGATGCCCTGCGGGCCGAGTTCGGCGGCCAGGTAGCGGGTGGCCGATTCCAGCGCGGCCTTTACCGGCCCCATCATGTTGTAGTGCTCGACCACCATCTGCGAGCCGTAGTAGCTCATGCAGAACAGCGTGCCGCCGCCCGGCATCAGGGGCTCGGCCAGCTTGGCCATGCGGATGAACGACCAGCACGAGACGTCCATGGCCTGCAGGAAGCCGGCGCGCGAGCAGTCGGTGACGCGGCCGTGCAGGTCTTCACGCGGGGCATAGGCGATGGAGTGCAGCACGAAGTCCAGGCCGCCCCATTGTTCTGTGATGCGGTCGAACACGGCTTCCAGCTGGCCGTCCTGCAGCAGGTCCAGCGGCATCAGGAGCGAGGCGTCGACCTGGCGCGCCAGGGGTTCCACATGCGGCCGCGCCTTGTCGTTCAGGTAGGTCACGGCCAGTTCCGCGCCCATGGCGCGAAAGGCCTTGGCGCAGCCCCAGGCGATGGAGTCGGCGTTGGCGATGCCGGTGACCAGGCCGCGCTTGCCGGCAAGTGCAAGGGCGGCGCTCATCGCTGCTTCACCAGGTCCAGGGTGTGCTGCGCGATCACCAGTTCTTCGTTGGTGCGCACCACGTAAACACCGATGCGGCTGTCGTCGCTGGAGATGCGCGGCCCATGGCGGGCGTTGCGCTGCGGATCCAGCTTGATGCCGAGCCAGCCCCAGTGTTCGCTGATGGCCTGGCGGATCTCGGCCGAGTTCTCGCCGACCCCGGCGGTGAAGACGATGCCGTCGATACCGTTCATGGCGCAGCCCAGCCCGATCATGCCTTCGGCCACGCGCCAGGCGAAGTACGACAGCGCCAGCTTGGCCGACGGCGCGTCGCTGGCCAGCAGTTCGCGCATGTCGTTGCTGATGCCGGACAGGCCCTTCATGCCGCAGTCGTGATAGAGCAGGTGCTCGATCTCGTCGTGCGTCATGCCTTGTTCCATCATCCACAGCACCACGCCGGCGTCCAGGCGGCCGGGCCGCGTGCCCATGGGCAGGCCTTCCAGCGCGGTAAAGCCCATGGTGCTGTCCACGCTCTTGCCTTCATGCATGGCGCACGCCGACACGCCCGAGCCCAGGTGCGCGGCGATGATCTTGCCCATCGCGATCTCGGGCAGCGCCTGCCGCAGGCGCTGCGCGATGTACTCGTACGACAGGCCATGGAAGCCATAGCGGCGCACGCCTTGCTGGTACAGCGGGTCGGGCAGGGCGTAGCGGTCGGCGACGTCGGAATGGCTGCGGTGAAAGGCGGTGTCGAAGCACGCCACCTGCGGGATCCAGGGGCGCCGCTCGCGGATCACGCGGATGGGAGCCAGATTGTTGGGCTGGTGCAGCGGCGCCAACGGCGTGAAGGTGTCCAGCCGGGCCAGGATGTCGTCGTCGATCAGCACCGGCTCGGACAGGTCGGGGCCGCCGTGGACCACGCGGTGCCCCACCGCCAGCGGCGCGCCGCCCAGGTGGCCGCTGAGCCAGGTGCCGACCACTTCCTGGCCGTTGGGCACGTCGGGCGCGTGGCTGGGCGCGATATCGCGTTCCACCAGCGTCTGGCCGGCCGCATCGCGCACGCGCAGCCGCGGGTGGCTGGTGCCGATGCCTTCGAGCTGGCCGCCCAGGCGTGGGGCCAGGGCCTGGTTGGCGTCGATGTCGTACAGGTAGAACTTGATACTGGAACTGCCGGCGTTGATGACCAGGATGGTGTCGGACATGGGTCGAGAGCCTCTTGATGCAACGGACAGGGCGGGGCCTGGGGCCCCGCGGCTTCAGGCCAGCGGACGCGCCTGCTGCTGGGCCTGGTGGTGCGCGTAGATCGCGGCGACGGCGCAGGACGCCAGCCGCGAGCGCGGGCTGTCCGCGCGGCTGGTCAGGATGATGGGCACGCGCGCGCCCAGCACGATGCCGGCGGCTTCGGCGTTGGCCAGGAAGGTCAGGTTCTTGGCCAGCATGTTGCCGGCCTCCAGGTCGGGCACCACCAGCACCTGGGCCACGCCCGCCACCAGCGAGCGGATGCCCTTGATGCGGGCGGCGTCGGGGCTGATGGCGTTGTCCAGCGCCAGCGGGCCGTCCAGCACGCCGCCCGAGATCTGGCCGCGGTCGGCCATCTTGCACAGCGCGGCCGCTTCGATGGTGCTGGGGATGCTGGGGGTGACCTGTTCCACGGCCGACAGGATGGCCACGCGCGGCTCGCCCAGCCCCAGGCCATGGTGCAGGTCGATCACGTTGCGAATGATGTCGGCCTTGGTTTCCAGGTCGGGAAAGATGTTGATGGCCGCGTCCGTGATGAACAGCGGCTCGGCGTAGGTCGGCACCTCCATGATGAACACATGGCTGATGCGCCGGCCGCTGCGCAGGCCGGTGGTGCGCGCCACCACTTCATGCATCAGCTCGTCGGTGTGCAGGCTGCCTTTCATGAGCAGCGACGCTTCGCCGCCGCGGACCAGGGCCACCGCGCGCTCGGCGGCGGCGTGGCTGTGCGGCGCGTCGACGATGCGGGCATCGCCCAGGTTCAGCCGGAATTGCTCGGCGGTGTCGCGGATCTTGCGTTCCGGCCCGACCAGGATGGGCCGCAGCAGGCCCAGGTCGCGCGCTTCCAGCGCGGCCGACAGCGACGGCTCGTCGCAAGGATGGGCAATGGCGCACAGCGCGGGTTCCAGCATTTGCGCGCGCGCGATGAGTTTGTCGTAATGCGTGGAGGTGGGCAGACTCATTCGGATTTGGCTTTGGCGGTGGCGGGTTTGCGGGCGCGCGCGGGCGCGGCTTTGGATGCGGCCTGTTTCGGCGCGGCGACGCGAGGCGTCGTCTTCTTGGGCGCCGCCCGCCGCGTCTTGCCGGGCACCGCGACATCGTGCGTCTCGAGCTTGGCGGCCGCGGCCCGCACCGCACGGCGCGCGCTGGGCGCGGGCTCGTGGTGCTGCGAACGGCGCGCGGCGGTTTCGAAAATGCGCTCCATCTCGGCCAGGTTCTCGCGCGCGGCCGGGTTCAGCGATTCGGCAGCTTGCAGCACGTGCTTCATCGCGTTCAGCGCGTCGCGGATGGCCGCGGGCGACGCGCTCTCCAGCAGGTGCGGCATGGTCTGCAGCACGGCTGCCGAATCCAGCCGCATCATCATGGCCTGGTCGCGCACGATGTTCTTGAACTCCTGCAAGGTCATGGCGTTGCCGGCCTCGGCGCGCATCTTGCGGATCAGCGCGAAGCTGCGTTCATCCAGTCCGCCCTCGGCGCCCGCCACATACAGCAGCATGCGGATGGCGGCAACGCGCAGGCCGCCTTCCTGCAGCATGGAACGCAGCTCGGCGGTGCGCTCTTGCATGAAGCGGCGGTGTTCCGGCGACACGCCGGGGTGGCGGCGCGGCTGGCCATCCTTGCCGCCCAGGCCGGCCAGGTCCTGCACCAGGGGCGAGCCGTAGACGCTCATGAAGGTGCGTTCGTCGGCCGAGTCGCGCAGCTCCTGGAAGATGTTCAGGCTGGTCTCGATCAGGTTCGAGAACATCTCCTGGGCAATCAGGAAGGGATTGGCGGGCGAGACCGGCTGGCGGTGTTGGCGCACCTGCTCGGCTACCTGCGCGATGGGGGCGATGAGCGGGTTGCGGTCCGACACCAGCTCGTAGGGCAGGCGCAGCGGATGCAGGCGCTGGCTCCATTCGGCCGACTGCGGCGTGACCATGGCGCGCACCCAGGGCTGCACGAAGCTTCGGTACATTCCCAGGTTGATATCCGAGATGCGCGCCACGGCCGCGAAACGGCGGTCGTCGTCTTCCTTGCGATCGACGATGGCGCGCACGTCGTCCATCGTGCGCTGCTCGAACGACAGCACGTAGTTGCCGTAAGCCAGGTCGGCATTGGGCATGTCCGGCGTCTTGTCGGTGATTTCCGCCTGGTAGATGCCCGGGGGCAGCACATCGATCATGTCGATGTTGGAGGTGAATTCCTGGTGCTCTTTGCGCGCCACGCTGCCGGACACGAAGATGCCCAGGTGACCGATGCTTTCATGCACGGCGTAGACGATGGTCTGGTCGTGCGCCAGCACTTCGGCGTCGTCCTGGTACAGGTCGGGGATCCAGCCCAGGGCCTGCGGCGGCGGCGTGATGTTGTCGCCCTTGGAGCAGAACACCACGATGGGCGAACGGATGTTGCGCAGGTCGATGCGGATGCCGTCCGAGGTCACCAGGCCGGCGGTCGACAGGCGGTTGCCGACGAAGAGGTTGTCGACGATGTACTGGATTTCCGGGCCGTTCAGAAAGACATGGCCGCCCCACCACTTTTCGAAGCTCAGGTAGCGGCCGGCCTCGGTGTCGACCTTGGAATACAGGTTGTACTGCTTGGACCAGAGCGTGTTGGCGGGATTGAGGTTTTCGAAGTTCTGCACCAGCCAGGCGCCGTCGAAGGTGCCGTTGCCCAGGTCGCTGGTCATGGCGGTGAGCCAGCTGCCGCCCAGCAGGCCGCCGGAATAGCGCATCGGGTTCATGCCGCGCCAGCCCGCCCAGTAGGACAGCGGCGCGCCGGCGATGATGATGGGGCCGAACAGTTCCGGCCGCACCGCCGCGGTCATCATGATCTGCCAGCCCGCCTGGCAGTTGGCCACCACGACCGGCTTGCCTTCGGCGTCGGGGTGGCGGGCGATGATTTCTTCCAGGAAGTAGGCCTCGGCCATCATCACGTCTTCGACGGTCTGGGCCGGCATGGGCCGCGGCAGGAAGGTGGCGAAATAGCAGGGGTGGCCGGCGCGCACCGCGACGCCGATTTCGCTTTCGGGCTTGAAGCCGCCGATGCCGGGGCCGTGCCCGGCGCGCGGGTCCACCACCAGGAAGGGACGCTTGATCGGGTCGACCTCCACCCCTTCGGGCGGTTTGATGCGCAACAGGCCGTAGTTGACCGGCCGGGCCAGTTCGCGGCCGTCCAGCACCAGTTCGTATTCCATGCTGAGCACGTTGGGCGCCCGCTTGGCCATGTGCTCGTGGTACTGGTTGCCGCGCTGGCGCATCACATCGGCATAGAGCACGGCGCGCTGCCAGGCGTCCACAGCGTATTCATAGGCGGCCGTCCAGGGGTTGAAGGACGGGGCGGGGACACGATCGTTGCCGGATTCGGCCATGGCGATCTCCTATAGGGATGCTCCCGGCGGCACGGTTGCCGCCGGACTGGTTCACAAGCGCCGTTTGTCAGGCCCTAGTGGAACCAGCTGACTTGACCCCCCCATTACACCTGAATGGATGTTGCATCGCAACATAGGAGGGGTTGATGCAAGTCAAACGCCTGGGGACTATCCGTCCCTCTTGTTTTTTACCCCGCCGGCCGGCGCGCTACGGCGCGTCGTGGCACACGGCTTCGATGCGGTTGCCGCAAGGGTCCAGCAGGAACGCGGCGTAGTAATGCGGATGGTAATGCGGCCGCAGGCCCGGCGCGCCGTCGTCGCGGCCGCCCTGGGCCAGTCCGGCGGCATGGAAGGCGTCCACCGCGGCGCGGCTGGCGGCTTTGAAGCACCAGTGGCGCCGCGCGGGGGCGGCTGGCGGGGCACCGGCATCGGCATGGATGGTCAGGTAGCTATGGCCGGCATCGCCGGGCTGGCAGCGTTCGCCGTAGCCCAGGGCGTCGACGCGGTCGTAGACCTTGGCCGCGCCCAGGGCCTGCATGATGGCGTCGTAGAAAGGCCGGGCGGCATCCAGCCCGGCGACGCTGATGGAGACGTGATCCAGCAATTGCATGGCGGCGCCAAAGGGGCTCAGGCGCGGGCGGCCGCGTTGTGCTCCAGCCATTTGCGCACCGAGGGGCGCTGCCATTGGGCGTCGGCATAGTCGCGCAGCGGATCGGGCAGGCCGTCCAGCCACAGGCGCCGCAGCGCCACTGCCAGGTCCAGGTCGGCAAGACACCATTGATCGAACAGCGAGGTCTGGCCCGCGCCGATCAGGGCGCTG